>JABMOI010000096.1 GCA_013204185.1 bacterium | reverse complement strand
CCGTGCCCTACGTCATGTAACAGCGCCGCCGCCATGGCGGCCTCCATTTCAACCGAAGAGATCTTCGTTCCTTTTCCTGAAAGCGAGGTTAGCGCGTCCTGCATGAGTGCCATGGCTCCCAGGGCATGCCCAAATCGAGAATGCTCTGCCCCTGGGAAAACCATATGCCCCACTCCCAGCTGACGAATGCGGCGCAAGCGTTGAACCTCTTCCGACCCCATCACATCTAATATGAGGCCTTTGGGCACTGAAATGAACCCGTGAACTGGATCTGAAAATATTTTGAAGCGTCCGTTCATTGGCCTTCGGGAGGAGTATGTCTTCCGTGTGATTCGTACTATTCAAAAGTACCCAATTCAACCTTACTTCGCGCAATTCTTTCTTGGAACGAATTCTCTCTGCCATAGAACTCCCAGAACCGTACAGAAGTCACGCTTTTTATGGGCTGAGCATGCTGCTTTTGCCGTTCCGGGCTACCCTGGAATTGGTGGACAAAACGGAATTGGTGGACAAAAGCGAATTGGAAGGACCCTCAATTTATTATGGGGTAAACCCCGAAGGCCTACCTGAAGACACATTGGCCCTAGGATGCGTGACCTCAACCATGGAGTTTTTTGACCGAACAGCCCCGCATCCTACCGTATCACGGTATGTCAAGGTTCAGGATCATCGAATTCCAGTCCTTTTCGAAGGAACTGGGGGACTTTCATTAGACCCGGTGGCCTCGGTTTTATACTTCTTGTCTGCATGGCAAGAGATCCATTCGGTTGGTACGGATGAACATGGACGCTTTCCGTACGAACAGTCCATTCAATACTCGTTGGGCAATGCGGATGAGCCATGGGTCGAGTGGTACAGACACATTTTTGCCGATGCGCTCCGGAAGAAAGGGGCAAAACTGACTAGCAAGGAGTGGGCAGGGAAGGACTGGGCTTTTTGCTCCACCCACGACATTGATTATGACAAAAAGTGGCGGCCAGGCATCTACAAGCGGGAATTACTCGACCGGGTTGTGCTAAACAAGGATCGCGAGGACTCCACGTCAAGGCTTTCGCGTGTTACCGATGTGTTTCAGTCGGTTCTAAACCGAGAAGACCCGTTTCAAACAGCTTTTTCTCGCATGCAGGATGAGGTGAAGTCCCGCGGAGGTCGAGCCACATATTTTATCAAGTCAGGTGGAAAAGGAAGGAGAGATGTGCCGTACTCGCTTTCGTCACCCTTCATTTACTCCCAGCTAGTTCAGCTCCGGGCCAGTGGGTTTGAAATCGGCCATCATCCGTCATATCACGCATTTTTGCACCCAGAACGGCTAAAACGAGAAAAACAGAAGCTTGAAACGGTGTGTGGATTCAGGATTCAAGCCCACAGAGCACACTACCTCCGCGTTTCGATGCCTCAATCAGCCTACCACATGGCCGAAAGTGGATTTAAGGTCGATTCGAGTCTTGGTTTTGCCACGCAAGGAGGCTTTAGACACGCCACGTGCCTACCCTTTCCTCTGTACGATCCTATTCGGCAAGTAGAACTAGAAGTGTGGGAGATGCCCCTTTCTGTCATGGAATCGTCCCTGTTCAACCGGATGAACCTTACTTCAGATCAAGCCTCCTCGTATACCGCAGCCCTAATGGCAACCGTAGCACGTTTTGGAGGCGTATTTGTTGGTCTTTGGCATAACACCTTGTGGGATGAACGAGATTATCCGGGCTGGGGAAAGCATTTTATTGACACCATTGATGCCGCGAAAAAAGGCGATGCCACCATGGATACGTTGAGCAAAACGTTGGAGAGCTGGAAGTAATGTCTCAACACCCCATTGGCCGCCAAACCGTTGTCACAGATAATATTGCCTTTGCAGCTGCTGAACTACGACTAGGCAAACTGATTGCCTTTCCAACAGAAACCGTTTTTGGTCTCGGCGCCGATGCTCTAAATCCGACGGCCGTACAATCCATTTTCAGTGCGAAGGGAAGGCCTTCGAATAATCCGCTGATCGTGCATATCTCCTCTGTTGAACACATTGACGATTTGGCTAAGAACATTCCTGCGTATGCCCGAGAACTATGCGCTGCCTTTTTTCCGGGTCCATTGACGCTCGTTTTGCCCAAAAGAGATCATATCCCTGATGCCACGACCGCAGGTTTAGATACCGTGGCTGTGCGCATGCCCGACCATGAAATTGCCCGTTCTTTCATTGCGGAAAGCAACCGTTTTATTGCTGCCCCTTCCGCAAACCGTTCAGGACGCCCAAGCCCAACCACCTGGGAAGCTGTTTTTAGCGACTTGAATGGATTCATTGATATCATTCTAAAGGGCGACCAATCACGCGTGGGATTGGAGTCGACCGTTGTGGACTGCTCGGCTTCTCACCCTGTTGTGTTGAGGCCTGGCTCGATTTCGCTGGAAGATTTGCAACTCGTGGTACCCTCATCGGCCTATTCGACCGAAGCTGCTTTGTTAGCTCGAAGTCCAGGAACTAGGCATAAACACTATCAACCCGAAGCTCAGGTTCGGTTGGTGG
Organism: bacterium; assembly: GCA_013204185.1. Taxonomy (GTDB): domain Bacteria; phylum Bacteroidota; class Rhodothermia; order Rhodothermales; family UBA10348; genus UBA10348. The sequence continues at coordinate 1,935 of JABMOI010000096.1, read as the reverse complement.
GCCATCCAAGCGAAATACCGATTGGAGAGTCAGAAACGGCTGCTTTTATTGGCATTTCAGCAGGCGCAACAACAGAACTGACCTTGGTTGCAGGGAGTGTTTCTGAATACGCCCACCACCTGTTTTCATTTTTCCGGACGTGCGAGAACCGGGGCGTAAAAACCATTTATTGCGAAACAATTCCCAAAAACGGAATCGGTTGGGCCCTTATGGATCGTTTGGAACGAGCGGCATCAGACACGTAGCTAAGAAAGGCGCGTCGAAATGCTCCTGGTGGGTTAATTGAGCTTCAAACGGAGGCTAATGGTTTGCGGAGCCACTTGAAACGTCAAGTTGGAAGTCGTTTCTCCTTGTTGATGACGTCGGACCAACCAACTTGCTGTTGAGAAACCGATGAGCGCACCCGCCATTACATCGCTCGGCCAGTGGTATTTTAGCGGGACCCTCGAAAAAGCGGTGCCTGTAGCCAAGACAATGGCCAAGACGGTAGCCGTATTTGGGTAATACAGAATCCATGGCGTGATAGCAGCGAACGCCGTCGTTGCATGACCACTCGGAAACGATGTATTCCCTGAGAAGGGATGAAAGGAAAATGCATCATCCCCTTGCCACGGGCGCTGTCTGCCAAATCCGAATTTAAGTGCGTTGGTCAATACATTTGCATAGATCAACGCTTCCACGCTAGCAAACGCAGCATCTTGAAACTTGTGATTGTCCGTAAACAGCGAGCCGGCAAAGATCACGAAAGCAAATGGTCTGACCGCATTTGCGTCGCCAAGCTCCTCTACAACTCGCATTAACTCCCTGTTTCTCCACGTTTCAGATTCCTTGGTCAGCCTTTCGTCAAACCTGGAAACAATAAAGGTGGAGGCGACGCCCACAGCCAGCTTTGCCGGCTCCGTGCTAAGTAGTCCTGACCCTATACTTTGCGTATCCGTTTTTAACCAAATTAGAAAACGGAACGGGTCGTCCTCCATGGATTGGGCATGGGAAAAATGAGGGGCGCACACCGAGCAAAGTCCCACTAGAAGGACGCACCAAAGCGAAATTGAAAATCTGCCTAACAATGTGTACCAGAACGACTTCAGTTCAAAAAGATATGTAAAACGCGAAGTCGTCAATACGGATGATAAAGATTATCGTGTATCTTGGCGGGACCAAGAAGTCCTGAACCGTCCAGCTGAGGAGCAGACAAAATAGGCATAGATAGTCGATCCGACCAGAGAGCCGGAAAATGGTAAAGGGAATGGAAAAAACGTTCAACATAAGAAGAGCAGATCTGAACGATCTCGACGCTTTAACTCATCTATTCGATGGGTATCGACAGTTTTACAAGCAACCTTCAGACGTGGAAGGAGCGCGAACGTTTTTAGCGTCTCGGTTGAAACGAAATGAATCCGTGATCTTCCTTGCGGCGGGTCATGCAAAAGGGGCCCTCGGCTTTACTCAGTTGTATCCGATGTTTTCCTCGGTCAGAATGCGGCCAATTTGGATTCTGAACGACCTGTTTGTGTCACGCACCGCACGGAAACTGGGCGTGGCCAATGCCTTGATGGAAGCGGCGGAGCAATGGGCTAGGATGGAAGGCGCGGCAGGCCTAGAGTTGTCAACAGCTAAAGACAACGGTACCGCAAAATCGGTATACGATGCTCGGAATTGGGAGTTGGATGATGCATACGACCACTACAGTATTACGCTTTAATGATGAGAAAAGGACTTTTAGGATTGTTTTTGGCGCTTTTAATGGCAGGTTGTTCTTCCACGGCTGGCATTTTTGATGTCGAAGTGGAAGCGCCCGGTTGGAAGCAGGCTTCCGGCGAGATGGCTGCCGCGCTAACGGGAAATATGCCGTCCATAGAGAAGGAGTTTAGAGCAGCTTGGGTGGCAACGGTCGACAATATTGACTGGCCATCCGAACCCGGGTTGACCTCCTTG
>JABMOI010000095.1 GCA_013204185.1 bacterium | reverse complement strand
CCTGAGCTCCATATCGAACTCGCTGATCTTGAAGCCATCCGTGGTCGATTCCATGGCGCGCAAGCGGCGCTTCGATTCTTCAGACTGCCTGTATTCGGCCATGAGAATGCACGTGCTGGCATGCTTGCCTCGCCCTATTCGTCCCCGCAACTGATGCAACTGGCTCAACCCAAAGCGTTCGGCATGTTCAATGAGCATAAAGGTGGCGTTGGGCACATCGACGCCCACCTCGATGACCGTTGTAGAAACCAAAATGCCTGATTCTCCCGAAACGAAACGAGCCATCACCGCTTCTTTCTCGCCTGATTTCATGCGCCCGTGCACGAGTTCGACTTGAGTGCCTGGGAAGGCCGCCGAAATCTGATCGTATCCGGAATGTGCATCCTTGAGGTCCAGCTTTTCACTCTCTTCAACCAACGGGTAGACCACGTAACATTGCTGCCCCGCCGCAAGAACCTTCTGCATCTGAGCGTAAACAGCGTCTCTTTCCTTTTCTCGGACCATTTTGGTCTTAATGGGCTGGCGGCCTGGAGGAAGCTCTTTGATCAGGCTCACGTCAATATCTCCATACAAGGTCAAGGCCAGCGACCGAGGAATGGGCGTTGCGGTCATGAGCAAAACATGTGGCCGATCCCCTTTTTCGGATAGGTTTGCCCGTTGCAAGACGCCAAATCGATGCTGTTCGTCGATTATGCTGAGGCCCAGCCGATGAAAATCCACTTTGTCTTGGATGATGGCGTGCGTCCCAATCACAATGTTCAAGGTTCCCGTGCCAAGGGCTGATAAAACCCTCTTTCGATCTGCAGTAGAAGTCGATCCCGTGAGTATTTCGACCGTAATTCCTAGCGGGCCAAAGAGTTTTGACAAGGAGCGAACGTGCTGTTCCGCCAAAATTTCGGTCGGGGCCATAAAGGCAACTTGGTATCCCGAATCGATGGCAACGAGCGCGGCCAGCGCTGCGACTACCGTTTTCCCGCTCCCTACGTCGCCCTGCAGCAGCCTGTTCATCTGTATGCCAGAGGAGAGGTCACGCCTGATGTCGACCAAGGCCTTTTGCTGATCTCCGGTGAGCGTAAACGGTAGCACGTCTGTGAGGAAGCGTTGCTCCAACAACCCTCCGGAACGCATGGACACACCCGGAATTTTTGTCTGGCCCACTCGTTTATTGGCCAGCATGAGCTGAAAGAAGAACAACTCCTCAAACTTGAGACGATTTCGTGCTTGATCCAGTTCTTCCTGCGACTTTGGAAAATGCACGGCTCGCCTTGCCACGCGGCCATCCAACAAGCCGAACGAGTTAACCACCCAATCTGGGAGGGTCTCCCGCAGCTCCTCACCCCGATCCCGAATTAAGGCATAGATCAGTTTTCGAAAGGTGCGGCTCGTGAACCCGCTTTGTTCGAGGAGCGCCGTACCGGGGTATAGGGCAATGATGCGCCCGGTGTCGAGCGTCGTCCCGTCTTCATCGAGTTGGTCAAATTCCGGATGCGAAATGGAAATGCCACTGCCGTATTTCCCAGGCTTTCCGTGAACGGCCAGTTTTTGGCCCTTTTCGAGGCTTCGCGCCACCCAAGCCACTCCCTGAAACCAAACACATTTAATTCGCCTACCAGGTTCGTCCTCCAGCACGAGTTCAAACCTACGCGAGCGCTTTCCGGGAATGATCGCGGTGGACACGATGGTGCCAATAACTGTTACCGGATCCGATCCGATTTTCAGATCCACAATACGGGAAACACTCGTGCGGTCGAGGTATCGGCGGGGGTAGTAAGAAAGCAGGTCATGAACCGAGAGGATGCCCGTTTGAGCTAGCGCATTGCTTCTCTGAGGACCAACGCCCTTGAGAAACTGCACGGAGTCCTGTAGAAATTCCAGGGACATAAGGGCTTCTGGATAACTCGGGGTGACCTACGGATGCCAGTAAAAGCGATCGATTCGCGGATCCGGTTTGATTAACGCCACAGCAATATAATATCCACCCGTTCCATCTGGGTGAACTGCAATATCCGTTGGGAAAAACTCCAGATTGAACGAAGGGCTGGGCTGCGTCAATATATGGCGTAACGTCCCCTCGCGGGAGTAGACATCCACTTGGATCCAACCGGGCCTCATGTTAAGCACAAACCAGGAACTGTCCGCCAAGACAGCAGATGCTGACAACAACGGCGGCTCTTTCGTATCTCCCATTTGAAACTGCCGAGTTCGGGGTAGCATCGGGGAGTCAAATCCCATGAAGTGCAGCGAATCCTGCCTTGAATCCTCAAACACATCCATCATAGGGAGGTATCCCGCCAAACTGTAGATGGTCTGATTCTCGGTTCGAAGCTGGCCTGCGTATCTCCATTCCTCTCCCACAAGCGGATGGGAAGATGTGATTTCTCCGGTGTCATTGGTCTCTGCCACGTATCCCTCAAACCCTTTCGCCACCACCTTAATGGCAAACCCAGAATCGGTGACGGTGGCGTATCGGAGGCCACCTTTGCCAGGAAGACTGCCTTTCAACTCAATTTCCCGCAGGACTCCGGTGGAATCCATTTCGTACATGTGATGCTTCGCAGGACTGAAAACATAAGCGGAAGAGCCTCTAAATCCCGCCATGTACGGGTAGGTTTCGGGCAGCGTGTCTCTTGCAACCAGGTTATTTTCTTCTGGTGAGAGTGTCAATACTATGTGCTGGGCGGTGTCGGTTACCCACAGGATGCCTTCTGGGGAATAGGCGATGGTGCGAGGATATGCGAGTTTGCTTTGGCCCGGCTGAACAGTATCAATAAACTGAAGCGTGTCAATGGGAAACGTGGCGGAAAACGCTCTGGAAAGGGAGTCCGCGGAATAAACATCTCTCGGCTGAGTTCGATTGCAGGATGATGGCATGCATCCGGACAACGCGAAGAACAGAATGAACCAATATGGGCGAGTAAGTCGAATCAATTTACTTGGTCTGAAAGTTTGGCTCCTCTACCCTGCGGGGCGCGAGCGGTTTCCGTGAGGGCTCGAGTTCGGCTTTGCATGGCGTTACGCAATGCGCGTTGTGCAAGGCGCGTTGTGTAAGGTATGTCACACGGCTGTCCCAATTGAGTGTATCTTAGAAGTCCGCGCGCCAAACGAATAACCTCGGCGCGTCTTGCGCAGAATTTTCCAAATTCTGCGCAATGGACCAGCCTTTTTAATACATAAAAGCCTTCTTTTGAATCTAGCCCGCATCATACTTCCCTTGCCTGTTGACCGGCCCTATACGTATGCCGTGCCGGAGCATTTCCGTCACCTTGTGCGGGTGGGTAGGCGGGTCGTGGTCCCATTTGGCAAGCGAAAACTAGCTGGAGTGGTGGTTGCGGAGGGGGCCGAGCTCGATTTAAAAGGCTATGAAGCCAAGGAAATAATAGATGTGGACATCGAGCTGACGCCGATGCCCCAAGAGGTCTTGAAACTGACCCAGTGGATAGCGAAGTATTACATGTGTTCTTGGGGCGAGGCGGCGCGTGCGGCGCTGCCTCCCGGCAGCGCCGCACCTACGGCCCGTTCCAGGGCCCGAACGGTCACCATGGTGAACCTTTCGCCCGAAGCTCCCTCCTCCCCTCCTACGGGGAACAGGCAGCAGGCCATTATTGAGCAACTAAAAATTTGGGACGCCGCGGAAAAACTCCCAGTACCCCAAATACACGTCTTAGCTGAATGCGGCGGAACAGCCGCCACCCTTCAACGGCTGGAAGCGTTGGGCTACATTGAGTTTGAGGTTGAGGTGGTCGATCGATCAGAGGGAATTATGCCCGCTGCGAGTCTGAAAGATGAATCGATTGAGCTGCACAAAGAGCAAACTATTGCCATTGATGCCATCACCAAGCAACTTGACGAAGGCAAATACGGATGTTTCTTACTCCATGGAGTGACGGGTTCCGGAAAGACCGAAGTGTACCTTCGCGCGCTTAAACACGCTCGAGATAGCGGTAAAACAGGCATCGTGTTGGTCCCTGAAATATCATTGACCCCTCAAACGGTTAGGCGTTTTCGGCGTCGTTTTGGAGACGATGTGGCCGTCCTGCACTCACGCATGAGCCTCGGAGAACGGTACGACGCTTGGCGAGGTATTGCCGTTGGACGCTATCCTATTGTGATTGGTCCGCGTTCCGCCGTCTTGGCTCCACTAAAGAACCCTGGACTCATTATCGTGGATGAAGAGCACGAGGCGTCCTACAAACAATATGACCCCGCGCCACGGTACCACGCCCGTGACGTGGCTGTGGTTCGCGCGATGAACAACGGCGCAACGTGCATTCTGGGCTCAGCTACTCCCAGCTTGGAAAGCCTCACAAATGCACGCGATGGAAAATACCAGCTGCTTGAAATGCCGGAGCGGGTGCCCATTCAGGGTTCGCCGGCTACGCTACCCAAGGTCCACATTGTGGATTTAAGAAATGAAAAGGAGCTAAACGCTCGAAAAGAAAACCTTTCGAAACGATTAGTTGAAGCCATTGAAGAGCGGATCGAAAAAGGCGAACAAGCCATTCTTTTGCTCAACAGGCGCGGGTTTTCGCCGGTTATGGAGTGCTCGTCCTGCGGGTGGGTCCCAGAGTGTCCCGATTGTTCGGTTAGCATGGTGTACCACAAACCGTTACACCATCTGAGGTGCCATTATTGCGGCCAAACAGCCCGCGTTCCCGTGACGTGTGGCGAATGCAAACTGCCCACACTCGAATTTGCTGGCACGGGAACGCAGCGTTTGGAAGAGGAATTGCAATCCAAAATTCCGCATATCAGGCAGCTCCGAATGGACCTGGACACGACTGCTGGAAAAGGGTCGCATAATACTATTCTAGACCAATTTGGCAAAGGCAATGCCGACGTTCTCTTAGGCACACAAATGGTCGCGAAGGGGCTCGATTTTGACCGGGTAACGCTTGTGGGCATCATTCACGCTGAAGCAGGACTCATGCTACCCGATATCCGCGCTGAGGAACGAGCTTTTCAGCTTCTGACGCAGGTTTCAGGGCGTTCCGGCCGAGCCGAGCGAGCAGGCGAAGTCATACTCCAATCCCGTCAGCCGGGGCACCCTATCATCCAATTTGCGATTCGCCACGACTTCGCCGGATTTGCCGCTTACGCCCTAGAAACGCGAGTTGCCTTGGGGTATCCTCCCGCGGGAAGGCTGGTTTCAATCACGTTTTCGGGCCCAGACGACGACAAAACGAGAGACCTTGCCGAAAAATGGCGAGCCTGCATAGATTCCCGCCTGCCCGTGGTGGATCGATTAGGTCCTTCTCCAGCCTTTGTGCACAAGTTAAAAAACCGTTTCAGGCATCAGATCCTGCTTAAAATCCCACTACACGTACCAGCAAGCCACGTCCGAACCGCGATTGAAGCCGCAGGAAAAGCCATTGGATCGCTACCACATTCCTATCGGCTTACTGTAGATATCGATCCTGTGGGCATCGTTTAGGCAACTGCCTAGCTCGAATCAGTGCGTCGGAATGGAATGGAATAAAAGGCAAACCACCACAAAGAAAAGCGCTGACCAAACTGTTGATGCGCATCCCACATTCCCCACAGTTGGATCGCGATGAGCACGGGCAGCCCTTTTCCCTTCTTCTCGGGATTGCTCAATCAAGTGCACGGTATCGCCAAAATTGCGGATGCGTTCTACCGTTCGGTCCGGTGAGGCATCCTCCGCCAGTTCGCTGCCTGCCGCCAGTGGCCCATTGCAACCCCTACCAAGAGCCCAATGTAGGCCAAGGACAGGATGAACAAAGTCCATGTCAGGATGATGACGAGCATGAATCGGTTTGCAGAATGAGAGAGTTAAGAAAGGGCCCAGCCCACTGAACAGCTAAATGATAAGTACGTGAACATCACTATGAACTACAATTTAAGCAGAATTGATCGGAACCAAGGACTCCCGCTTGGGTTGAGACGCATCCAAAGGGCAAGTCCCGTACGGACAGCTCCCTCTGAACTCCGTCAGGGCCGGAAGGCAGCAGCGGTAAGAGGTTGAGCGTCGCGATGCGGTAAGCTTGCCCTTTTTTGTACCCCTAACTTTCGTTCGGTACTAGAGCGCCTTCTTCAAAGCTTTCCCCTCATCCCACATCCTTCTAACTGGAATTCGATTTCATGTTTGGTGTAATTGTTGTCGGAGCCGGGTCAGGAGGAACGACCGCGGCCCTTCTGGAGATCAAGTAAAGATCCCGTTTTATGCTGATCCATCATCCTAGATTCAAAGACTGATTTGAATCGGGAATACCATGCAAAGTGGGCTTTTAGCTGCCGAATATGCTGGTAGAGCCCACACACAAGGCGATTTTTCAAAAGTAGTGCTAGCAGGATATCAGCGATCCGTTTTGGATATGCTAGAAGGAGAACTAAGGCTCAGCCACCTACTCACAAAGTTGGTGACTTGGAAGTGGCTTCTTAACCTAGTCGTGAGGAAAGCTGCCAGGTCCGAAGAGGTCTACAATGCCATTACTCACATGTTTGCAAGCGTTAATCAACGCAAGAAGCTAGCGTCTCCCTTATTTTACCTAAGATTGCTTTTCGTCTGATCTGCATATTGTAGTCGGAGAAATATAATTCGACGGCGTATCTTACCCATCAAATCAACACACCGCCCAGATCATGACGTTGTATCCTTACCTCCTAATTGGAGCCCCAGCTGGTGAACAAGCCAATCCATTGGCCATGTTTTTGCCACTTATTTTGATCTTTATCGTCTTTTACTTCTTCATTATCAGACCCCAGAAGAAGAAAGAAGACAACCGCAAAAAGATGATCGAAGCGGTTAAAAAGAACGATAAAGTGATTACCATCGGTGGCATTCACGGCACCGTAACGCAAGTTGACGACACATCTGTGTTGGTTCAGGTGGACAACAACACCAAGGTTCGGGTCGAAAAGAGCGCGCTCTCTTCCGTTCCAGGAAAAGATCTAGCGTAGTTGCTAAACGGGCTCTGGTGAGTGGTTGCCGTTAGTGCTGACGGTTGCCCACTGCGTGAGAAGCAATTCTAGCGTCTTCGGATTGACTGGCTTGGCCGCGTAATCGTCCATTCCTGAATTAAGGCAATTGGTGCGATCTTCGGTCGTAGCATTGGCTGTCAATGCGATGATGGTTGGCTGAACAATGTCACCGAGCTCCCGAATTCGTTGCGTAGCTTCCAGACCATCCATTTCCGGCATCTGAATGTCCATGAAGACAATCTGGTATTTGCCGCTCTGAACTGCGTTAACCGCCTTTTGTCCGCGATCTACCACGTCGACTTCACACCCCAGTTTTTGTAGCATTCGCATGCCCACTTTCTGGTTTACGATGTTGTCTTCAACCAAGAGAACACTAGTAAGGTTGGAGCGGTGCGGAGGTCTGTCCAGCTTTTTCAGCCTGGAGTCAGCGCCTTCTACCCCACATGCTACCTCGACCACAGATCCCGTTCGATCTGTAATTCTAAGTAAAATGCTTTTCAAAGCCGATCTTTTAATAGGCTTTAGAAGACAACGAGTGCTTCCAGATAGGACTTGCTGATTGATATGACGAAGCACAATAATTGGCATGCTCGGCGAAACATCGCACAGCATGCCAGCAATGGCCACACCGGCAACACCGTCAAAACCAAGCTTACCTTCGTTGATCAAAACGGCTAGGTATGAATTACTCTGAAGCAATGAAATGGCTTCTTCGTCACTCTCTGTTTGGTGCACGCTAAGCCCAAAAGGCGTCAAGGCGGCGGTCAATGCCTGCCCAAACAATGGCGATTCATTGAGCAGCAGCACTTGCTGGCCTGCAAAAATTGGCTCTTGTTTGCTTTCTTCCTGATCGCCGAGGCCAACTGTGATCTCAAAACCAAAGCGAGATCCTTTTCCTACCTCACTGTCAACGGACATATTTCCGCCCATCAACCCCACCAACCCGTGGCTGATGCTCAGACCTAGGCCAGTGCCCCCATACCTGCGGTTGGTGGACGCTTCGGCTTGAATGAATGGACTAAACAGCGAATTGAGCGTCTCAGGTGCAATTCCAATTCCGGAATCAATCACATTAAAGGACAACTTTGCGGTGTCGGTCCCTTTTAATAAACAGGAAACGCTCACGTGGATTTCTCCATCCTCGGTGAACTTGACTGCATTGCCAAGTAGATTGACCAATACTTGTCTCAAACGCGGGGCATCGCCTACTAAATTCTGAGGCGTTCCTTCTTTCACCAAAAACGAGATGTCTAGCCCTTTTTCGGCTGCCTGGCGAGATACCATTGAAATGGCGTCTTCCAAACAATCCGCTAAATCGAGTGGCTCGTTTTCAAGAACGACCGCACCAGCTTCGATCTTGGAGAAATCCAAAATGTGGTTCACAATGCCAAGGAGGGATTCGCCGCTGGTTCTAATGACGTCAACGACCTCTTTCTGATCGGCTTTTAGCTCATCCACAGATAGCAGGCTTGTCATCCCGATAATTCCATTTAGCGGGGTTCTAATTTCATGGCTCATACTGGCCAGAAATTCAGCCTTCAGTTTGGATGCCCGTTCTGCCTGGTGTTTGGCATCTCCTAGGTTCTTTACCGCAAGGTCAAGCTGCTTCGTCCTCGATTCAAGTTCGTTTCCGTACTTCTGGATGGCCTCTTTCGATTCTTGAAGATCTTTTTCAGCAGCTTTTCTGAGTTTGACCTGGTTCGATACCTCTTCGAACGAGGTCATAATTTCGGCCAAATCTCCAGAATTCTTTGCTTCATCCGACAGTTCGAGATCAAATTCTTCTCCGTCTGCCACCTTGCGCACCAACTCGCTAAGCCGTTCCAACGGGTTAAGTACTCCCCGAGCAATGCGAATGGCGTAGGCAATCCCTAGGATGAAAGCGAACAGGATAAGCCCCAGCGCCGACCACAAATAGAGGCGTGCTCTTACCTGCTCTGCTGCTGTTACCTCAGCTAACGTCCCTCCAATTGCCTCTCTAAAATAGCTCAATTGGCTTCTATTCCATTCCATTCGCTCGCGAAGAGAAACCAGCTTGTCAAAACTGTGCTGGAAGTCGGCCATGTCCTGAAACAAGGAGGCCATCTCGTCTTGACTGCGTTTCGATTTAGTGATTAGGCTCATTAAATCGTCAATGCTGGCATGCACTCCGGTCACAGACTCTTCGCTACCTAGCAGTAAAAAATCCTTTTGATGACGGCTAACTGCAAGAGCTGCGACCATTGCTTTGGAATCGTTGGATGCCCCGATCTGTTCTTCCATTCGGCGCGAAAGATCGTTGAGGTGTCCCTCTAGGCCGTCGTTTGCGTGAAATCCTTGCTCCTGATAGATTTCAATCAGGTTGCCGATAGAATGCAAGTACATGAGTACTTCGTTGTGCAGCCTCTGATAGTTCTTCGTACGGATCCCTTCTTCTACCAGCTTGTCGGCTTGCTGCAAAATAAATTCAGTGTCCTTAGCGTCGCTCGGGTCCCGTGTAATGATGAAGTCCCGCACATAAGAGTTTGCTAGGAGAATGGATCGTTCCAGGTCGCGCACTTTATCGCGCTCTTCTGACGCTGAAATCGACATGAATGCTAGTCCTAAAACAGAAAACGATACGATGAACACGAGCGTGATCAACGTAACTGTCTTTCCGTATAGCGAAACCAACTTGGCCATTAAAAAATGGGCTTAAAGTGAGTATTTATTCCATTCCTTGGTATGATCGGCTAAAAAAGATAGGATTTAAACTTTCAGATCTATTGGCAGCCGCGCTATGCGTCCGGAGAAAGCATTCCGTTCAATTCCGGGCGCTTTGCCGAAAACTGACGATAGTAATTCTGGAGGCGAGCCTCGTCTTCCTGAAAGTTTTCCGTGGGGTCGAACAACGGTCCGAATTGAATCTCGCGCTTTACAAAATCTAGGCTTGCCGGGAGGATGGGCACCTTTGCAGTGAGTGCAATTCGATGAAAGCCTGGTTTCCACTTGGTCACTTTAGATCGAGTACCCTCCGGAGACAACCCAAAAACGAAGGAGTCGTTGTCTTCAAAGCCCCTTATCACATCACGAAAAAGTGCCCCGGGACTTGTTCTATTTACCGGAATACCCCCAAACCGACGCAGAATGACCCCAAATGGCCACCTAAATAGGGTATGTTTCCCAATCCAATGAACATCCAAACCCAGTGCAAAGAGCGAAAGCACGCCAAATGGAAAATCCCAATTTGAGGTGTGGGGACCTGCAATTAGAACAGCTTTAGGGACATTGGGAACAGAGCCGGTAACGCGCCAACCTGTCATTTTCAATACGAGCCCCGCGATCGTTTTGGAGAAACGGCCACCTTTTCTTGGAAAGAGCGGTCCTACAGGAATTAAATCCTTTGTTCGTTTCATGGCCGGACCCATTCATTCCAAAGTGTATGCGCTTGTTCGCCGAGAGCTTGGACCGATCCATTATTCCAAACAACCTGATCCGCGCTTGCTATAAATTCAGCATCTGTGGCTTGAGCGCTCATACGGGCTTCTACTTCCTCTCTCGACAGGGCGCTTCGACCCATGACTCTTTGTACGCGTAACTCCTTGTCTGCCATAACACTAACAACCAAATCTAGCTGGCTCCTGGTATTCTCATCTGGTGGAATTGCAGCTTCTCGAATCAGTGCAATACACTTGTTTCGGCGTGCATTTTCCTGCGATTCCTCGAACGCTACATGAACTGCGGGATGAACTATTGTCCCGATTTGCTCCAGCACTTTGGGGTCAGAGAAAGCACGGCTTGAAATGAACCCTCTATTCAGCTTTCCATCATCCAAATAGGCCTTTTCACCCAAAAGTTGAACGAGCAGCCCGCGAACCTCGCTATCCGATTCCATGATGCGGCTCGCAACTAGATCTGCATTAAAATGCTGGGCCCCGCACTCTTCGAGCATGGAGCAGAAGGTAGATTTTCCGCTACCAATTCCACCTGTGATCCCAATTGTCTTCATATCGTCAAGCTATGAACCCACGGAATTGTTACATAGTCCATCGCCCTGTTACTTGATCCATTTCAGGGAAACAGTAACATTGGGGATAACGGTTCGCCTTCCCCGCGCTGCTGCCTTTCGAATCGCGGATTCTAGACCTTCAGGCAGTTCGCCGTACAAGGTATGAGAAACGCGCTGAACCATGGCCCAGCCGTCTATTCTCAATTGTGCGTCGTGTTTCATGAACCAAGAAATGGCCATTGTTGGACCCACTTGGTCGATTCGTGTCCGGCCTAAGCGAGAGATACTAGACTCGGCTCCCGTTTCCGGATGGGTGTATCGAACGCTAGCGGAGCGGTCGAAATCAGTCCGGATGAAAAAGCGAACGCCCAGCTCTGCTTGCACCTTTCCACTCGTTTGAATTCGCCCCCAACCACTATACGTCTTAAGTGTGTCAAACGGTATTTCAGCAAACACATCATCCAAAAACCGGCCCAAACGCAAATCGGAATAACTGGAATTCAGGAGAAACCGAATCCCGTCTTTGGTTGCGTGTTCGACGTCTAACTCGTGGCGCATTTCGCGCGCGGCCTGATCGGTAGGACGCCTACCAGGCAAAATAAAATCGTCGACGGTGTAGGTGGCACGCACTTCGCTGCCCACCCGCACCGTGGTATTTCTGCCCGGCTTCCATTCTACGGCAGGGCGGTAACGCAATGACCGCTGCACATTGTTCTCGGCAGAACGATCTGCTTTGATATACACGGTATGAAACCAGGACCCTAGGACCTGCACGGTAACAAATAGGTCTTCATTCACCCGAAATCGGGAGCCGATCTGAGCATTGAACAAGAGCTCGTCTCGATCGTCGGGGTTTACCTGAGGTGTGTCGTGCCTCAACATGTTGGCTGAGCCGTCGTACTGGATTTGCCACCATGGCCTGACTGAGGCCAAGACCGATTGCTGAACGGAAAGGTAGCCACGCTCGTTGTCTGCTTGGCGAAGTAAGCTCAGCTTTTGCGCAGCCTGTGCCGCCGGCAAATCGTCGGCATTATCTAGCCTCCGCCTCTCCACTTCCGCTCCCGCTACAGCGGCCACACGGATGCGCGTATCCCCTTTTTCGTACCGCGCGGCAAGGGACGCCTCGACGGTGCGCCGATTAAAGTTAGAATCGAAAAACAAGGCGTCGGACGGGGCGCGCAGCGTTCGAACCGAGCGCGAGTTCGCTGAAACGTCAAGACCCCCAGTAATCCACAATGGACTCGCAATGCGTGATTCCACTTCCAAAAACACGTTCACGGTATCGCTTCGGGTAGACTCTACGGTCTCTGAAGGCCGGCTTATGGCATCGTCTCGATTCAGAAAAGAGGCGGCCTGGTATGAGTCCCGACGGACGCTGGCAGCCTTAACGCGGGTGCGAATAGACGTGTTGTCAAAGGCCCGCCTTGCCGTGGCCTCCGTTCTAAATAACTTTCCAACGCGCGGAGATGTTTTTTCAATCTGCCCCTGCCCACTTGCTTCAATCAGATAACCCGATACGTCAGCCATTGGAAAACCAAATTGAAGACCCACTCCAGGACCGATGTCTGTTCTGACAGGAATTGCCGAGGATGTACGCCCAAAACCAGGTCGCGAGTCCAGAGCAACTCCGATCACTGGCTCAATCCAGTATGGTTTATTATTCCCCAATCGAAGCCCGATCCAGGTCTCTTGCCGAAATACTCGGCTCAGGCTAAACCAATCCCCCTTTCCCTGCAGCACCAAGTCCATGGTGTTTCCGGGCAACCGTTTGCGGGCTCTAAATTGGAGTCTGTCTTCGTTCCGAAATGATAACTGGTCATTAAAAAGGATAAACGCGTCGGATCGAAACGAATTGGTGGCCTGCAAATTCCATGGCCCAATTCCCAAATTTATGCCGGCTTTAGAGGTCCACAAATACCGGTTCACATCCCGCTGAAATCCTGCTTCAAGCGTTGTTTGTGCATATAGACTAGTTCCAAATCCTGCCATCACAGTCCAGATAACGGCCACAATGAAGCCGAAAAATCGCTTTGATGGAATCCCTGTCATGCTTTCTGAAGTGCGACGCGCCCTGTTATATCCATCTGGCGCATCAACCTGGAGGCCAACCCATTTTCCGTCCACCCAAAATATGCAGGTGAAGGTGAGGAACGGTTTGGAAAGCGTCTTCTCCGCAATTGAATACGGCGCGGTATCCCTTTCTGAGACCTTGGGCCTTTGCAACCTGCTTGGCGACCGTGAACAGGTGTCCGACGAGCTCTTCATCCCCCGCCTCCAAGTGATCTAGTGAAGGAATTGGTTTACGCGGAACGACTAAAAAGTGAACAGGGGCTTGAGGATCAATATCTGCGAAAGCGATGCACTGTTCATCCTCATGAAGTAGCACGGCCGGTATCTCTTTGTCGGCGATGCGCTCGAATAACGTTTTGGCCATTTTATAATCCTCTCCTCCTTTAGAATCCTGATGCTACTGCTGCTGCGTCCTAATGCTGCTGCGTCGAACAGACACGTAGAATATAGTGCCTAGCTGGGGCAAACTCTCCAGAATCAGGTTGGAACGATCCGAGGTTAGATTCTGTTGTAGTCTTCCTTTTCCTTTGAACGCAGAGCTACCATGCCGACGGTTTACGTAACTAGAAGAGCGCATTTTAATGCCGCCCACAGACTCCACAATCCAGCTAAGTCGGACGAGTGGAATGTTTTAACGTTTGGAAAGTGTAATTCTCCCAACTGGCACGGCCACAACTACCAAATTGAAGTGACCGTCGAGGGCAAACCGAACCCTGAAACGGGATATGTGGTGGATTTGGGGGCGCTACATCGCATAATCGATACCTACATCCTTGAAAAGTGCGATCACAAAAACCTCAATTTGGACGTCGATTTCTTGCAAGGAATCATACCCTCATCGGAAAACTTGGTGATTGCCTTTTGGAATCAAATTGCTCCGCACATCCATGAAGGAAAGCTCGTTTCAATCAAATTATTTGAGACGGCGCGTAACGTTGTTGAGTATCGGGGCAACGAATAGATCCCAAAACCTGGAATGAATAATGCACGACAAAAAATTATTTAAGCTGGAAGCGTCCTACGATCCGCAAGCCATTGCCGACTTGAGCCGCTCCGTTTCGTCAACGCTGGCAACGATTGGAGAGAATCCATCGCGCGAAGGTCTTCTTAAAACTCCGGAGCGTGTTGCCAAATCCATGTTGTTTTTGACACAGGGATACCAACAAGATGCAGCTGAAATCCTGCGAAGTGCGGTTTTTGCAGAGACCTACGACGAAATGATCTTGGTCAAGGATATTGAAGTGTACAGCATGTGTGAGCACCATATGGTGCCGTTTTTCGGGAAAGCTCATGTTGCCTACATCCCCAACGGTCACATTGTGGGACTTTCTAAAATCCCTCGAGTCGTAGATGTGTTCGCACGTCGGCTGCAAGTGCAGGAGCGGCTCACCATCCAGATTAAAGATGCCATTGAAGAGGCACTAAAGCCGCAAGGCGTGGCAGTTGTGATTGAAGCAACTCACCTTTGCATGGTAATGCGGGGTGTTCAAAAACAGAATTCAATTACGACAACGAGCTCTATGTCTGGGCCGTTCATGGACAATGCCCACACGCGCGCCGAGTTCATGCGCCTAATTACCAGCAAAGACTAATCGAAGGGCGTCGTAAAGGGGGCGGCCGAGTAGTGGCGCCTTCAGAGCGAAGCGGAAGAGACTAATTCAGGCTAGGATGTTCTGGATAGTTAGCCAGAATCAAGTAAGAGCCTCCAAGCTGTTTAAGACTTTGTCTCCAAAGGGCGCCCTCTGCGGTATCAAACACCGTGTCCTCGTCTGAGTTGGCGAGGATCCAACCGCCGCGTTCGACCTCTTCTGCCAACTGACCAGCAGACCAGCCCGTGTAGCCTAAAAAGAAACGAATGTCGTTTGGGTCGATGGCGCCCTCGGTGACTCCCGCTTTCACCTTTTCAAAATCCCCTCCCCAAAAAACACCAGGAAGGATTTCGATGCCATCAGGAATGGTTTCTGGACTCCGATGAATAAAGTGAAGTGTTTCTGGCTGTACGGGACCGCCACATCCAACTTCTTCAGCAAATCCAGAGAGATCCTCGAATAGCTGTTCCATGACCAGCGCCAAACTTCGATTCAGAATGAGGCCAAAGCTTCCAGTTTCCGAGTGCTCGCAGAGCAAAATAACGGCGCGCCTAAAAATGAAGTCCACCTGCACGGGAGGCGAAATTAGCAGCGTGCCAGCCTTCAATGTGGTCTTATCCTTGATCATTGAGCAACGTCATTATTAGGAAGTAGCTTTCCCTTCGAATTCTTTAATGAGCGCGCGCCGAGCGCCAACCCACCAATCCGGGGTTCTGGTTATCGCAGTTATAGTAACATCTGAAAAGTGAGGAATCAATTCAATTATGTGAGGGGCAAGCATTTGCCACTTCCCTTCCACTACCAATTTCCCCAGCTCATCTGATTTTTTCGTGGTCCATCGCCATTTGTGTCGAAGAGCCTCTGCCTTTTTCCAATAATTCCTCTCGTCCCACACACCGGCGCTGCTCTCGATGGTATCTCCTATACCGCGAAGACTAAAGACCAAAAATGCAGCCATGTCTTTGGCCTCATCATCAAAGGATGGTTTTTGTGCCAACAAGCGGATCACTTCAGCACACGAACGCCTGTGGGCATTCCTCGTTTTTGCTGGCGTGTCGCCGGTGCGGACTATTCTACTCATTGTTAGTCATTGGCTCATGAAAGGTATTTAGCCAAAATAAGCGCTTAAAGTCGCTTTATCCGATTAAACTTGATCAATGTGGTCCTGCAATTGAATTCTTTATTCCGTGGGTGTGCAACCTTGGAAGCGGTTCTTACGTGAAGTAGCGAGTTTTAAAGGGTTCACTAGCATTTTCAGTTACTCAATATGTCTGATTCGAATAAACCAGAAAAAAGAAGTTCGATTGACACGCTCATGTCTCCAAGAGGAGCAGCATCAGCGTCTCCCGCACCCAAAGGAATGGGTGGCGGTCAGGGAATGGATCGAAAAATTGAGAAAAAGACCTGGACCACACAGCGCATTTTGATGATTGTTGGAGGTCTCGCCTTTATTGCCCTCATTTTTTGGGGAATCAATTCGACATCTGGCGGCCGCAAATTAAATGTTGAACTGGAACGCGTGACCATTTCAGAGGTCGCTTTCTCGCCTTTCCAAGAGAATATTCCTGCCACAGGGGCCGTTGAACCTAGAACCACCGTGTTTTTGGACGCCGTTGAAGGTGGTAGAATCGAAGAGATTTTTGTGCTTGAAGGGGAAGTTGTTGAAAAAGGTCAGCCCTTACTTCGCCTTTCTAACAATACACTACAACTGAGCCTCCTCCAGACCGAAACCCAGCGTATTGAACAGCACAACCGCTTGGAGGACAGCCGGTTTAGAGTGGATCAGCAGAATCTGAGCATGCGTCAGCAAATCACGGACATGGATTACAACATCCGTAGGCTGAAACGAGATCTGGATCGTTTGCAACCCCTGTTTGATCAAAAAATGGTTTCCATAGCCGAATATGAAAGCACGAAAGACGAGTATGAATACACCTTAAACCGTCGCAATCTGACCCTTCGTTCCTACCAAGCGGATAGTATGCGTCAACGCACTCAAATTGATCAAATGGAAGATGCTGTTGAGCGGATGGAAGCCAACTTTGAAATTATCAATGAGCGCCTAGCCAACCTGACCCTTCGGGCTCCTGTCGCGGGACAACTCTCTCAGCTGAATGCCGAACTTGGAGAATTAAAAACCTCAGGATTTCGATTCGGACAGATTGACGTGCTCGATGGAGTGAAGGTCCGGGCCGGAATCGATGAGTTTCATATTAGTCGTGTTCGCCGCGGCCAACGTGCTGTAACCACAAGTATTGCCGGAACTGAATACGAAATGGTCGTCAAGCGCGTGTATCCTGAAGTAAGTAATAGTCGCTTTGAAATTGATCTGGATTTTGTCGGGGAGTCTCCATCGAGTATTCGACGCGGCCAGACCGTCCGATTCAGATTGGAAATGAGTGACCCCGTTGATGCGACCGTTGTACCACTTGGTGGCTTCTTTCAAGCTACTGGCGGTAATTGGATCTACGTTGTAGATCCATCGGGCGATTTTGCGTCCAAACGGACCATTAAACTGGGACGAAAAAATTTAGAGGTATACGAAGTAATCGAAGGCCTAAGTGCTGGAGAACGGGTTGTTACCTCTTCTTATGATACCTTCGGCGATGCCGATCGGCTTGTTTTTAAATAATCTTGCCAACCTTGTAACCCAAACCGGTGTCTATACGATATACATAGACCCAGATATATCTAGCCCAACTGGGCAGTCCTGAACCACTTAGCCAAGAATGACCTTAAGGAAACGGAAATGATAAAAGCAAAAAATCTCAGAAAAGCATACATGACTGAAGAAGTCGAAACCACTGCTCTCAATAGTGTAAACATTGAGATCAAAGAAGGTGAGTTCGTCTCGATTATGGGCCCTTCCGGATGCGGAAAGTCGACCCTGTTGAATATCATGGGCTTATTAGACAATCCCACAGACGGCGAATATTGGTTTTTGGACACGGAAGTTTCCAAACTGAGCGAACGCCAGCGTGCTCAGCTCCGAAAAGGTAATATTGGATTCGTTTTCCAGAGCTTCAATTTAATTGACGAATTGAACGTGTATGAAAATGTTGAACTGCCTCTCCTTTACCTCGGTATGCCGAGCGAAGAACGCAAACAGCGTGTTAATGCTGCACTGGATTCAGTTCAGATTTTGCACCGCCAAACGCACTTTCCACAGCAGTTGTCTGGTGGTCAGCAACAGCGTGTAGCTATTGCACGCGCAGTTGTAGCAGGGCCTAAATTAATCCTTGCGGATGAGCCAACGGGTAACCTAGATTCTACGCATGGCGAAGAGGTTATGAACCTGTTGACCCAGTTGAATCAGGCAGGCACGACCATAGCCATGGTTACGCACTCTCCTTCTGATGCAGAATACAGCCAGCGCGTCATTCACTTGTTCGACGGTCACGTCGTTACTGAAACCGAAACGCAAGGCAGCATGGCACACGCCTAGGACATCAATCGGGAAGCGCGTCGCAACACTGATGTTTTACCCTTTGAAATCCTAGCTACACCATGAAGTCAATCTGTATTCAAGTCCCCTCTCTAAGAGATAATCAAACGGTTGATGTTGAAGTGACCGTTAACGGCAAAAAGCGCCTTATGAACTATCGCGTTGAGTCATTCGATTGGACTGATGGAGGGCCAGACACTTCGCAAAAGATCCAGCGGCTCCGGGATTTGATAAACGGATATGATGCTGGTTGGGAGCTGGTTCAAATAGGTGTTCCAGATGGCGACCTGGTTCCTGTGATGTTTAAACGATCTGCACCTGCTGTAAGTTAAGTTTTTTGGTTATTGAGTGGTTCGAGGGGTTCATGGCTGCGTAAGCAGCCATGAACCCCTTTTGTATATTGGCCTTTCGTCTGCCTGACGTGTCTTTCGCGAAGGGCGGTCTCTGTTTACCACGTAGAGCAACTGCAAAGGCCCACGATCATGGATTACAAGGGTAAAACTGTTTGGATTACCGGAGCCTCTAGCGGCATTGGTGCAGCGTTGTGCGCTGAAATGGCATCAAAAGGTGCCAATATTGTATTGACGGCCCGACGTGAAGCCGAATTAGATAGGGTTCGAATGCGTTGTGAGAGGCCGAACGACCATATGTGCCTGCCCTTCGACGTAACGCATACGAAAAGCCACGAATCTGCTCTAGAATCGATTTTGAATCGATTTGGCTCACTAGATTCTGTGGTCCTCAATGCTGGAATTGGGCAAAGAGGTTCCGTAGTGGAGTCTACCAAGGAGGTGGAACGCCACATCATGGAGGTAAACTACTTTTCTACCACCGAGTTGGCGAAAACCGTATTACCTCATTTTCTTCAGCGAAACGCTGGCCAGTTTGTGGTGGTAAGTAGTGTCATGGGATTTATATCTACACCCCGACGGGCCACCTACGCGGCTTCAAAACACGCACTGCAAGGATATTTTGAAGGGCTTCGAGCTGAACTCAGCAAGACAAACGTATCTATTTCGATGATTTGCCCAGGCTACATTCAGACGAATATCAGCATCTCGTCCAAAACTGGAACAGGCGATACCTTTGGCAGCATGGACTCGCAACACGCAACTGCGATGGGATCAGATGTGTTCGCGCAGAAAGCAGTACGTGGTTTAGAAAAGGGCAAGGCGGTCATGTTTATTGGAGGGCCTGAACGTTTTGGACCCTTGCTTGCTCGCATTTCGCCAAGATTAGTTCGGTTTTTAATCCCGAAAGTGATCACGAGAGAATAAAACGCCCCGTTGCCAACCTTTCTCTACAATGGTTTGTCAAAGGCGTACAAAGACTTTAAAAACTTAGATGGGCGTTCTCGCCACGACTATGATTCGATTAACTACACGCATTATTGCACTCGTCATTCTTGGCGTCCTCATTACAGTGCCAAGTTGGGCGCAAGAAATCCACCGCACGTTCGACGTGAAATCAGGATCCAGACTTGAGCTGGATCTGGAAACGGGAGGAGATATCACCATCAAAGGATGGGACAGAAATCAAGTGGATATCACCGTCACGATTGAAGGACGCGACAAAGATGATGTCACGGTCGATATCAACGAGAATTCGCGTGGAGTCGAAATCTCGACCGAGTTTGATCGTCGGCGAGCTCGTGCCGATGTCAATATGATTATCAGAGTGCCTCGGAAATTCGATCTTGAGCTTTCTACTACGGGTGGAGATGTTGAAATCGAGGACGTGGATGGAAAGATAGAAGGGTCAAGTATGGGCGGCGACATCTCACTTGCTGGGCTATCCGGTCACATCGAGTTTACCACGATGGGCGGCGACATTTCTTTGACTAATTCGCAGATAGATGGATCGCTTCATACCATGGGAGGCAACGTTGATATTACGGATGTCGTTGGTACGGTGCAGGGCACCACCATGGGTGGCGATGTTACCTACGACAACGTCAAATCGGGAAGTGCTAACTCCAAAGACGAAGTCAAAATTAGCACCATGGGCGGCAATGTAACGGTAGATGAAGCCCTTTTTGGCGCTGATCTACATACCATGGGCGGCGACATTGAGGTCAGAAAAGCGGGCAAATATGTCAAAGCAACGACCATGGGCGGAGACGTTGTAGTGCATGCTATTGACGGCTGGATCGAAGCAAATACGATGGGCGGCGATATGGAAGTGACCATGGTAGGGGGAACGGACGGAGACCGTCACGTTCAGCTTGAGTCCATGGGCGGCACGGTGGTACTAACCGTTCCGGCAGGCTTATCCATGGAGTTCGATGTCGAAATCAACTTGTCAAAAAATGAAGATGATTCAGACTACACCATCATTTCTGACTTCGATGTAAATGTATCTACAAGTTCTTCTGGATCGGGACGCTGGAAAGGAAGCCGGACAATCAAGGGCACCGGATCAGTTAACGGGGGTCGCAACGTGATCAAAATCCGCACGACCAACGGCGATATTAAAATTCTGAGAGCCCGCTAAATGGCGCTAGCCGCCCGGCCGCCTGAGTTCATGCCAGCAGGCCATCAGGCCACTCATTTTTGAAACCATATACCACGAGGGGGCGGCCAAATTCCGCTCCCTCGCCTATTTGTACCATTCCCATTTTTTCCATTATTCGGATGGAGCCGGCATTTTCAGGATAGGACTGGGACGTTATATGGGTGAGAGAAAACGTGTTCTGAGAAACCCAAAGAGCTGCTGCCGCCGCTTCGTACCCGTATCCTGCGCCCCAGAATTCCTTCGAATATCTCCATCCAAAGTCGAGCCGGCCTATCTTATCGTCCATCCCGCAAAACCCCATTAGACTGCCCGTCTGCACATGTTCGACAGCGAAGGGAGTCCAGCCACGTGTGGCCTGGTGGCCGAGGGCCGTGGCAATGAATGACTCAGCGTTACTTCGAGGCCTTGGTTTCCCATCCCCAATGTGGGCCATCACATCTGGATCTGCAATGATCTTTGCATAATCGTCAAGGTCGGATGCATCCCAATCCCTAAGGAGAATTCGTTCGGTTCTAGCGTGGATCTTCATCTAAATTGTCATCAATAACAAATGATGAACCATACACGGCACGGGATTTTATTTGTTTCGAGGGCGTGTAATTAACGTTCCTGCAACACCAACCCGAATCAGGCCGTGAGTTCTTCCGATTCCGCTTCTTCAAGCAAACGCGAAAGCCGTCACTTCATTCAGCAAATTATCGATTCAGATCGATCTAGCAGAAGAGTTACGGGGGACATCGTTACGCGCTTTCCGCCCGAACCAAACGGATATCCTCACATTGGCCACGCAAAAGCGATTTGCCTCAACTTCAGTTTGGCAAACGAATATCAAGGGCGTTGCCATCTGCGATTTGACGATACCAATCCGGAAACGGAGGACATGGAATATGTCCGGGCCATGCGCCGAGACATCCGGTGGCTGGGCTTTGAATGGGGCGAGCACGAATACTACGCCTCAGACTATTTCGAGCAGCTCTACGACCTGGCTGTTCAGCTCATTAAGGATGGTAAAGCGTACGTAGATAGCCAAACTGGTGAAGAGATTCGGACCAACCGTGGAACGGTTACGGAAGCCGGTGTGGCGAGTCCATTCCGAGATCGCAGCCCCGAAGAAAACCTGGAGATGTTCGCCACCATGCGATCAGGCGATTTTCCTGATGGCGCGCACGTCCTGCGCGCCAAAATCGATATGGCGTCTCCAAACATGCTTATGCGAGACCCTGTTTTGTACCGGATCAAGCATGCTGCGCACTATCGCCGCGGAAACGACTGGCCAATTTACCCTCTTTATGACTTCGCGCATCCGCTTTCGGATGCCATTGAGGGCATAACTCACTCATTGTGTACACTAGAATTTGACGTACATCGACCGCTGTACGATTGGTTGGTTGATGCACTTTTCCCGGCTCCCAGACCTCATCAGTACGAATCGGCGCGGCTGAATCTTGACTACACGGTCACGAGCAAGCGAAAACTGCTACAGCTTGTAAAAGAGAAATTCGTGGACGGCTGGGACGATCCGCGCATGCCCACCATTTCAGGAATGAGGCGTCGGGGCTACACCCCAGAAGCTCTTCGTCGCTTTTGTGACATGATTGGAGTGGCTAAAGCGGATAATCGCGTGGATATGGCTCAGCTCGAGTTTGCCGTTCGCGATGATCTTAATGCACGTGCGCCACGCGTTATGTGCGTTTTGGAGCCCTTGAAAGTTATTTTAACGAACGTTCCCGAAGGACATCTGGAAGAACTAGAAGCATCATACTGGCCGCACGACATCCCAAAAGAAGGAACTCGAATGGTCCCGTTTACCCGGGAAATATTGATCGAGCAGTCCGACTTCATGGAGGTGCCTTCCAAAAAATTCCATCGCTTAAGCCCTGGCGGCGAAGTCCGTCTTCGTTACGGATACATTATCCGGTGCGACAACGTGGTCAAAGATGCCTCGGGGAACGTGATTGAATTGCATTGCTCCTTTGATCCTGAAACCCGTTCTGGCGCTTCATCGGAACGCCGCGTAAAAGGAACGATCCACTGGGTTTCAGCGACGGAATCTGTTCCTGTTGAAGTCAGGTTGTACGACCGGTTGTTCAGCGTTCCCAATCCGGACGATGTGGCCGAAGGCGAGACCTTTTTGTCGCACATCAATCCTGATTCCAAAACCATCGTAACCGGCCGGATCGAACCGGCGGCTGCCAGTGCAGATGCGCTCGACCGGTATCAGTTTGAGCGCCAAGGCCTCTTCTTTTTGGATGAAAAAGAGCTTGAAAAAGGCAATCGAGTTTGGAATCGGACCATCACCCTTCGGGACACATGGGAAAAAACTAAGCAGTCGGAAAAAGCCAAACAGTCGGCTTCCACGCCAGCTAAGTCGGAGTCTCCCAAGCAGATAGAGCCGCAGCCGGATCGAGATCCGTTGGAAGGGCTGGATGCCGATGCGCTAGCGCGTACGCATGCGCTAGACACCTCCTTTGGTATCGGCGTGGACGATGCCGCCATATTGGCGGTACGGCCTAAGGTCGAGTCCTTCTTCAGGGATGCCACAGCAACTGGGGAATCCCCAGCGGCCATTGCCAATTGGCTTATTAATGAACTACGTCCTTTGCTTTCCGAAGATGGAATTGAGTCCATTCCATTTAGCGCAAGCCAATTTGCTGAATTGGTTGGACTCCACTCCGACGAAACACTTTCGAGCAGACTAGCCAAAGAAGTCTTGTCGGAAATGATGAAAACAGGCGAATCTGCAGGAGCTATTGTTGAAAAACGCGGCTTGAAGCAGATATCAGATGAAAGCTTGTTGGCAGCGCACGTCTCAGATGTACTTGCGGCTCATCCGGACCGCGTCGAGGCCTACAAAGCAGGAAAAGTAGGCTTAATCGGGTTCTTTATGGGCCAGGTTATGGCCAAAACGGGCGGGCAGGCTAATCCTGGAACCGTCAAAGCTCTATTAGAAAAAGCCCTTGCTTAATTAGCGGATATTCGCTGCATATAGTGCTGAGGGGTGCGTCCATTGCACGACGCCATCTCCAGCTGAGAGGTCAAAAATGGACGCCTCACCCGACGGGGAGCGCACAAAGGCTTGCTTAGCGCCTATCCACTTCAGTTCAAACGCCGCTTTGGCCTGAGCGTCGCCCGGTACGGTGCGCGAGAATGGCTCGCCGGCTGCTTTCCACATGGTATCCGCCTGTCCGTCTGGCGAAGTGGATAGAAAGGAGACAATGGATCCGTCCCGCGAAAAGGCTGGGTGGCTGTTTGAGTTTGGCGTTGCATCCGGCGGCTCCAGGAAGGAAGACTTCGCCGTCTCAACCGAATAAACAGAAACCGCTCTGCGCCCGGACCCGTCCTGCGCGTTCACATCATAGGCAAGTTCCAACCCATCTGGAGACCAGGTTACATTTCGGGGCTCGTACTTATCGCCAATTACCTTGACCTCATCCGTGCCTTTGAGCGAGGCCAGGTACAACGTAGAATCGGGTTCGTAGGCACGGGTGTCTCGGTTGTAGACCAGATCCCGTAGGACGTAGGCAATCCTGTTGTTTGTGGGGGCTACCGTTACGTGATACCACTTGCGCGCATCGATCGTGTGCAGCGTCGCACAGTCTGACGTGGCCACTTCAAAGATTGAATCAGAATTCCGCACCAACAGCGACGCATCGGAAAGCACTGCAAGCACCATGCGGGATGCCGAACAAGGAACGCGTTCCACTGCGCCTGTTTGCACGTTGGCAGCGTAAATAGCACCCGCCCCCATTCGTTTGCCTTCCGGCACATACTGACCAAAGTAAAATGTGGACGAACTGGCATCCCATTGACCAGAAAAGACCGTGCTCGCAGCTCCCGAATAAAGCACGATGGCTTTTTGTTGAGACTGGTTGTACAGATGTAGCTCTGACAAGCCCTGACCCCTGACGCCAAGCACGACGCTATTTCCATTGGGCGACACCGATGAAAAAACGGCCTCGCCAGGAGCTCCTAATGTGTACTCAGCGCGGGTCTTTAGATCATGTGCGACAAGACTACCATCTACGGTATTAAATACGACGAAGGGCAATCCAGCGACCTCTGCTTCAACGACTGGTTCTTCAGGCTCAACCACTAGGGGCGCCGAAGATCCACACCCAGACCCGAACACAACAACACAACAAATAAAAACAATAGAAACCAGGGCAATTGGAAATCGAATCATAAAAGGGAAATAGTTGAGCGGAGAAATCAGCTAAGGCTTTTAGTAAAGGAGTGGACGTAACATGTTTCCGTAGTCCCCCGTTATAGGCATAACGAGTTTGTCGTTCATCTACTGGCGCACCTATTTAATGTTCAAAAACTATCTCTCCATCGCGCTCCGGCTTATTCAGCGTCAGCCCGGATACGCGTTCATTAACATCGTTGGCCTGGCCGTGGGAATGGCTGCTTTTTTCGTGATTACACTCTTTATCACGGATGAACTTTCCTACGACTCCCATCATGAAAATAGCGATCGATTATACCGGATTGCAGTAGAAGGCACGACAAGAAACGGAGAGATGAGAACAGCTATGACTGCTCCATCCTGGGGGCCAGAGCTGCAAGATGAGATTCCAGAGCTAGAGTCGGTGGTTCGGATGCGACCTCCCAACCAAATGTGGTTGGTCGCCAAAGACAATCTCAAGTTTTTTGAAAAAGGGTTCGTATTCGTTGACTCCACTGCTTTTGACGTTTTCAGCTTCGACTTGGTACGTGGAGCACGCGAATCTGCTCTGGCAGCGCCTTTTTCGGTCGTGATAACCGAGTCGATGGCTGCAAAATATTTTCCCGGCCAAGACCCGATTGGCAAGCAACTCAGGCTCGATAACGCCTTTGACTTTTCCGTTACCGGCATTATCCGGGACCTCCCTGCGCAATCTCATTTCAAGGCTGATTTCTTAGCCTCTCTGACAACGCTGGACACCCCGATTTATGGACCTCAGTTTCTGCAGCAAAATCTAAATTTTGCGATGTACACCTATGCTTTGTTGAGCCCCGGGGCCAAAACCGCGGAGGTCGAAGGCAAAATAGACGAGTACATTGTGCGGACCGTCGGGCCTCAACTGGAATCCGTTGGGGCTGTACTAACATCCTTTCTTCAACCCATCGAATCCATCCATTTGGAATCCCATCTGGACAACGAAATACTGCCCAACGGCAGCATGGGTACCGTTTGGTCCTTGAGCGCTATCGCTTTATTCATTTTGCTGATTGCGTGCATCAACTACATGAACTTGGCGACCGCCCGTTCGGCAAGCCGGTCTAGAGAAGTGGGAATTCGCAAAGTGCTGGGAGCAGAGCGGCAACAACTCATCGGTCAGTTCTTGGGTGAGTCGTTCATTCTCTCGTTCTTGGCCATGCTGCTTGCCGTTGGAATTGTCTTGCTCATTCTTCCCTCCTTCAATTCCGCTGCTGGGACAAATCTTTCGCTCATTTCGGGTGGAATGGTTGCTGGAGCAGGTATTTTTCTTGGCGCCGCGTTGGTGTGCGGTTTTGTTGCTGGTAGCTATCCCGCTTTCTTTTTGTCTGCTTTTTCGCCGGCGGTTGCCCTAAAAGGCGGAATTGTGGGGATGAAAGGCAACGGTTTGCTTAGAAAAGGCCTAGTGGTATTCCAATTTGGAACATCGATTGCGCTCATTCTTGCCACCGTGGTCGTATTTCAACAGTTGAGTTTCACTCGGGACATGGACTTAGGATTTGATCGTGAGCAAGTACTAGTAGTCCAGTTGACGGACCCTAGTGTTCGCACGCTCTACCCCATGTTTCGAGATCGAGTTGCAGAAATTCCGTCCGTCGTGAGCGTAACAGCGTCTTCCGCGGCGCCAGGATTCTTTATCCAGAACCGACTGGTGGCTCCAGACGATGCTCCACAAGATGAGAACTCCTTGCTGCAAGGGTTTGCAACTGATTTTGACTTTTTCACCACGTTGGGAATTGATACGGTTGCTGGAAGGGTGCACGACAAAGCTCATCCGAGCGATTCGCTCGGAGCGTTTGTGATCAACGAGGCGGCCGTCAAGGAATTCGGATGGGGCACCAACGAAGTGGCAATTGGAAGGCGGCTGGCTTTTCCCGGTGGCAATGCCAGTGGAGAAATAATCGGTGTCATCGAAAACTTCCACGCTGAGTCTTTGCACGAGCCCCTCGAACCGGCCATATTCACCGTACTTGATCCTCAAACCTATCTCTATGTTTTGATTCGAGTCGAGGCTGGTAGCACCAGAGATGCCATCACCGAAGTTGAATCCATCTGGCAAAGCATCTACCCTGCCTATATCTACCAGTATTCGTTTTTGGATGAAGACGTAAATCGGATGTATGCCTCTGATATAACATTAGGGCGCTTATTTGGTGGATTTTCCTTTTTGACGATTTTGATTGCCTGCCTTGGACTCTTCGGGCTTGCTTCGTTTACGGCCGAGCAACGAACCAAGGAAATTGGCGTTCGAAAAGTGATGGGCGCAAGTGAGTCTGAAATCGTATTCCTGTTGTCTAAGGATTTTGCAAAGTATGTTGGTATCGCTTTCCTTCTTGCCAGCCCGCTAGCATGGATTGGGATGAACAAGTGGCTCGACACGTTTAATTATCGTATTGAGTTCGGTATCGGAACGATCGTTTTGGTCGGACTGGGCGTCCTGTTGGTCTCTTTGATAACCGTGGCGTATCAAACCGTCAAAGCCTCTCTGGCTAACCCGGTAGATGCTCTTAAATATGAATGAGCACCCTGAAAACACAGTTTCACTAGCACTCTATTCGTACTGATATTATGATTCGACTTGACAAGATTACCAAGAGCTACTTGCATGGGTTTAACCGCTCGTTCATCCTAAGAAACATCAGTTTGGATGTACAAGAAGGTGAATTTGTGTCCATTATGGGCCCTTCTGGTTCAGGTAAGTCTACTCTATTGCACATTCTGGGGATGCTCAATGAGCCTTCAACAGGGGAATACTTCTTCTTCGACCAGCCCGTGCACAAAATCTCAGAACGCAAACGGACTGACTTGCATCGTGAGTACATCGGTTTTGTTTTTCAGGCATATCACCTGATTGACGACCTAACGGTTTACGAAAATCTGGAAACTCCGCTTCTTTACAAGAAGGTTAAAGGGTCGGAGCGCAAAAGCATGGTTGCAGAAATGCTGGATCGGTTCAACATGGTCGCCAAAAAGGACCTGTTTCCGAGTCAACTTTCAGGGGGGCAACAACAATTGGTGGGGGTTGCAAGGGCGCTCATCATGCAGCCGAAGCTCATTTTGGCCGATGAGCCAACGGGTAACCTTCATACCAGCCACGGAGAAATCGTGATGGATTGGTTTCGCAAACTGAACCAGGAAGATGGGGTAACCATTATCCAAGTCACTCATTCAGAACACTGGGCATCCTACGGCAAACGAGTGATCGAATTGGTCGACGGACGGGTAGAACGGGATGAGCTCAACCCAACGCAAGCTTCGGCAGAATAAGACAACCACTTAGTTTTGGGGAGACCCAGAAAACCGCACAATTATGCGCATTTTATTATCAATTTTCGCCCTTTTGCTCTTTGTAAACACGGCCTCGGCTCAAAAGGAACTGGGAGTAGGGGTTATGCTTGGCGAACCTTCTGGAATTAGTGTAAAGCAGTGGGTTTCGCGTACAACAGCCTTTGATGCCGGTTTTGCTTGGTCTTTTGCCAACGATACGGCCATTCAGCTTCATGCAGACTATTTGTATCACCGCGTTTATCTGTTTGAAACGGACGATTTCGAAAGCAATATCCCGGTCTATTATGGCCTAGGAGCTCGAACCGTACTCGGCGACGACTCTACCGTTGGAATTCGGTTTCCGGTAGGCCTAGGGCGCACCTTTCGGGAATATCCCATTGAACTATTCCTTGAAAT
>JABMOI010000094.1 GCA_013204185.1 bacterium | reverse complement strand
GGGCGGGCAAAATGGCCCGCCCTCTCGACAAAAGAAGAATCCCTTTAAAAGAATCCTAAGTGTTCACGTTCAAGTCCGGCCTGGTCAATTGTCTGTCGTGAACTGACCGTATTCAAACCAGACTAGCATTCCATCCATGGTCTTTCCGAAAGGATATCCCGCCTTCCGATAATCGTCCAGGGCTGTCTTACAGAACCCGGTTACGATTTTTCTCATGGAGGCAGTATTTGCCCTTCTTGTTGTCGAATCCTTGTCGAAGTTGAGATCTCTCATGAAGCCGGTGATCAGTAAGTTAATGAATCTATTTCCTACTAAACTTTATCGACTCAAGTGGCTCATCCTAAAGACCTAACTCCGACTTTCACTGACGTTTTGAAAAAAGATTAGTCTTTCAAATTGTAGAGCGCCTTGACAACATTCCAGTCGGTTAAGTCAACTGACCGCTTGCCGAAAACAAACCCGTCAATGATGACCGCTTTTATGGTTCTATCTGGCAGCGAGGCGAAGTTAACAGCCTCTGTAGATGTTTCGTAAAACACCTCGAGAAACCCGTCGTCAAAACCGTAATTCAGACCAACGGTGTAGTCTACAGCTGGTAAATCAGGGGACTCAACGCCAAATGTATATGGCATGGCAGTCCAGGTGCCCTGATCTCTGAAAAATAATAGGACGGCGCCTTCATCTACTACGAGAGGTGTAATGTCGGGTACATCATACTGAACAGAGGCAACTGTGCCATTGATTGTCGCGTCAATCATGCTGAATTCGAAGTTTAGCGAAAACACATTAGCGTTTCCAGGAGGCCCTTCTGGCCCTACGCTTTCCTCAATAACGCAACCTGACATAAATAGGAGTACAAAACTTAGAGCAGCAATGGTAGAAAAACGTTTCATCGGGTAACCTCCGCATGGGCTACGAATAGTGATTGATTTCAGAATGTTCTCTTTCAAAACACAAGCCGAACTGCCCTGCGACCAGAATAGGCGCAATTTGCTTGTTTTAGAGCTATTGGGGATTTATGGGGTGTCCGTTATTAAGTACAACCGATACGATTAAAGCTTTTTATTGTGAACAGAATGACTCGATCCAACGCGTTGATGAAACAGAAAAGGCTTCGTTTTGTAGTTTCGGTTCTACTGTTTATACGCTTTGAATTGAGAATAAATGATCCATGCAGTTATCATGGCCGGCGGCATTGGAAGCCGCTTTTGGCCGATGAGTCGACGTGACAATCCAAAACAGTTTCTGTCCGTCATTTCGGGACAAGAAACACTCATTCAAAGTACAATTGCGAGATTGACGGGAGTCGTCCCAATTGAGAATTGTCATGTGGTGACCCACTCTCGATACGTCGAGCGCACGCGCGACCAAATTCCCGCGATGCCGCCATCCAATATTCTAGCAGAGCCTATCAGCCGGAATACAGCTCCATGCATCGCATATGCAGCGATTAAGCTGCTTCAGAAGGACCCCGATGCGGTGATGGTTGTGCTTCCCGCAGACCACGTCATTCTTAATGTGCGGAAATTCCACGAAGCCCTCAGAGTTGGAATAGAAAAAGCTGCTGAAGAGCGGGCGCTTGTCACGATTGGGATTCAGCCTTCCTACCCTGCAACAGGCTACGGATATGTTCAATTCGACCCTGAAACCGGAGACGATTCAGAGAATTTGCAAGCTTTGTTTGTCAAAACATTTGCGGAAAAGCCCAATCTAGAGACTGCTGAACGCTTTTTGGACTCTGGAGACTTTCTTTGGAACAGTGGGATGTTCATTTGGCGTGCAGATTCCATCTTGGCAGAGATAGAAAAACACCTGCCAGACGTATTCGATTCGTTCGCTTCCCTAACTTCGAATCAATCTCCTGAGGAAGAGGAAAAAGCTGTTTTGGACGCTTTTCAAAGTTGTCCTTCCATCTCTATCGACTACGGTGTCATGGAGCAGGCCGACAAAGTATACGTTGTGCCCGGTACCTTTGGCTGGAACGACGTTGGTGATTGGAAAGCCGTTTATGACCTCTCAGAAAAAGGAAATGCAGGAAACGCCATTCAAGGTAACGTGATCGTGCACGATGCGAGCAGATGCCTGATTGAAGCTGGCGACAAGCTCGTAGCCGTGATAGGTGTGAATGACTTAATAGTGGTAAATACCGAAGATGCGCTTTTGGTTTGCCATAGAGATGCATCCCAACGGGTCAAAAACGTGGTAGACTACCTCTACACCCACCAGTTAGATGAATATGTCTAGAAAGACGCTTCATTAATCAATTCTTGATAGTTTTCGTTGCATCCAAACGCACGGCATGACGTATTAGTCGCATTCTGACTGGCCAGTCACATTCTGACTTGTCAGTTCAAATAGAATAGCGCACCAATCAAATGCACGTATCCGATCAACAGCTTTCTAGACGCGACCGAGAAAAGCTGTACAAGCGCAGTGAAATATTGCTCAGCGCACAAGAGGTGTTTGCAGAAAAGGGTTATGCCCAAGCTACGCTTGAAGAAATAGCGACAAGAGCCGAGTTCGGCAAAGGAACCCTTTACAACTACTTCCCCGGCGGAAAGCAGGAAATTCTTTTGGCCATTTTTGAGTCACTCTACGACCAATTATGTGACCTTATAACCAAGACATTTCAAGAATTGTCGGACCGCCCATTCAGAGAGCAACTGTTTCAATTTTTCGAACATACGTTTTCATTTTTTCTGACTAAGTTAGACCTGTTTGTGATTCTGATCCGAGAAGCCCACCGAATGGGCAGCGGAGACGATCCTGCCCCGCATCTGTTTTTCTTAAAGCAACGTGATCGCACTATTGTCGCCCTTTCGGCGCCTATTCAGTCTGCCATTGATCGCGGTGAAATTGCTTCTGTCTCTGCCTCCTTCCTGGCCCATATCATTTTAGTGAATGTGAATGGCTGCCAGATGAAAGCATGCAATATTTGGAATAGGCCCGATTCGGACTCTCCAAAGACATCCCAAGAAATGGCTCAATTCCTAACTCAACTTATTTGCGATGGTATTTCAAATCCCGTTGCTACCTCCCAGGACATCTGAGATGAATTCCATGAATAACACATCGTATATGTACAAAGCATTGCGCTCGGTTTTAACCATTCTGATAGCTGGCTTTGTGCTGGTCCCGGCGGCACACGCTCAAAGCGATATCACAATCACATTGGATGAAGCCATTCAAATTGCTTTGGTTGAAAACATTGCTCTCGATAACGTTCGGCTCGACCGCGAGGATGCAAAGTCTCAAATCAAAGAAGGTTGGTCAGAACTGTATCCGAAGGTTGACGTGAATTCGTCTTACACCAGAAATATTAAGTCTGCCAATCCTTTCGCAGGTTCAGATGCGGGCGGCTTATTCGAGACCCTTGGCTTCATGAACTGGCTCTCATTTAATGAGCAGGCAAGAACAGATAATGACCCTTCTTCTAATCCTATCTCAGTTGCTGAGTATTTTCAGCGTCTGCAGCAAGGGTATCAGAATGCTGGTATTGTCCAATCTGGTTCAGACAACCCGTTTAACGTTCCCAATGTTTACAACAACGGAATCGCGATCACACAAAAACTGTTTGATGGAAGAACCATTTTTGGAGCCTATGGGGCTTCCAAATGGCTAAAACCATATAGTGATTTGGCTGTATCTCGTGAAGAGCAGCAGCTCATAAATAACGTAAAGAAAGCTTGGTTTGGAATCTTATTGCTGACCGAACAAGAGTCCGTATTGCGAATGAGTGTGGAACGGTCCAAAAGAACGCTTGACGAAGTATCCCGACAAGTTGCCCAAGGGGTTGCCCCGAAGTTTCAACGCCTGTCTGCGGAAGTTCAAGTTGCGAACCAAGAAACTCAGCAACTGCAAGCAGCCACAAACCGCTCAAATGCTATTGACGGACTTAAAATATTGCTAGCCATTCCTGCTGGAACAGGCCTGAAAATCAGAGGTGATCTAGCAGGGAGCGTCGACGGAAGCATGATCAGTCTAAATGCTGATGACGCCATGGTTGTAGCTCTCGACAAGCGCCCAGACTTAGCCCAAGCCTATATTGGCATTGAATTGGAAAACATTCAATTAAGAGTGGCCAAAGTCGAGTTTCTCCCAACAATCGATGCTTTTGCAAACTTCAACTACCTAGGCAACGTCCCGGACAGCCGCAATGTGGTATCGACCTCGGCCTCCGATCCATTCTCGTTTTCGCAGTCCTCACGCGGATATTTTGACACCGCCTATTGGGATCGAAGCACGAATGTCGGATTCCGTTTGAAATGGAACCTGTTCAACGGATTTGCCTCGCGTCAACACGTTCAACAGCGCAAAATTGCCATTCAGAAAGCCGAAAACAACACCGAATTACTCAAGCTATCCATCCGTATGGAGGTCGAGCAAGCCATCCGAAACGTCAGAACGGCAGCGGACCGCATGTTGAGTCAAGAAAAGAATGTTGAAAGGGCAGAATTAAACTTTGAGTACGCAGAAGCTCGCCTAAAAGAAGGGGTTGCAACCCCTCTTGAAGTTAGAGAAGCGTCCAATCAATTAGATCAGAGCAGGTTAGGCCACTTACAGGCAGTCCATGACTATTTGGTCGCCCAAAGTGCATATGAAACTTCAATTGGAAGTTCAGCAAACTAAACCTCACCCAAAATCACGATAAAAGCAGTATTTGCTTTGAACCCCAGTACCGCA
The DNA here is from genome assembly GCA_013204185.1 of bacterium. Taxonomy (GTDB): domain Bacteria; phylum Bacteroidota; class Rhodothermia; order Rhodothermales; family UBA10348; genus UBA10348. The sequence continues at coordinate 3,242 of JABMOI010000094.1, read as the reverse complement.
AGATGATGTCTAACAATAAGTTAAATCGCACCTCTCTCCTTTTTCTGCTCGCCTTATCGTTAGCTATATCGGCTTGTGGTGGAGCGTCAGCAGAAGCAGAACAGCCGGATGCCGCCGACCAATCGAACGAGCGCGTCGTAAAAGTAAATACATACGAGCTTTCACTTTCCACTTTTGAAGATATCATTCCACTGACAGGCGTTCTAGCGGCTCCTCAGGATGCATCTCTTTCCGCGCAAACTGCTGGAACGGTGACAGAAATAGTAGAAGTCGGCCAGGCCGTTGCTCAGGGAGACGTCATTGCACGACTCGACGACCGGATCATACGGGCTGCGCTCGATCAGGCGAAAGCGACGCGTGCATCTTTTGCCTCTTCTGCCAACTTGGCCGAAGATCTTTTTAAGCGCCAAGAGCCTCTTTTTAGGGACTCAATTGTTTCTGCCATTGAATTTGAAAACGTGAGGGCTCAGGTAAATCAAGCCAAAGCAGCACTGGCTCAAGCAGATGCTGCCGTTTCTGGAGCGGAACAACAATTGGAAAACACGTTCGTTCGGGCTCCTTTTTCGGGCACAATTGAAATGCGCATGGCTGAGAAAGGCGAACAGGTTGTGCCGGGCTCTCCAATTGCGCGAATTGTGGATACGAGCAGCCTCAAAATCCAGGCAGGCGTACCGGAACGGTATGCTGCAGATGTACGGGTAGGCTCACGGGCTATTGTTTCATTCAAAGCGTACGGCGGTGATCTAATCGCGAGCAAAATTTCCATGGTCGGAAACGTGATCGACCCCAAAAGCCGCAGCTTCATGATTGAATTGAACATATCGAATGGCGATCGTGAATTGAAGCCAGAAATGATTGTTGATGTGCTGATCACTCGGCGGGTCCTAACCGATCAGATCGTGCTGCCCCAGACCGCCATTATTCGAGATGAAAATGGCGAAAGCGTGTACATCGTAGACACCTCAGCCTCTGGACCCGTCGCAAAACAGGTAAGCATTACCACAGGCGCTTCTTTTGGAGGAAAAACGGTCGTAACCAGCGGGCTGGTAGCAGGCCAGCAGGTGATTACGGTAGGTCAGACCATGGTTACTGACCTTGACCGAGTTGAAATCACATCGGATGCATCCTAAGCAGGATCTCGTCCCACCCCCCTTTTCGACCGAATAAATCCAGTACCGGATATGAAAATTACAGATACAGCCATCAATTACAGAACAACGATTCTTGTTCTGACATTGGTGCTGACTTTGGGCGGAATTTACAGCTATGTAACCATCCCTAAAGAAGCGAATCCATCGATTGAAATACCGAATATTGTTGTCACGACAATATACCCAGGCGCTTCTCCTGACGATGTTGAGTCTCTCATTACCCAAGAGCTAGAATCTGAGATTCAAAGTATCAATGGCATCAAAGCCATACGATCGACCTCAACTGAGGGCGTATCCAGTATTGTGGTTGAATTTGAGCCAGACGTTTCTATTGACGAAGCATTTTCTAAAGTCAGAGACAAAGTTGATATCGCAAAAACCGAGCTCCCATCTGATGTGGAAGAGCCTATGGTTAACGAAATTGACACGTCTGAATTTCCCATTCTCACCATCAACCTTTCGGCCCCATACCCGCTGACGAGGCTAAAGGATGTTGCGGAAACGCTTCAGGACGAATTGGAAGCCATTCCTAGCGTGTTGGCCGTAGACCTGATTGGAGGCCTGGATCGAGAGGTTAAAATCAACGTGGATTTGTCCTTACTGCAAGGTTACAATGTCACGTTCATGGATCTTGTAACGGCTATTTCGGACGAAAACACGAACCTTCCAGGTGGATCCATCGACGTGGATGCCTCTAACTACCTGATCCGAGTAAATGGCGAAATCCAAGACCCGAAAGAACTGGAGAACATCGTCATTAAGAGTCCGGATGGGGTGCCCATCTATATTCGAGATGTTGCGACGGTCGATTTCGGATTTAAGGAACGAACTTCTTATGCCCGTTTGGCAATTTTCAAAGATGAAACGGCCGATGGCGAGCTATACGACCTCGCGAAAGAGAAAACGGCCATGCTCCCTGTTATCAGTTTGAACGTCAAAAAGCGTTCAGGGGAGAATATTCTGGAAGCTGTTGAGGAAGTTGGTGGAGTTATGAACGGCTTCGCCTTCCCTTCTGGAACACAGGTTATTATCACCGGGGACCAATCTGTATTCGTCCAAGACCTTATCAAAGACCTCGAAAACAACATTATTAGCGGCCTCATTTTCGTGATTGGGGTTTTGCTTTTCTTTTTGGGCGCCCGAAACGCAACGTTGGTGGGTATTGCGATTCCCCTTTCCATGCTTATCTCTTTCTCCGTGTTTCAGGCGCTGGGCTACACGCTGAATTTCATCATTCTCTTTTCAATGATTATCGCATTGGGGATGTTGGTGGACAATGCCATTGTGATTGTAGAGAATATCTATCGGTTTAGAGAAGAAGGGCACTCCAGGTTCGACGCGGCGAAAAAGGGTACCGCAGAGGTTGCTGGAGCTGTTATCGCATCTACGCTCACAACCGTAGCAGTCTTCTTCCCGATGTTGTTTTGGCCAGGTATGATTGGTGAGTTTATGAGCTGGATGCCGCTTACGCTCATTATCACGCTGCTCTGCTCTCTTTTCGTTGCCATCATCATCAACCCTGTGTTTACCGGCATTTTTGTTCGACTAGAGGGTGAGGTAGACCCCCCTCGGCCTGTATTCGCTAAGCGGATGTTTGCAGGGGTCATTGTCGTGCTTGCCATCACATTGGGAATCGCGAACTGGAAAACACTGGTCGTTTTTCTAGTGGGCGTGCCCCTAATCATGTTTTTGCATCGCAAAATTTTCAAGCCCATTGGAGATCGGTTTATTACTAAAGGACTGCCCGGCATTATTGAATTATATCGTTCGGTGTTGACGTGGATGTTGGTTCGTGACTACACAGTTAAACGGGCGTTGCTACGGAATACATTGGCTCTGGGAAGTTTTACGATTGGCTTTACCCTTCTGGTTTTGGGCGGTCTTGTTTCGACCACGCTAGGGCAGACCGCCAGTATTGTATTTCTCGTTCCGGGCGGTCTACTCTTACTCATTGGAATTATTGGAGTCCTTCTGCACACGTTTGAAGCCGTTATGCTTGGTCGGTCGGGAAGTGTAAAGGCGGGAATTATCTTTGGAATAACTTCGGCGTCCTTTTTGTCGTTGATGTGGCTTTTAGAGAAGGACGTAGAT
>JABMOI010000093.1 GCA_013204185.1 bacterium | reverse complement strand
CCGAGGAATTGGCTCGCGTTATTACCTCAGAAGACGAAGAAGACGAAGAAGATGAAGTAGATTTGGACTCGCTGACTTCCGATGAGGAAGAGGTCCAAGACGAGCCAGAAGAAGAACCGGAAGAAACCACCACATAGACACACGTTAGTAGCATGGCGAACGATCCGCAGTACAACAAACCTGATGCTCCCGGCATCGCAATGAATTTTGATAACACGGTTTCGCTGTATCAAATCGTGGGTGCCGGTGAGTCGTTTGACGAAGCCGCAGCAGAAGCATTCTCTCTACTTCGAGAAGCGCAGGAAAAGTATCCTGATTGGCCTCGCGTCTTCTACTTGGATATTGAAGGCCATAAAGGACCCCAAAGTGGATTCGATACAGACTTTTTCGAATTTCAGCAAGAGTTTTGGTTTCAAACCATTGCCCACTTTGTAACGGCTTTCGATACCCCCATGGTGGGCGGGCTTGTGAACCCCAACCCGCAGCAAAACAACGTTCCAGATACGCTGAAGGTCGATTTACCAAACGGAAACGGCACCGGAAACGGCACCGGAAACGCTACCGGCTCGTCCAATTAAGCACGCATAATTAAGCTCGACATCATGAAGCAGACCTTCTTTTTCGCCATTGCAGTTATCATTTCGCTCACTGCATTTTTTGCGCCTTCCGCCGACCCTGTCATTCTCCCTATGCGGGAACGAGCCGCAGTTATTGATCGGTTATTAGAAGAGCGATTCGAGACGGTTGTCCCTGATTTGATGCGCCGCGAAGGGATTGATATGTGGGTGGTCGCTGCCCGTGAATACAACGAAGACCCAGTCATTGAAACGATGCTTCCGGCGACCTGGCTTGCCGCAAGGCGCCGGACCATCCTCGTGTTTTTTGATTCCGGCAGCGGGGCAGTGGAGCGTTTGGCCGTTGCTCGGTACAATATTGGTAACAGTTTTGCGAGTGCTTGGGATCCAGATGAGCAGCCAGACCAATGGGCTAGACTAGCAGAGATCATTACAGAAAGGAATCCTTCGCGCATCGGGGTGAACACGTCGAGCACGTTTGCTCTTGCCGATGGCCTTACATCTGCCGAGCACCAAAGCATGTTGGATGCACTACCAGAAACGTATCAAAGCAGAGTGGTATCGGCCGAAAACTTGGCCATTGGCTGGCTCGAGACGCGTACTCAAAGCGAAATGGAGATCTATCCCATGATTGTCCACATTGCGCGCGATATCATTGCTGAAGGGCTGTCTGAAGTAGTTATTCAACCGGGTGTGACCCGGACAGACGATGTGGAATGGTGGTACCGCGACCGAATTGAGGAGCTGAAGCTAAATACGTGGTTCCATCCCTCGGTCGACATTCAACGCGCCGAGGCCACCGAACGGGACAACGATTTTTCAAACCGAGAAGAAGCGGGGGTTATCCAGCGAGGAGACCTCTTGCACGTCGATTTTGGAATCAAGTATTTGAGGCTCAACACAGATACCCAAATGCACGCGTATGTGCTGAAACAAGACGAGCACGAGGCGCCCGAAGACTTGGTTTCAGCCTTGGCTGTCGGAAACCGACTGCAAGATATTTTGACCGGGCAGTTCAAATCCGGCCGCTCAGGCAATGATATTTTGGCTGGAGCGCTTGCCCAGGCTAAAAAGGAAGGTATCGAGGCCACTATTTACACGCACCCCATTGGGTTTCACGGGCATGCAGCTGGGCCAACCATCGGGTTGTGGGATCAGCAGGGTGGCGTTCCAGGCCGTGGAGACTACCCGCTTTATCCAATGACGGCGCACTCCATTGAGCTCAATGCAGCTGTACCTATCCCGATGTGGGGTGGGCAAACGGTGCGGATTATGCTGGAAGAGGACGCCCTCTTTGACGGAACGCGTGTTACCTACATCGATCCTCGCCAGGAAGAGTTATTGCTCATTCCAAGGCAGTAACTCGATCACGCCCTACATAGTGGGGCTTGGAGTTTCTACCACATCAAAGGCTGAAATGTGGACATTTGTGCCATGATTCAGTCTAAACCCAACAATTCCGTCGAGCTGAAGGTCGCTCTGTGGCATGGAGTGAACTACCACGTCATTGACCAAGAACGAAACCGTTTCGCCTGCCCTTTCAATTCCCAGCTTGTTTTCGATATTAATCTCAGACGATTCCGTCCAGGCTGCTATGGCATCGTTCGTCGTCCAGTCCAAAACAGGCATCGTTTCAGATCCCATGCGACGCTTGATCAGAAACTCGCCGGACCGACGCAAGAGGAAGTAGATGTATTGTTGGTCGGCTTTATCAAGGTCTGCTCCTCCGACAAAAATCCCATAGCCTTCGTTGAGCTGCCCAGGATCGAACAAGAATATAGTAGCGGAGGCCGAAAAATCACCCGCCGTTGTGCTTGCAGGATGCCAGAAAATCCCGGCTGGGGATTTCATGGTTACGTGCCATCCCGGCGTCATATTGGTGAAATACACGTCTGGGTTGGTGGTTAGCGTGTCGCCAGAGATAACGTAATCCTCAGACGGATTGTCCAAGCGATACTCCCAGCTACCAGGCCAGCTGAAATCGCCATTGGCAGCATGCCCCGCATCCGGACGATCGGGGAATTCCAAAATGGCAGATTGTGGGCTATCAGAGCTCGTGCAGGCAGAAAGCACAATGGCGAGCAGCAGGGAAAAGAGCGTTTTTTTCATTGCGAAAGGCAAGGTTTTTAATTTTAACTATTCGACGGCTTCGGTTACTTCCTGATAAACGGTTTTCAGGTTACCAGCAATACCATCTGGAGAACCGTTCACTTTGAATGCATCAAAGCCTTCGATTCCTTCTGCGGCTACTTCATCTGCCGTTTTTCCGTCTCGAATCCCGTTGCTTACGGCATCCCGCAAGGCAGATAGGTAGTCTGCCTTGACCAACAGATCCTCCCTCGTGCCCAAGATGCCATGAGTGGGATTACCGTGCCCATAGATGAAAATGGTGTCCTCGGTAAACATTTCGTAGGCCCGTTCTAACACAGCTATCCAATTTCTCGTTTCGGCTCCAGCGGCCAAATCGATGAAGGCGTGGCGCCTATTAAAAACCAAATCGCCCATGTG
>JABMOI010000092.1 GCA_013204185.1 bacterium | reverse complement strand
GTTCGAATCCTGTCCCCGCTACAAGAAACGCCGAAATTGACACGCCCAAAAGGAAGTAGTCAGTTTCGGCGTTTTACGTTTGGATAAACCGAGCCAGTTTCTCGTGTTGGTTTTTAGCGTCTTGGTATCCTATTTCAATGAGCTTTGAGGTATACCCAGAGTCAAAAAGTATCATGGAAAGCCAATCTGGACTTTCTGTGTCCTTGCTGCCCAGTCCTCGGGCAATTAATCGGAGAACCCCCTCCAAATCGTGCTCATATTCGCTAGACAGCTTTCCAAGGTCACGTGAAGGCCGCATAACGTGCAAGTCAATATGCCTCATCCCCATGCGCTTCCAAGGGGCTAGTTCTGCAATAAATTTGTTGGTTCGCTCAAGTGTCATGGCATCCTGATCCAGCCGGTCTAGGAATACCGCGCTTAGAAGGACACCAAATATCTGTGCCGCCGGGGGGTAACCGTTTGCTAGCGGACGAGCTGCTTCCTCCATTGTCCGGCTATACCTGGTCGATATGGCCAATATTTTGGTTGCTCCCAAGTGAACCGCAGGACTCAGCGGTTCTGCTTGCCGAATTCCACCATCACCATACCAATGATTGTTGATTGGAATGGCAGGAAAAAGGAATGGAAGTGACGTCGAAGCCATTATGTGGTCGACCGTGAGCGTCGTATTTCGGCTAATTCTATTGGGGCGCTCCCCTCCTTCCATTGCTGCTCCCTGAACCCACGAAACGGTTTGGGCAGTCGAGTAGTCTGTAGTCACAAACGCACAAGCCTTCAATTTTCCAGATCGGATGTTATCTCCAATGCCGTGAATGACCCCATCAGGTGTCCTAAGCACCTTTTTCATATAGGCATTTAAAGGCGATGTATCTACGAGACCCGCGCGCGGAAGTAGTTCTTGGTCTTGATCGGAAGAACGCCGAAGCATGGACATAACCACTTTGAAGCTAGTGGAAGCGTGATACACATCGTGCGATTCAAGCTCGCTCCATCCCCGAATAAGGTGTCCAACAGCCTCTTTGAACGTACCCGGATCATTGGCTAACTGAGCAGCATTGATACTTCCAGCTGAGACTCCTGTAATGATGTCGACCGGAGCAGGATCAAGATGGTCTGCAATATATTGTAGCACACCAGCTTGATATGCCGCTCTGGCTCCACCACCGCTCAGTACGAGACCATAGGTAGCTGGCGGACTTGCCGGGCCGAAAGCCGCCTTTAACTTATTGTATTGTGTCCAAATTCGAGCCATAACTAAAGATCATACCCTTGTGCTGATAATATCGATGGCACCAATTCTAATCCGACGTACCGCGTGAAAAGCATTTTATTCATCTTCTTAGACGGTGTAGGTATCGGAGACCCGACGTCTTCTAATCCGTTTAACAATCTACAACTTTCTGGTTTCAATTGGCTGAGCGGAGGTCAAGATTGGGTAAACTCTTCATATCACGACATATCCACTACATCTCACGTTTTCCGTGGTATTGACGCCACTCTGGGTGTCGAGGGATTGCCACAGAGTGGAACCGGACAAGCGACGCTCTTTTCGGGAGTAAACTGCTCCAAGTTGGCGGGAAAGCACTACGGCCCTTTCCCCCACTCTACCTCGAGGCCCGTTCTGGCTGCTTCGAATATGTTTATTCAGGTGGGAGGAAGCGAACGTGCGGATGGCCCTGCGTTTTTAAATGCCTATCCTGAACGCTTTTTTGAGGCGGCAAAAAAGCGAGATAGATGGTCTGTTACAACTAGGTGTTGCTTGGACGCTGGTATCAAGATCAGAACAATCGAAGACCTGAATGCGGGTCTGGCGGTAGCTGCCGATATTCAAGGCCTAGGTCTAGGCAAGGTCGCCAAAACCCCTGTAATAGCGGTATCCGCAGCAGAAGCTGCTCGCCGAATGGTGTATTTATCCGGGCAGCACAACTTGCTGCTATTCGAATACTTTCTAACGGATAAAGCGGGCCATGCTCAAGATGCGGACATGGCCAAATCCTATTTGGAATCCATTGATAACTTATTACTTGAGCTCTCAAAACAGCTTGATCCTGAGCAAACAACCTTGATTTTAACGAGCGATCACGGAAATATCGAAGATCTTTCCGTTCGAACGCACACGTTTAACCCCGTTCCTTTTGCAGCCAAAGGTGCACTTGCCCATCATTTCAAAGGAGTCCGGGACTTAACTGGAGTCACCCCCGGCATCGTTTCCGCCTTGGCCCCCTAATCATGTTGGGATTAGTTCTTTTGAGCAGGAAGGATCTCCGTTAAGATTCTGTCAGCTCCGTACACGTACCTGAGCGCAGCCACAATACCGCGGGCATCTACCGAAACAGATCTAGCATCCGTTGTATCATAAACGTACTCATTTGGCAACGACTCTAGGTTTCCGTCAAAGACCAATCCTACAATCTTTAGGTTCGAATCCAGCAGTGGTGAACCTGAATTGCCGCCTGTGATGTCGTTGGTAGACACGAGGTTAATGGGCGTATTCTTCGGGAAAGTAGATTCAGCATCCTTCCAGTTTTGAGGTATACTCCATTCAGAAGATGGTTCGTCTCCTCTCTGGTAGGCTAGCGAATAAAAGCTCTCAAACCTCATAAACGCATCAATGATATTTCTTCCCCGAGGAAACGAGGCCACCCTACCATCAGCTAATCTCAGAGTAAACGTGGCATCAGGCGGTGACTCTTCACCGAATATGGCAAGCTGAGCCATTGCAAGCCGGGCTTGCATTGCGTTCTCGCGATCTCCAAACGCCCTTAGTTCCTGATCCAGCGTAAAGTAAAGCGGCGCGAGCGCGTTAATGACATTCACCGTGGGATCGTCACTGGCTAAGTAGTTGTCGTCAAGTAGCTTTCTGAACTCGGACGAGTCAGCTAACACAGTTTTTGCAACTAAAGAGTCAACCATCTCCTCAATGGTGCCATCCCCCAATAGACGCCTCATCGTGGCATCTGCCGGACCGAGGTACGTCGAGAAATCGGCCAACCGATGAGCAATAACCTGCTTCTCCAGGTCTTTCGGCCAATTTGTGATGGCAAGGGCCTCTTTTCGAATCTCGTCCAGCTGCTCTTTGGGAGCGCCACGTTGCTTGAGCAAGGTGTATACGTATCCGTAAATCGCTCTTGACAGGATGTGAGAAGAGACGGATGGATTCAAGAAGTGATAAAACGCAGCAGCTTTTTTGGCGGAGGCCTTTTTTGATATTTGAAGTAAACTGATGTCGTCGTGAACGCTTCCGTATAGCTTATTCCATGTTTCGCGCGATGCAATGGAGTCCCGAAGGACCAATTCTGCTGAATACGTTCGGGAAAGTATGTCTCCGTAGAGTAAACCGGCGTGTTGTCCCTCTAGCGCCTTCTGCATGTTACGCGCTTCCATGAGGCTGTTTCTGACATTGAAAGAGTCTGCTTCGGCTGGAATGCCCGCAACGTAATCAACTAACAGACTTGTCCTATCGTCCAGGATTTCGAGCACGCCAGGCAGTTCAATATCTCGTTCATACTCCAACTGCGAGACGGTGCTGAGGCGGGATGTCGATCCAGGGTTTCCAACCACGAACACGGCATCGCCGTCGTTTATCCCTTCGGCATTCCACTCAAAATAAGATGGAGTCGCTGCGACAGAATCATGCTGCCAAATGCGGAAGAACGACATGTCGAGCGTGTGTCTTGGATAGGTGAAATTGTCGGAATCTCCCCCGAAATATCCAATTTTGAGCTCAGGAGCAAACACCAAGCGAACATCTTCAAATTTATTATAGGTGTAGAGTGAGTACTTCCCTCCAGCATACAATTCGACAACCTCGGCGCGCTGGCCCTTGCCTTCCAATTTCAACTTGGCATTTGTTCTGTTTTCAATGGCTTCAGCCCGTTTGCGCCGCGCCTCTGCTTGAGGAGCTGCGCCAATCACTTTTTCTGCTGCTTTGTGGACTTCAGGTGTCACATCTTCAATTAGGACCAACTGCTCAACAAACAATTCGGGGACTTTGCGTTCCAACGAGTCTGCTTCGGCATAAAATCCATCGTCCAATAGCGTTTCGCCCTTCTTCTGCACCTCAATGATACTTTCCCTGGCGCAGTGGTGGTTCGTCATTACTAGACCCCGAGGCGAAACCAGGGAGGCCGAACAGTAGGTAGAAAAACGAAGCGCTCCGAGTCTCGCCTTCTTAAACCAAGAGGAGTCTGCCGCAATGCCGTAGGTTTCTCTGAGGTATTCGGCGGGTAAATGATCGAACGTCCACATTTTCCCATCGTCAAACCTTCCTACTTCAACAATTGGATAAAGCGGCAGGGCAGCTTCTGCCTGGGCCTTGTCCTCTTCAGAATGATCCTTTTCTGGCGAATCAGGCAAGGGTTCTAGCCTTCCTGAAACGGTCGCGACTTGGACTGGTGGACTGCAGGCGGATATGAAGATTAGCAGAACCAGTGATTTTCTGAGAGAATCCAACAGAGATCGCATTATTTTTCGGAACCCAGTGGGTTTGTTTTGAATTACAGGGCGCCTGCGAGAGTGGCGGAATTGGCAGACGCGCTAGACTTAGGATCTAGTACCTTAACGGGTGTGAGGGTTCGAGTCCCTCCTTTCGCACAAAACGTCGAC
>JABMOI010000091.1 GCA_013204185.1 bacterium | reverse complement strand
CTCAGATGTGTCTCTTCGGAAATTCTAGTTCCAAAGCCACCCGCCAAGATTACTACCTTCATCGGTTTTTACTCTTGTCTATATCAGTAAAATGACTTGCATTATTTTTCAGCATATCCAAATAATCTCCGTTGCTCGTTAATCTACCATTCTCGACAACGAATATAGTATCGCAGTTTTCGAGCGTAGAAAATCGATGCGCAATCATCACAATTGTCATGTCAGGGTCACACTTAAGAATGGATTTAATCACTGTCCGTTCTGTCACAACATCCAAAGCACTGGTTGCCTCATCTAAGATAAGAAGTTTAGGGCGACAATATAGTGCCCTGGCCAACCCGATTCGCTGCCTCTGCCCGCCTGACAATCGCGTTCCTCTCTCACCAACCTTTGTATAATACTTATCTGGAAGACTCATCTGTACAAATTCGTGAATGCATGCAATCTGGGCAACTTCCGCTACTCTGTCGAAATCTATTTTTGCTATCTCATTTCCAAGTGCAATATTCTCAGCAATACTGAAATCAGACAATAATATTTCTTGTGGAACATACCCGATGGACTTTTGCCATGCTGCAAGATTGTATCCAGATACAGCGGTTCCGTCTATCTGCAATGTACCTTCCTGTGGAACCAAAAGACCCATCAAAAGATCTATTATTGTCGATTTCCCGCTGCCCGTAGCACCAACTAAGCCGATGATTGAACCCTTTTTAATTTTCATGGATTGCTTAGACAGCATCAGTTCCGATTGATTCGGATACGAATAACTGACTTCGTGCAGAACAATACTATCCAGAACAGTAATTCCCAGCCCATTGGGGATGGACTGGGCAGAGCTTTCAATCATTCTTATATCTGAAGAAAGTTTTTCGATTGCTGCGCTGGAATACCGGAGTGTCGAAACTCCATAATAAACTTGTTGAAGCGCAGGCATCAATCTAAAACCAGCAAATGCATACAGTCCAATCAGGGGTAATGCTGAGACAAAATCCTTTCCCGAAAGCATCAAGACCAAAATAACGGCAATCATTCCTCCAAAGGATACCAGCTCCAGCACGTATCGAGGAAGGTGAGCAGCAATCTGAGCTCCGGTCGTATAATTGGCAAACCTCTTTGCTGGCACCTCGTAATTCTTGAGGAAATAGTTTTCTATACCCATAAGCTTTGCCATTTTTATACTCAAGAATGCCTCGTTAACAGCTCGAAAACGTTCATTATTGGCCTCAATTCGCTGTCCTCCAATTTTTCCAAGATATTTTCTGGTTCCCAGGTAGACAGCACCATAAGAGAGGACCAATATGGAACCTACTATAAATGCTAAAAAAGGATCGGCGAATACGAGAAGACCTAGAAGCGCTAAACTTATCGATCCGTTTGCAAAAAGATTAACTGCAGGCACTAAGGCGAGATCAACGACTTGCTGCACCTCTGACAGTATTGAAGAACCAAGCTCTGAACTATTTCTGCTTAGGAACCACTCGTATGGCTGACGAAAATAACCTTTGATAAGCCTCGTACTGATCGAGTAATTTCTGAAATAAGTGAACTTCAACAATCGATAAGTTGTGAATGCCTTGAATGCTATCGATATAACAAGTGCTAGAAAAACCGTGACTCCAAGAAAAAGAAGGAAGGTGTCAATAGACTGAATTCCAGATTTCGTAAAAACGGTATTTAGAAACGGATTCGTCTGTACACTTCCAGGGTCCGCTAATACTGCCAAAAACGGCATAATGGACGCTACACCGGCAACGTCGAAAATGGCCATGAATATGACCAAACCGATCAATTGCACACCTTGACGTTTTTCGAGACTTGATAATAAATCCCATAACAAGATTGCGGAATTCTTTTTACTCATCTATATCCGGATTCTAGAAAAATGAAGCTCTTCCTTGCAAATTGAATGATAAGAATCCGCTTTCCACACAAAGTTGTAATATTGGTGTATTAGCAGATCAATATTCCGTCAATTACTAATACTGGTTACTTTACATTCAATCAATTATGAATTCACGAAACGCTTTGTCAAAAAGTGTGGCTAAACGCCAAGGTAAATGAAGATGGCGTGCAAGGGAGGAAGTCATTTCAACAAATTCTATTCAATTTTTAATTTGAGATGAGTCTGTCTGCAATTAGGACGATAGTCCCAACCATGCTCACAATAGGAAACAGATCGCGCCATTGAAATCCTTGTTTCAACACCGCTTCATAACTCAGAACATCGTCCGCTTGTAAAACGGGATCCTCCGATCGAACAACAATTTCGTTCTGCATCGTGGTCTGATAAATGACTTGGCGCGTATTTCCGTCGTTGCGATGTAATTTCAACTCTACCGTTCTTGTAGATTTTTTTGCCCTTTCCCCCACCGTTGGGCCACCGCTGAGCGAGATTAGTTCGCTTAACTTAGATCCTCTGGGTATTTCGTACAAACCCGGAAAGCGTACGGCGCCCCAAACGTGTACACGGATAGTCACGTCTCCCGGCTCAGAATAGCTATAGAAAGCAGCCGTGCTCAATCGTGAACGGTCTAGTTCCGTGACTTGCGCTACGGTACTAATCGCACTGAAAAGACCCCAGAATAACATGGCGGTAATAATTCTTTTAGCCATTTAAACACGTCCCCCTGAATTTACAATTTGTTGCATTTCGCGATCGGCATAGAGGCCAGAATCGGTTCCGTAGCCATATCCATATCCGTAGCCATATCCGTAACCATAGCCGTACCCACCGTAAGCCTGTTTAGCATCGAATCGATTTAAAATAAAACCCGTCGACACGATTCCTGCATCTCTAAGTACCTCCTGGGCTCTCTCTAACGCTGCCCAATGAGTTTCCCCGCTTGAAATAACTTGGATGATCATATCCGCAGACGAAGCGATTAGCAGAGAGTCAGACACGGAGAGCAAGGGTGGAGTATCAATAATGATCGTGTCGAACTTCATTTTCAAGCCTTCCAGCAGTTCCATCATTCGCTTTGATCCTAATAGTTCCGACGGATTTGGAGCGGCCTTGCCAACTGGCATGAAGTAAAGGTCTTCAATATGGGTAGCCAACCCTTCAAAATCCCGTACGGACTCATCAAATAGACAATCTACCAAACCTGGTTCGCGAGATAATCCCAAAAGTCTGTGACTCGTAGGCCGGCGCATGTCGGCATCCATGAATAGCGTTTTTCGCCCTAATTGCGCGTTAGCAATAGCCAAGTTTAACGAAGTTGACGTTTTACCTTCACCCGGTTCGGCGCTAGTTACCAAAACCACCTTTCTCGTTGAATCAGGAGCCGAAAAGTCCACATTCGTCCTAAGCCGCCGATACGACTCAGATATTTGAGACAACGGGTTGAGTAAAGTGATTAAAGAAGTACTTACTGTTTTATTACCGACTTCTACAAATTTTGCACCACCAAAATCGTTTTCTACTACCTGTTCCATATTGGGAATCATTCCTAGTACGGGATATCCACGTTGCCGTAAATCTTCTGGGCGGCTAACTTTGTTATCCAGAGCTGAGCTTACAAATGCAGCGGTCACACCCAGCATTAATCCTAGGACAGCTCCAAGCAATAAGTTTAGTGGAATTGTAGGGCTAATTGGCTTATTTGGAACTACCGCCTGGTCGACAATATCCACATACCCAAGCTCAGAGGCTTCTGCGATTCTAGCTTCTTGAAGACTTTGAAATACCGTCGTATACAATTGAGCACTGGTTTCCATATCGCGCTGGTAACGTGACAGGAGTACAGCTTTATTTGGAATTTTATCAATCTGGCTTTGGTATCGAGCTAGTTCCTTATCCAAAACATCAATACGCGCTTGTGCACCCGTAAGCTCAATCCGTTTTTCAATGATTTGGTCCTGCATAAGCGCTATGCGTTCAAAAGCCGATTCCGGATTATTGCCTAAGACTACCGTCCCGCTATTTCGCAGGTCATTAGTGTATGCTGCACTAAGCTCCGACAAATCTTTTGTAAAGTCCTCAATTTTTTGAAGGTTGGCAGCGTAAGCCTTATCAATATTGGGGTTTTGACGCAGATCGGGATTCTTAGAAAGGGTTTCCGCATTTTCCAATTGAAAACGAGTAATCATGGTTTTAATCGCCACCATTTGCTCGTCTTCGTTGGAACTCAGGGTTCGGGAAAGTCCGGGCATGATCCTATCTAGTTCGGACTCAACCGTTTGTAGCTCCGACTGCGCGGCTCTTAGTAAAAATTCAGTTTTATACCGCTCCGCTTCCAATTCCATGACCTGATCCAATAAAGCTTCCGCTTCAAAGTCAGGATTGACTACGCCTTGGGCTTCGGCGTAAGAGAGCATATTGTTTTCAGCGCTGACCACAAGCGTATCGAACCGCTGGGTTTGCTCTTCCAAGAACTCACGTCCTGCGGACGCTCTCCTCCTGCTTTGTGACTGATTGTAGCTATAAAACTCATCCGCGTACATATCTGAAATCAACGCAGCTTCTCTTGGGACAATGCTTTGGGCTTTGATTTCGATCAAATCGACGTCGGGGCTTACTGGTCGAACCGACACATAATCCTTCTGAATACGTTGAGCGACATCGAGTTGAGTCAATCCAGGTTCCCCAGGTTCAACATGCAAAACGGATAGTTCGGTATTGGTGCCCGGAATGGTCTTCCAATCCATTAATGCATCGGCAACCCTCAATGCAATTGTTCTGGATTTGATAATCTCAATTTCGTTGGCAACGTTTTTATTGCCCACTTTAAGACCCATCATGTCTCCAAGCTGCGGGGTTGAGGATTCATTATTAATAAGAATTAGACTCGACGCTTCATATACTGGATCTTGCTTATAAGTGTAAGCAGCCACGGCCGTCAAAACCAATGCATAGCCCATCAGCACGTACCATTTCCCACTAATCAGCTTACCAAACAGGTCAGCCAGCGAAATTTCATCGTCATTAAATCTCTGCTGTTCTTGCTGTGGTGCCAATTGTGTCGGACGGTTGGCTGGATTTGTTCTCATAGAATTCTGGCCTTCTTAACCCCTCTGTTGGGAGACATAAGGCTTATAATAGTGCTTATTGGGTTCGAATCTGTTGAACCAGTTCAATTGCAGCTCGGGAATCTTTTAGTCCAAAACCGCCACCCTGTAATATATCACTATAAATGGCAGTATGCAGGTCATTAAACCCATCGGAAAATTCGAATTTTTCTCCATCTAGAGTCAAAGACCTCCAGGTGGTTGTTCCTATTGCCTCCGCAGGAAGTTCTGACCGATCAACAGATAGGTGCCAAGAGACGCTTGCTCTTTCAAGTTCTAAGTGCCCTTTCATACGTTTTTCTTCCCTCACACTTACCGTGGACTTCATGCAGGGACCAAATATCCAGAGAAGCGCATCGAAGAAATGGACTCCAATATTTGTTGCCACCCCACCTGATTTATGTATATCTCCTTTCCATGACGTGAAATACCACGGGCCACGGCTAGTGATGTAGGTCAGGTCCACATTGAAGTGTTTTCCGGCTGGAGCTGCTTCAACTTGTTTTTTTAGCGCTTGAATCGAAGGATGAAGTCGGAGCTGGAGTACGTTATAAATGCGCTGCCCTGTTTCTTGTTCGATTTCCTGCAGGGCATCTACATTCCAAGGATTTAGAACAAGGGGTTTTTCGCATATGGCATCTGCGCCTATTCGTAAGGCAAACCGGCAATGGGCGTCGTGCAGATAATTGGGAGAGGCAATGCTTATGTAATGCAACCTATGCTCCTCCCCCATGCGTCTTAGCTTCTCCGCATGACGGTCAAATCGTTCAAACTCGGTAAAGAAGCTTACGTCAAACGAATAACTGTCTAACACACCAACGGAATCTTTGGGGTCAAGAGCAGCTACCAACCTGTTTCCGGTATCCCGAATGGCTTTCATGTGCCTTGGGGCCACATATCCCGCTGCGCCGATTAGTCCAAAGTTTTTAGGTGTACTTTTCGTCATATTTGGTGTTCTAGAGAACGGTTGCCCGTTTTAAGCCTCTCCGCGTTGCGTTTTGTGAGTCAAAAACTGCCCTGCCCCAAGTACTCGGATACGTTCAGAATCAATATCGACATCCTTAAATGCGTTCCTCGTGTCCAGAATGAAACGGGCATTGTCTGCAATTTCCTGATAATCGAATGCATCATGGTCGGTTACCATGACAACCACATCATAAGATGAGATTTGCTCTGGATCACTTCCAACGGAGTGCATGACAGGACTCCCTTCTACCCATTCCTTGCGAAACTCAGTCGCATGGGGGTCACTGAAATCAACCAAGGCATTCGTCTGCTGCTCCAACACCTCAATTATCTTGAAGGCCGGGGAATGACGAAGGTCATCCACATTCTTTTTAAATGCAGCACCCAGAATCAAAATGCGTGGCTTGCCAGGAGTCATGCTACCACGATCAGCCAACACACGTTGGACAGCATCTACTACATAGAAGGGCATATCCTCATTCGTGCGGGCAGATAGTGTGATGAAGCTGGTTTCAAAATCATATTTACGAGCCAACCAAGACAAGTAGTATGGGTCTATCGGTATACAGTGGCCGCCGAGGCCGGGGCCTGGATAAAACGGCATAAAGCCAAATGGCTTTGTGGCCGCAGCGTCTACTACTTCCCACAAGCTGATGCCCCCCATGCGGTCACACAGACGCGCCATTTCGTTTACGAGGGCGATGTTCACACTCCGAAAGATGTTTTCAAGCAGCTTTTCCATTTCAGCTACTTTGGGAGAGGACACTTTTCGAACGTTTGGCGTGATTTCTGAAAGTAAATCGGCGGCAGCATCGGTGCAGGCAGGTGTGAGTCCTCCAACCACAATTGGTGTGTTGGCGGTGGTCCACTTTGTGTTTCCGGGATCCACTCGTTCAGGGCTGTAAGCGAGATGGAAGTCTTTTCCGGCTTTCAATCCCGAGAGCTCTTCAACAATAGGCATGACCACTTCTTCCGTTGTAGTCGGAAACGTGGTGCTTTTCAAAATGACCAGCTGCCCTTCGTGGATGAGCGGGCCGATGGCAGCTGCCGCAGATCGGATGGCCGATAGATCTGGGTCTTTGTTATCTGAAATGGGTGTAGGAACGCAAATAAATACGGCCTGAGCCTGTTCGCACGATTCAAAAGTTGTAGTCGGAATCAAAAAACCAGATTCGATTACTTTCGTCAGCTCGTCAGACGAAACATCACCAATATAATTTTCAGCTGACTTTAGCTTATCAATCCGGCTTTCACTTATATCAATTCCAAAGACGGTGTGGCCCCTTTTGGCAAATTCAACCGCCAAAGGGAGCCCAACATACCCAAGTCCGACTATACAAATGTTCATGGCATCAATATTAGATCCAAACTGCTTCTTGAATTGATCAATTTGTAGATAAGGCAACAGTAAATATTATGACATCTATCATTTCATCATCCCCACAAACTCCCCACACCATCGTCACACTTCTGTGACAACTCGGGCTCGGCCGCGCCGTTAATTGGGTACGGATCGAATAGCACTACCAGCCGTTCGATTTAGGAGTTCAGCAAGAGCAGGCTAACCCACCTCCTCAAAGCAGGGTTCCTTGAATAGCACCCACGAGTTTCATTCTCGTAATTAATTTGTTGGAGTTGGAAGTCATGAAGACGAACATAAATATCAATATGAACCGGATCGGACAGCGCTTTTTTGCCTTGTTGCTCGCTCCCCTGCTTTTATCATCACTTTTCTTGGCAGCGTGCGATTCAACCAGCGGCCTTTCTGGTGATGACGAAGCCACCACATCGCTGGCTCAGTCCGTATCCTTTATTGCATCGGATCTGGGGCTGACATCGTCCGAATCGGCGACGCTCAGCGCCTCGATGGCTAGGCACGCCGGCGATGGCTCCGCGGTGAGTCAGGAAGCTGGATACTTGTGGCGAGTTGCGGCCGAGCTTCAAGCCACGCTATCGGATGAACAGAAAGCCGCGCTTTTTGAACGCATTGAGCTGGCAGGCCAGCGGGATCGTCAGGCAGGGATGCAGCAGGGACCCGGAAACGGCATGAAAGGCCCGGGCGGCGCGCAGCGCATGCAGCAAGGTCAGGGCCAAGGCGGAGCTCTTTCGCAACTCGGATTGACGGAAGATCAACTGGCGCAGATTGAAGCCATTCGTGAGGCCTACAAGCCTGAAATCGAAGCCATTCTTGCGCAGCGCGAAACGCTTTCCCGTGAAGAAATCAAAGCGGCAGTCGATGCCATTCGCGAAGCAGTTCGCGCAGAAGTCGAAGCCGTGTTAACTGACGATCAGAAGCAGCAGCTGGCTGATTTCCAGGCCGAAGCTGAAGCTCGCCGCGCGGAACATCAAGCAGCACAAGAAGCCAATCGTGAAGCTTCAAAATTGGTGATGATTGAGGTCTTGGGGCTTACCCCGGATCAAGTTGCCGCCCTTGAGGGCTTGCGAGTTACGGGTGAAGAAGATAGGCTAGCCATTGAGGCGCTGGTTGAATCTGGAGCGGATCGGGAAACGGTTATGGCCGCTGCAAGCGAACTTCGCGCCGCCCATCAGGAAGCTGTTGCTGCCATATTGGACCAGACTCAGCTTGAAATCACGTTGATTCACAACGCCCTCGCCTCAAGAATGGGCCAAGGCCATGGTGGTCAGGGTGGTCAGGGTGGCCCAGGCATGCGCGGTCCTGGTGGACAAGGTGGTCAGGGGATGAACGGTGGTCAAGGTGGTCCCGGCATGAACGGTGGCCCCGGCATGCGCCCCGGACAGGGTTTTGGCGGCCAACCAGGCTCAAATTAGTCTGATAACACCGGAGTAGTCTTCGATTCTGGCGGGTTAGAGATTCTACCTTCGGTTTGTGGTGCGGCGCCTT
>JABMOI010000090.1 GCA_013204185.1 bacterium | reverse complement strand
GAATAAATATATACAAATCTACACAAGGGCTTGTGAGAGTATTTCTGAAACACCTCATTTTGAACGATCAGGGCAGATTCCGGCGTTGACAAGCGGCTCCTATAGGGATACTTTTCACGCGGATCAATACAGAATCATCATCGGCTACAGCCATGAATATCAGATTACAACACTTGTGGAATTCCTTCGGATCGCTCTCTTTGGGAGCGGGCTTTTTAGCTATCGCAGCCGTCATACTCTTAGGAGGCTGTGATCTTCGAGAGATCGTCGAGATAGAGAACCCATCCTGGAAGGAAGCCCCGGTGGCTGCCAAGGGATATTTGGGATATGACAATGCAGAAGTAAAACTAACTGTTTGCGGAAATTGTCACGTCGATCAGCAAAAACAGTGGCAAACCACGGCACACGCCGATGCTATGAATACGCTTCAAGAAAGCGGACATGCTGCGGTGTATTGCGAAAATTGTCATACAGTCGGCCAAAACGGAAACTTTGCTTCTGAACCAGTTGGTTGGGAAGCTACCGGCAACGAACGGTATCATGACGTACAGTGCGAAAGTTGCCACGGTGGGGGCGAAATTCACTCCACTAGCCCCAGCGCATCGCAACCTGTTGCTTCGGTTGATTTAGGCAACTTGGTAGACCTTTCAGCAGCTGAATCCTGTGCTGAATGCCACCAGGGAACGCACCATCCATTTGTAGAGCAGTGGTCACAGTCAAACCACGCATTGGTAGACACCTACCCTCAGATTCGTGGCGGATCATGTGCTACATGCCATAGGGGCCAGGAAGCCATTGCTAGGTTCGGTGGATCGTCAACCTACATTGAAGCAAATGCACCAGAACACTTGGGTATTACATGTGTGGTTTGTCATGATCCTCACGGCAGCCAAAACTCGGCTCAAACGCGCTTGGATGTCAAAACCATTGATCTAGAGTTGAACTTGTGCGCTCAATGCCACAACAGACGAACCATCCCTGAAAATTCTGGCCATGGTTTGCATCCTCATGCTCCTGAAGTGGCGTTGATGGTCGGTGAAGCGGGCTGGTTCCCACCAGGGGCAAACATCGACGTTGGCGCCATCGTGGCTACGCATGGCTCTACAGGAAATGCCAATGGTTGTGCCTCATGTCACGTTAGTGGTTTCGAAGTAACGGATGCTGCAACGGGAGCATTCTTGCTCAACTCGGTCGGGCATACCTTCGATGCCATTCCTTGTGTAGACGCTAATGGCGCTCCAACGGGAGAAACGGGCTGCGGAATTAGCTTAAACGAACGCACCTTTAGCGGTTGCGCCGTTTCAGGTTGCCACTCATCACAGAACGCCGCCCAAGCTGCCCTCTCTTCAACTTCGCAAGAGATTGCAGAGCTAGCCCACTTGCTTGAGCAAACCATTGAAATCGTGGATCCAAATGGTGAAGCTGCAGGTGGTGAAGTAGACGGAGCAAATGGCACCTTTACCGTTGCTGAAGGCGCCGTGTTCAACCATAGCTTGGCTGTGTTTGGAGACGACACGTATGGTTCTTCCGTACACAATCCTTTCTTGATGAAAGCATTGCTCCTTGGAACGCTCCAAGCCATGAAAGACACGTACGGCGTGGTACCTCCTGGAAAAACCGAAGTGGATTGGAATGCCGAGTTAGAACAACTTCGGACAACCTTCCCTGTGGGTCTGACTCGTTGGGAGCCATCATATGCTCCTGAAGACGACAACGGACCAATTAGAATGCGATCCACTCCTGGTGGGCGTTAGTCACGTGGTTTGTCCTGCCAAGAGTGGCAAACCACACTATGACGAAAAGTGATGTGGCTTACATTGCTAATAGATGAAAAGAGAGTGCGGCCGGGCTTAGCCCGGCCGCACTTTTTGTTAACCCCAATTCGTACTTTGAAGGGCACTTCATTTCTAAATAGTACCTATGCGCATCCCTAAAATTGCTCGCGTTTACCTCCTTTTAAGTTTTGTTTTGATCGCCGTTTCTGGTTGCTCCGAGCCGGAAAATGCATTTGAATTGAGTTTTGCAGATAGTCCAGACCGAACGTGGATTGGTCCTGAGTTCTACGCTAATCGCATGCTGGACTGGGAGTTACGGGATGGGCGCCTGCAAAGCATGGAAGGCCGAAGAGCAAAGCCCATGCGAACCGTTCACTTGTTGACCCGATACCTCTCAGAAGAGGAGGGGAGCCTGAAAATGAGTGTGGTTACAGGCCCCGTAAACACGCCAGACATGCTTTCAGATAGCACGTGGGCGGGATTTCTGATCGGTGCAGGTGGAGCGGAGGTTGATTACAGAATTTCTGCCCTGGTTCATCACTGGCCAGCACCCGGTGGCGGTTTGTTTGTGGGCATAGATGGGTCTGGGCACATTACCGTTCGGGACAACGAGAATCCAGACGCTCGCAGGGCTGCTCGAGCAGACTTCACCTCTTCAGATTGGCCAGCCATTGAGCCAGTTGAATCGCGCGGGAAGGTCTTGGAATTCGGCGAAATCGGCCTCCGTATTATGGCCACACCCAATGAAGGAACGTATTCAATGGTGGTTGAAGCGTTTGACCCCGCAGGAGAAGAAGACAACGTCCTATCGCACTCCGTTTACACGGGGCTAGATTCCAAGTATTTCACAGGTACGCTCGCAGTGGTCTCGCATGCTAGCCCCTCGTCTGAAGGTGCAGGATATTGGTTTAACGACTGGAAAATAGAAGGCACGAAAGTCGTAAAGGACGAATCCCGCGCTTTTGGGCCCGTTCTAGGAATTCAATACACCGTGAGCGAAGGCATGTTGAAAATGACCGCTCAAATGGGCCCACTCGGAGCCGATGACTCCAAGGTGGCCGACCTTCAAATTCAGAAAAATGGCACCTGGGAAACGGTGGCAAAAGGCGAGCTTAATACCAACGGTTACACGATCGGATTTCGCGTCGAGGATTGGTCTGAAACGTCTGATGTGCCGTTTAGAGTGATGTATTCCCTGTGGGAGGGCGCCTTGCCTGTCACTCATTTCTACGACGGCACCATCCATTCAACCATTGAAGGAGACGATTTTGTTCTAGCTGCCATGAATTGCCAACATATCGCCGGTGGAGACGGCTCCTGGACCCACACTAACTTTTGGTGGCCCCACGCAGATATGGCCGAGGCCGTGGCCTACCACAAGGCCGACATGTACTTCTTTGCCGGCGATCAAATCTATGAGAGTGGTCTCGCAGGCATTGTCAGGGCTCCTGCCGACACCGCCATTCTAGACTACCTCTACCATTGGAATCGTTTCCTCTGGGCTTTCGGCGATCTCACACGGCACCGTCCCACCGTTTCCATCCCAGACGATCACGACGTATATCACGGCAACGTATGGGGAGCTGGCGGAAAATCGGCCGAGGGGCCTTATACGCCGGCCTCAGACAACGGCGGATACATCGAACCTGCTGAATTTGTGAACGCGGTGCATCGAACTCAATCATCCCACTTGCCAGACCCGTTCGACCCGACCCCTATTGAGCAGGGTATTTCGGTCTACTATACTAACATGGAATTTGGCGGCGTGTCCTTTGGTATTGTGGCAGACCGAATGTTTAAAAGCGCGCCCAGAGCCTTGCTTCCAGATGCACAGGTCAACAACGGCTGGCCATCTAATCCAAATTGGGACGCGGCCAAGAGTGGGGATCACCCAGACGCGGTTTTGTTGGGCGAAAGGCAACATGAGTTTGTAGACTATTGGGTCAAAAACTGGGGTCCCACAACGTGGATGAAGGTCTTTCTTTCGCAGACCTTGTTTGCCAACGTGGCCACCATTCCAGAGGGTGATATGAATGGTTCGGTTATACCTGGGCTGGCTATTCCCCCTCCCGGCGAAATAGTAAAGGGGTATAAGAAAGCGATGGACATGGACTCAAACGCGTGGCCGCAAACAGGTCGGAACCGTGTGGTTTCGGATCTTAGGCGTGCCCGGGCATTCCACGTGGCTGGAGATCAGCATTTAGGCAGCGTGGTTCGATATGGGAAAGATGCGTTTCAGGATGCGGGATACGGCTTTGTGGTGCCTTCAATTGCCAATATTTGGCCCAGAAGGTGGTTTCCGCCTGAAATAAGTCCCACGCGCGATCCTTCTAAATCGTGGTACACGGGAGATCACTTGGATGGATTTGGCAATCACATGACCGTGCTTGCCGTTGCGAACCCGGTAAATTCAGGGCATGAGCCATCTGCTCTTTACGATAGAACCCCCGGGTACGGCATTATTCGGATGAATAAAAAAACACGAGACGTGGTGTTTGAAGCGTGGCCTCGTTGGGTGGATCCATCTGACGAAGGCGCAAAACCATATACGGACTGGCCCATTAAATTCAACCAAGAGGATGGGGACGGTAGAACAGCTGTTTCCTTTTTAGTCACGCTCGAATACCCAGAAGGCTTGGCTCCTGCAATTTCTGTTACCGATGCCGCTTCAAGAGAACATATATACACGATTCGTCCAAGTGGCACGTCGTATAGGCCGCCCGTATACGATGCATCTCGAGACTATGAAGTGAGCCTTATTTATCCGGATGGTGTTCAGATGACTTATGAATACAAAAAAGGCAGCTATCCATCTGAAGACGTGCTAAAATCGGCCATCGCCAATTAAATGATGATCCACTCAATGAATATGCCTAATAGTGCTCGCTCGCAGAGAGGCAACGTGCTCTTTGTAGGACTGTTTATCCTTGTATTCGGAATGCTTTCCATTCGTCCAAGCCATGCTCAGTTCTCCGTTCCTGCGGTTGAGAATGTGTTCTTAATTACAATGGATGGTTTTAGGTGGGAGGAATTGTTCACCGGCGCCGATCCGTGGCTGCTCGAAAATGAAGCCTATACATCAGATAGGGAGGAGCTGAAATCCAAGTTTTGGTTCGATTCGGCTGAGCAGAGACGATCGGCGCTTATGCCCTTTTTCTGGTCTGAAATAGCCAAAAAAGGCCAATTATACGGCAATAGGCACATCGGAAGTGAAGTCAATGTGTCCAATACACACGTTTTCTCTTACCCCGGATACAACGAGATTCTTACCGGATTTGCAGATGCTACAATCGATAGTAATGACAAAATTCCGAACCGGAACGTCACCATACTCGAAGAGATGAACAAACGACAGGGATTTGAAGGCCAGGTGGCAGCATTTGGGAGCTGGGATGTGTTTCCCTTCATCATCAATGAAGAGCGAAGCGGCGTGCCTGTGAATGCTGGGTTTGAAAGCGCAACAGGGGACGGCCTAACGGAAAAGGAGAGGTGGCTAAATGAAGTTCAATCTCAAACTCCGTCGCCATGGACCACCGTTCGGTTGGACGTCTTTACGCACAACTATGCCCTTGAATACGTCAAGCGAAAACAGCCACGCCTGGTTTATATCTCGTACGGCGAAACAGACGACTTCGCGCACGATAAGGATTACGACCAATACTTAAACTCAGCCCATCGAACAGATCAATTCATTGCCGACTTGTGGCATTGGGTAGAGCAAGATCCTCATTATAGTGGGAAGACGGCGTTTGTAATTGCAACAGACCACGGAAGGGGAGCAGAAGACCGGTGGATTGGTCACGGTGGAGACTGGGTCGGATCAGAGAACATCTGGGTGGCCTTACTTGGACCAGGAATTGACGCCAAGGGAGAAATGAGCGGTGGAAAACGGCTTTATCAGAACCAGTTAGCTGCTACCGTCGCGGCGTTACTTGGGGAGCCGTACTCAAACCGCATGGCGATTGGAGCCTCCATCATCGAATAGAAGAACGCATTTTCTGTTTGATAAACAGGCGACTTGGCGAATAGGCGACTTGTGAGATAGGCGATTTGCGTGATAGGAGATATGGGAGAGCAAAATGAAACCTGAATCTGAATTTGAGCATGACTTGGACCTCTACTTTTTAGGTCCCAAATCCGAACAGCGACAGTTTTTGGCTGAAGCGCTCCAGTTGGTCTTAAACGACCACGTATTTTGGCGGCGAAATTACTTCCCCAAAGATCCTCCGGCTATTGCCTACAGCAAGGTTCATGGAGAGGGGGCTCGGCATTTTCGGGAGCTATTTTTTACTGAATTGTTTTCGCTCATTTCCGATCTGAAGCTGGATGTACCGGTGTTTTCGCCGAGATATATGGCGCACATGATTTCGGAAACGACGCTGCCTTCTTTGGTAGCCTACTTTGCGACACTGCTCTACAATCCCAACAATGTGTCGAGCGAGGCATCTCCTGTTACGATCCGGCACGAATTGGAAGTTGGAAAGCAGTTTGCACGGCTATTTGGTTACGACGATACGCGGTCTTTTGGGCACCTGACGTCTGGCGGCACGATTGCAAACTATGAATCGCTATGGTACAACAAAGCCGGCAGGTACTTACCGTTGGCGCTCGAAATGGCTACGCGCAACGAGTTTGACGGGGAACCGGAAAGGGATCATGAGTCGCTGTACCGCCTACTCAACATTCCACTAGACGAAGTTGAATTCCGACTCAATCAGTATTTGAATGGCGGCAGCGATCCTTCGGCTCGTTGGGAAGTGCTCAAAACATATCTGATTTCATACCTCGGAGACTTCACCTTTAAACGTCAGGTTGAACAGGAATGGAATACCGAATGGATTGAACCAGTTATCGTTGTGCCCCAAACGGCTCATTATTCATGGTCAAGGGCTGTCAGCTTGTTGGGAATTGGCAAAAACAACATCCTGCGCGTACCAGTGGGCAGCGACTTTCGAATGCTACCGGACGCGTTAGAGGCCACACTGGCTGAATGCCTAGAGAAACGGCAACCCATTTGGCAAATCGTTACGGTCGCAGGTACCACAGAATTTGGCTCAGTTGATCCCATTCATGAAATAGTTCGAATTCGAGACTCGTTCATTGATAGAGGCTTGTACGCTCCGATTCACGTAGACGGCGCTTATGGCGGCTACTTTGCAACCATATTTCGAGACGGCGCTTCCAAAAACAGCACCTTTAGCGACTATAATTCGGAAATCAGGCAGGCATTTAGGGGCATTGCAGGAACGGATTCTGTCACGGTCGATCCTCATAAGGCGGGGTACATACCCTATGGCGCTGGGGCAATTGTACTAAAACACGGTTTTTTGAAGGATTTGGTTGCAGAAACAGCTCCGTATTGTTTGGATCGCGAGGACACAACGCAGGCGGATTCCCCCACACCACAACTTGGCAAATTTATTCTAGAAGGCTCTAAGCCGGGCGCCATTGCAGCTGCTGTTTGGTTTAGCCACAAATTGATTCCGCTGGATAAAGAGGGTTACGGCGCCCAGCTTTCCGTTTTGTGCTCCATTGCCAGAGATTTCGACGTATTGGTGTCTGGGCGGAGCCACCTCGTGTCGCTATTTAAGCCGGATACGAACATCGTTTGTTTGTTTGCCAAACGGAAAGGCATTTCATCGATTTCGGAATTGAACCGCCTTAATGAAGCAATTGCTGCCCGATTTGGGGTGCGAGACGTTCCAAGTATTCAGAGCTACGATTATCTGGTCTCTCGAACAACCATTTCAACAGATTCTGAACGAGCCAAAAAAGACCCGTATTTGGCTGGCCTAAAACAGGACGACTCACAGATTGCAGTCCTGCGTTTGGTGTTCATGAACCGATGGGTTGAATCGGCAGAACAATCAGGAAAGACGTATTTGGTGGATTTTCTCGACCAATTAGACCAAGCCATTGCGGCTTACTAGGGCCTTACAATTCGTGGAGAGGTCTGGGGTTCGCTATTTCTGGGCCTCGTTTACCCTCGACCACGTCACACAACCCCACAACAGGATCGTGCTCGAAAAACAGATGCCATCCGCCTTGGATGGCTTTTTCGAGGATACGCGCCTTCTCTTCGATCGTGGTCATGGGCCACAGGTCGTATCCCATGTTCCATGCTGGTGAGAGGTGGGCGTGAGTCGGCAAGAGATCGGCAGTAAATAGAAGGGACGAACTAGAGTCGTGAATCCGTACCAGCTGCATGGCCAACGTATGGCCGTCTACCGGAATTAACTCGATGCCATCGAACAGGTCAAACGTTCCATCGACCAAATTCAACTGGCCTGAGGAGGCGAGTGGGTCCAGATTCACGGGTAGAAAAGATGCTTTTTCTCGAACGTTTCCCTGTTTTGCCCAATTCCAATGGCTCTCTTGAACATGGAAGGTGGCTTTTGGGAACGCTATTTCTGGCTTCCCGTCCCGCATGACCGTACTACCTCCACAGTGGTCAAAGTGTAGGTGAGTTAGGATGACGTCGGTTACGTCGCTTTTAGCAAAACCAAGGTCAGAGAGCGATTTGTCAAGGTTTTCAGTTTCGTCGTCAATGCCATAGATCGATGCAAACTTGTCATCGTACTTGTCGCCAATTCCGTTGTCTATCAATATCAGTTTGCCATCGCCTTCAAGCAGCAGGCACCTGGCTCTCAGTGGAATACGGTTTAGTTCATCTGCCGAAATCTGTTTTTCCCACAGCGGCTTGGGGACAATTCCGAACATTGCGCCCCCGTCAAGTCCAAAACGGCCTGTTTCGATGGCGTGAAGTGTGTATTTCCCGATTTTTGACATGACGAAGCTGAATTTTTTAATCTTAGGGTAAAGATACCCTGAATCAAGACTCGATCTATAACGAACTTCGATTCTATTCGCAGTATTTTAAGAGATACCGTTCGGCCTTCAAGGTAACTGGTCTTATTTCAATTATTCCAAGTGTTATGATTGTTTCTTCTACCCACCGTATTCAGACCACAGATCTCGACATGCCCCCTCGGCTTTTGTTAGGCCCCGGGCCTTCAAATGCGCATCCGAGAGTGCTTAGGGCCTTGTCTAACCGCCAGGTGGGCCACCTCGACCCAACGTTCATCACCTTGATGACTGAAGTGCAAACCTTGCTCCGCTACGCTTGGCAAACAGATAACAAAGTAACGATTCCTATTTCTGGTACGGGTTCGGCTGCCATGGAAGCGGCAATCGCAAACACGGTAGAGCCAGGAGACCGAGTGGTCGTGGGGGTGAATGGATATTTTGGCGAGCGCATGGTGGACATGGCAACTCGCTATGGGGGCCAGGTTGTTCGCATGGAAAAACCGTGGGGTCAGGTATTTGATCTGGACGAGATTAAAAAAGTAATGACGGAGCATCGCCCGGCCGTTCTTGGGTTGATTCATGCCGAAACGTCTACTGGCGCTAGGCAGCCGCTCGAAGGAGTCGCAAATCTTTGCCGTGAAATGGATTGCCTACTCGTGGTGGACACCGTCACAAGCCTAGGCGGTGTTCCTTTGTTCGTGGATGAGTGGGGCATCGACGCGGCATATAGTGGCACACAGAAATGCTTGTCCTGCCCCCCAGGTATTGGACCCCTTACGCTCGGCGACAGAGCCCTTTCAAAGCTCGAAAAACGCACCAAGCCCGTTCCCAACTGGTATCTGGATATGTCGCTGGTTGGAAAATATTGGGGCGCAGAACGGACGTACCACCACACGGCTCCCATCAACATGAATTACGGTTTTAGGGAAGCGTTGCGATTGGTGGCGGAAGAAGGGTTGGAAGAGCGGTGGAAGCGCCATGCAGACACCGCCCGCTTGTTTTGGGACGGTTTAGAAGAAATGGGCATGTCTTGCCACGTTGAAGAGGAATATCGGTTGCCAAGTTTAACGACAGTTCGTGTTCCGGACGGCGTCGACTCGGGGAAAGTAGCTCGGTATTTGCTTTCGAATTACAACATTGAAATTGCTGGAGGGCTGGGACAACTTGCTGGTAAAGTGTGGCGGGTGGGGCTCATGGG
>JABMOI010000089.1 GCA_013204185.1 bacterium | reverse complement strand
GTTCAAGAGCACGCCGGCGACAACGACCCCCGGGAAGACCTCACCATTTTGGCCGTTCGTAAAGTATAAACCTAGCGCGGCATTCAGCCCGTGACGTTCAAAAATTGCTTCGGTCGGAGTGGCGGAAGAAGCGTAGATTAGGGGGACGTTTCCCACTCATCTTAACGCCCACCCACCCGTGAAACGAATCTTCTGGAGCCTGCTCGCTCTACTAACCCTTTTTGGCTTTGTCGCTTCGGGTACTCAAGCTCAAACGGCCACCATTTCAGAGTCTGTGGTATCCATTGCCACCTATCCGTTTGGCGAGCCGAACGACGTACCGATTCTGACCAAGGATACACGCCTCTTCCCGTATCATAGTTTTGAAGGGTACAGCTTGACTTCTGAGATGCAGGACTGGAAGGTGGTTAAGCTCGAGAATGAGTTCATCGAGGTGTACGTCCTGCCCGAGGTCGGCGGGAAAGTCTGGGGCGCTATCGACAAGAAAACAGGGAAGGAGTTTATCTACCGGAACGAAGTGATGAAATTCCGCAATATCGCGCTCCGTGGTCCTTGGACGTCGGGTGGAATTGAATTCAACTTTGGAGTGATCGGGCATACTCCATCGACAGCCACTCCGGTGGACTATACCTTGGTTACAAACGAAGACGGAAGCGTGAGCTGTTTCGTTGGGACCATGGATTTGCCATCTCGCACCACATGGAGGGTTGAAATCCGCCTCGAGCCGGGCTCTTCTGCGTTTGAAACCAACGCGTATTGGCACAATCCGACTTCGCTCGTTCAGCCGTACTATAATTGGATGACGGCAGCGGCTTTTGCTCAGAACGACCTCGATATGAGCATTCCTGGCAACCAGTTTTTGACCCATCCTGGCGAGGCTAAAAGGTGGCCTTACGATGCAGAAGGCCGCTTTTTACCGCATTATGCGAACAACACGTTTGAGGGTCACAAGTCCTATCACGTAGTGGGCGAATACAACGACTTTTTTGGCGGGTACTACGCCAACGAGCAGTACGGATTTGGCCACTGGGCGCGTTTTGAAGACCTACCCGGCCAAAAATTATGGCTCTGGGCGCTTTCTCGTGAGGGCGGAATCTGGGACGACCTCCTAACCGATACCGACGGCCAATATGTAGAGTATCAGGCAGGCAGAATGCTCGTTCAATATGCGCCTGGGGAGCACGATAATCCCATTTCTAAAACGGGATTTCCGGTGCTCGCTACCGATAGGTGGAGCGAAAAGTGGTTTCCCGTTGTGGGCACAGGTGGATTGACGGATGTGTCTGATGAAGGGGTTCTCTTTGTTGAGCGTAGCGGCTCAAACGCTCGGATCGCGCTCAACGTATTTGAGTCCTTTTCGGGGTCTTTGGACGTAAGGGTCAATGGCGAACATCAGGTGATCGACGTATCTGCCGAACCTCTATCTCTATGGGAGACAACGATTACGGCGGGCGACAAGGACCAACTCGAAATTCGTATTCCTGAATTAGACCTTGTTTTTTCGGATGAAAAAGATCGGCTGGCGCTAGACCGTTCATTTGAATTGGCTGCCGAAGCGAGGCCCTCGCAGACCCAAGCCGAGCAAGATGTATTCAAAGGCAAACAACTATCCAACGCTCGGTACTACCCCGAAGCACGCGTCCTGTTTGAAAGCGTATTGGCCACTGAGCCTTGGAATCGAGACGCTTTAGTGGAAATGGCCCAGCTTGACCTGAGGCAAGGCCTGTTCGAGAGTGGCCTAAATCACGCCAAAAAAGCCTTAAAACTCGATGCGCACGACGCCGAAGCCAACTTCCTCGCAGGAGCTTTATATACTGAGCTCGGAATGCTCCTTGACGCGCGCGACTCCTATAGCTGGGCGGCGCGGTCTATGGCGTATAGATCCGCGGCCAATACACGCATTGCCGAAGTGGCCCTCATAGAGGAGCGCTACGACGAAGCCATTGAGTTTGCGCATCGCGCCATGGACTACGACGCGTACAACGTGAGCGCGCTGGAGGTCGTTGCCATTGGCAAACGCGCTCAGGGTCTCGATAACAAAATGACCCAAGATCACATCCTGAAAGTAGAGCCACTCAATCATTTTGCACGAGCCGAGGCCATGCTAGCTGGGGCGCTCGAAACGCGTGCCTTTTTTGACGGCCTGAGAAGCGAATTCCCCGACCAAACAGTACTGGAACTCGCGATACGATACGCGTCCCTAGGGCGTCCTTCGGACGCCGCCGCCTTGCTGCGTGAAGCCATGGATTACACAACGAATCCCTTAATTCCGCTTTGGCTCGGTTATTTGAATCAAGACCCCCAACTCATATTGGTGGCTGAGTCACTCGGACGAGGGCTAGCCAATCCGTACCGCGTCGAAACGCTTCCTGTACTGGACTGGGCCATATCTCAGAGCACAGCTTGGCAATGGAAGTATCTCAAAGGGCTTAACCTCTGGGCGCTGGACCGAACGGAAGAAGCGCTCGTGTTATGGAAATCGCTCAAGAACCAGCCTGATCACGCTGCCTTTTATGTGGCTCGTTCGTTCCTTTCGGCGCAAGTAGAGTCAGGCCCCGCCCTTCCTGATTTGGAGCAAGCCGTCTCGCAAGGAGATGCAAACCGGCTAACTCATCTCTATCTCATCCGCCAATACCAAACGGAAGGCGAATGGGAACGCGCGACGGAGCAGTCAGAGCATGCACTATCCCTCTACCCAGGTGACTTCAATCTTGAACTTCAACTCGCCAAATCGCTCCTCTTTTTGGGGCAATCTGAAGACGCAGTTCAGCTACTGGAAAACACGAACGTCCTTCCTAGTGAAAATGCACGTGAAAGCCACCTGTTGTTTGCGGCTGCGCATTTACAGCGGTCAATTGAATTATTGGCTGAAGGTCAATTCGAAGAAGCGAAACAGCACATTGACCGTTCGCTTGAATGGCCAGAACATCTCGGACAAGGAAAACCCTACGCTCCTGACGAACGCCTGGCTACCTACCTACGTTTTCGCGCATTTAGCGCCATGGGCGAAACAGAAACAGCCTCTTCAACAGCCAGAAATCTCTTAGAGATGCAAGATTTTTTTGGAGATTCAAATTCGGCTGAAAACTTATTGACGCAAGACGTTTTGAAGCGCCTTGGCCAACCAAACCGGACCTCAGAAATGGGCGTCGATGCGCAGAATCCTCTTCTTGATTCGGCCTCGGTAACCCACCGATTGATTGTCCAAGCTCTAAACATGACGTTACCCTCCCGATGAAAAACCGCTTATTCTTTCTAGCCTTGTTGCTCGCTCTCGTCTTCGTTGGCTGTGCCAAAGAAGAGGCCGTCGTTGAAACAGCTTGGATTCCGCCCGCTCCTTCCGCCATAGTTGAAGGCGTCACGTACACCTCCGGAAACTGGGAGCCATACCTTGCCGCCGGCGAAGCAGGACTTTCGTGGGGTAACCACCGCGCCGTCGTGACTTTTAGTGTGGAAGCTTCACTCGAAAACGCAGTGGAAGTCACCATTCCATGGCGCAGACTGGACACGCATCCTGAGCTGAAAGCCATCGTGGTTGTGGACTCATCGAGCGGGAACGCGATTCCTGATGCGTTCGCGAAACTCGTTTCAAGGGAATCCGGCACCGTAGTCTTTAAGCCTACTCAGGGGTCGTTCACCTACTACGTCTATTACCTGCCTTGGGAATCAACCGGAGGGTACTATCCAAAAGTAACCTATCCGTCGAATGTGTACTCGCCAGACCCTAAATGGAGCGCCTCCGTTGGAACAGACCTGCCCAAGGGACAAACCGTCCGCATGGAGTCCGTGAGCGATTTCCACTCGTTCTTCCCAATGGAAGTCCCTGCTACCGCCGAAGAAACCGAGCGTTTTACCCTATCCCGTTCTCCAGATTGGTTTTTGATTGGCGAAAGTGGCCGCATGCCCATCCGCACGAACAAAGAAATCCCCTACCACTGGGTTTCCCGCCCCATTGAGCCTTTTACGACAACGGCATACAGGGATGAATCGCATGTTTTTCAGGTGGCTGTTTTCGCCCCCGGCGATTCGCTCCAGAACCTAGCCGTTTCTTTTGTGGGCTTTGATGAACGCTTGGCCACCAGCATGACCTGCTTTTCTTGTGGTGGGATGAGTTTTGAAGGCGAACCGTTTATCAAGTCAATCGACGTCGAAAAGGGTGAACTTCTCCCGCTTTGGATTGGACTTAAGATCCCCGAAAACATGCCTGCCGGTGAGTACGCTGGAAAAGTACGCGTGATGACAGAAAACATGGGATTTAGGGATGCCTCCATTGTGATCAACGTGCGACAAGAAAAAATCAAAAACCACGGCTACGACGACCCCGCTTCTCAGGCCCGGCTGTTTTGGCTCAATTCCCAGACGGGCCGGGATCAAGACTTTATTATCCATCCTTACACGCCTGTATCCGTTGACGGAAATACAGTTTCCATTCTTGGCCGGGATGTTGTGCTGGGTAGCAATGGGCTCCCACAGGCCATAAACAGCTACTTCACCGAGGAAATGACGGGGCTTTCCAATACCGCCGCCCCAATCCTTGCGGAACCCATGGGATTGGTAGTTTCCACGTTGGACGGCAAGGTTTCATTTAATTCTGGAGAGATTGCTTACACCACCGAGGGGCTAGGGCGTACCTCGTGGTCGGTCACCAGCACCTCTTCATCCCTAACCCAGACCGTCGAAGGCGCCCTAGAATACGACGGGATGTTAGACTACCAAATTACTCTGACTGCAACGGAAGATCTTCAGGTTGAGGATATCTCCCTTCCCGTTGCGTACCAACGGGATGCAGCTACGTACATGCTCGGGTTGGGCGAAAAAGGAAGACGCAGGCCAGATTCCAAAATCTGGAAATGGAAGGTTGAAAACCACCAGGAAGGTGTTTGGCTTGGAGCGGTAAACAAAGGACTGCAATACGTTCTTCGGGACAACAACTACGTCCGGCCTCTTAACACCAATTTTTACCAGAATCAGCCGCTCAACATGCCTGATTCTTGGTTTAATGAGGGCAAGGGTGGGATTAAGATTTTAGAATCTGCGGAAGCTGTTGTTGCAAACAATTATTCGGGGTCAAGGACCATCAAGGCGGGCGAAAGCCTTCACTTCAACGTCCGCATGCTGATTACGCCGTTCAAGCCACTGGACACCAAAACGCATTTTAACACCCGTTTTGTGCACAAATACGTGCCGGTGGATTCGGTCAAAGCGTGGGGCGGAACGGTCGTAAACATTCATCACGCCAATGAAATCAACCCCTACATCAACTACCCGTTCTACAATCTCGAAGAACAAACGGCGTACATCACGGAAGCTCATGAGAAAGGCATTAAGGTCAAGCTGTACGACACCATTCGGGAGCTCACGTACAAAGCCTATGAAATGTTTGCGATGCGCAGTTTCGGGGATGAAATATTCAACGGTGGCGATGGCGGCGGGCATTCCTGGATGCAGGAGCATCTGCGGGGCGACTACCACTCGGCCTGGCACGCCTACCGTGTGGACGACGCGGCCATCCTAAACAAGGGCACCTCGCGCTGGACGAACTACTACATCGAAGGGCTTTCTTGGCTTGCTGCCAATCAAAAAATCGACGGATTGTACTTGGATGATATTGCCTTCAGTCGCGAAACCGTCAAACGGATGATTTCGGTGCTGTATGCCGAACGCGAAGAAGTGGTCATTGACCTGCACTCCGCCAATCAATTCAACCCGGCCGATGGATTCACCAACAGCGCCATGCTCTACATGGAGCACTTCCCGTTCATTTCGCGGTTGTGGTTTGGGGAGTACTTTCAGTATGACCTAGGTCCCGACTACTGGATGACCGAAGTCTCAGGTTTGCCGTTTGGTTTGATGGGTGAAATGCTTCAAGACGGCGGGCACCCGTACCGCGGCATGCTATACGGCATGACCGCCCGCATGTATGGCGATGTAGACCCAAGACCCGTTTGGAAGCTCATGAACGACTTTGGCATCGAAGATAGCCGAATGCTCGGATATTGGCTATCGAAGCCTCCGGTCGAAACAGGAAACGACCTCATCAAAGCAACCGCATTCGTGCGCCCGGACGGCGTGCTCATTGCGCTGGCGTCGTGGTCTTCCACAGACGAAACGGTGGTGCTGGACCTCGCCAATCTAGGCTTGCCAGCGGGTGCATCGATTTCCATTCCGGGAGTGGCTGGATTGCAAGAGGCCGGTGCGCCGTCGGCCGATGGCTCACTCGTGATTCCAGCCAATATGGGTCTGTATGTACTAGTCAAAAAATAGAACCATGGACCATCGAAATATTAGCACTGAGAGCGCATGGATCAACCTTTGATAAACCCTATTGTATTTTGATTTTAGTACCTTAGAAGACCTACCTAGAATCCTGATTTGATGACTGGCCAAACTATATCCCATTACGAAATCCTCGAACAGCTCGGCGCTGGCGGAATGGGAGTGGTGTATAAAGCTCGTGACACAAAACTTGACCGTATCGTCGCGCTCAAGTTTTTACCAGCCGCGCTATCACGGGACGAAAATGTCAAAGCCCGGTTTATTCAGGAGGCAAAGGCAGCTTCTTCCCTCGACGATCCGCACATTTGCACTATTTTTGATATTGCGGAAGCGCCTGACGGCCAGTTATTCATTGTAATGGCTTATTACGATGGGACCACGCTTCAGGGGCTCATCGAAAAACGTCGCATCAATATTGACGACGCCGCTTCGATTGCACGCCAGATGGCGAAAGGGTTGGCTTCTGCGCATGACGCCGGGATTGTTCACCGGGATGTGAAACCAGCTAATATCATGATCACCTCGA
This sequence comes from bacterium, assembly GCA_013204185.1. GTDB lineage: Bacteria > Bacteroidota > Rhodothermia > Rhodothermales > UBA10348 > UBA10348. Next base: position 10,672 of record JABMOI010000089.1, on the reverse strand, counting down.
AAGGGATGGTCAAGATCTTAGATTTTGGAGTAGCCAAGCTCAATGAGTCCTCCGATTTAACGCGGGAAGGGTCTACCATTGGGACGGCTTCGTACATGAGTCCTGAGCAAGCAAAGGGCGAATCCCTAGATGCCCGAAGCGATATTTGGTCCATTGGTGCGGTATTGTACGAAATGCTGACGGGCGAAAGGCCATTTGGCGGCGGGTACGAAGCCGCTGTGGCGTATTCCATCATCAACCAGGATCCACCAGATATTTTGGCCACTCGGCCGGACACACCTCAGGGCTTGATCGATATCGTCAATAAGGCGCTTTCAAAAGATGCTGCCAAGCGCTATTCCGATGCCCGGGCATTTGCCGATGAGCTTGCTCCTTTTTCGGGAGAAACCATTGTTGAAACGGCACCACAACAGGCCTATAGATCGGAAGCGAACTCGGCCGAGACTTCGTCAGTTTAAAAAATTGCGATTCAGTTCGCGGTAGCCGCCGTAGTTGTGTTGGCCACTGTGTACGCAGCGATGTTGGCTCTAGGCTTGCCCGACTGGGTGTTTCCAGCTGCCGTATTTTTAGTACTCGCAGGACTACCTATCACTCTTTACAGTGCATCGCTTGAAAAAAAGCGAGCCTTAATGGACTCCGGGGAGCGTAATCAACTCACAGGGCTGAAGGCCAAACTTTCAACCAAACTGGCCTATAGAGGTGGTGTTTTAGCCGCAGGAATGCTAATTGTGGCCATTTTAGGCTATTCCGGTCTTAGGGCAGCGGGAATTGGTCCGTTTGCTTCGCTAATTTCATCCGGAGCATTGAACGCCCGCGATGTCATTTTGCTGACTGATTTTGAGAACCGGACTGATGTGCCCGAATTAGGCTCGACTGTTTCCGAAGCTCTGCGCATTGATCTGTCTCAATCCACGGCAGTGAACGTAATGGACCGCTCAGCCGTTTCTGAGGCCCTGAAACGGATGGGCCTACGTTCTGACACGGTGGTTTCCTCCGCAATTGGAATCCAAATTGCCTCAAGAGAGGGTGTTAAGGCCATCATTGAAGGCGAAATTTCTCCGCTTGGGACGGCGTTTCAAATTGCTGTTCGTGTGGTGTCTTCGGCAGACGGGCAGCTATTGGCCGGTTTCAGAGAAAGCGCCGTTGATGGCTCTGATATGCTGGGGGCAATAGACCGGCTTTCGGCCAAATTGCGTTCCGAAATTGGAGAATCGCTGGTCGATATCCGCTCCAGTCCGCCGCTTGACCAGGTTTCGACTACCTCAATAGAGGCGCTGCGACATTACACAAAGTCTAATAGACTCCATATTGACGGAAAACTTGGCGAGTCCATTAGAGAAATAGAACAAGCCATTGAACTGGACTCGTTGTTTGGAATGGCTTATCGAAAAGCGTCAGTATTGTATCAAAATGCGCGATTTAAGTTTGCAGAGCAAGACACACTTCGCCAAAAAGCATTCAATCTGCGCTCACGTATGACCGAGCGCGAACGGCTAACGACGCAGGGTACAGTGTATGCTTATGGAGCTGTTACAACTGATCAGAACATCGAAGAGGCCATGCGATCTTATAGCGATTTGCTTGAAAAGTGGCCAGATGACGACACTGCATTGAATAACTTGGCCATTTTAAAACAGCAAAAAGGTGAATATGCCGAAGGTGAGGACTTATTGCGCCGGGCACTGAATAATGAAGAAAACGAGTTTAGGCGAAGCAATCATGCCCATGCGCTACTTCATCAGTCTAAATTTGAAGAGTATGAGCTTGCGATAAACGAGTTTGGAATTCGGTACCCTGGTTCAGCCAAATTGTACGAAATGAGAGCTTTTCTGGCGTATTCGTTGGACAGCCTGAACCAGGCTCTAGACTGGGTGATTAAACGCGATTCAGTCCTTGATAACGACGACGACCCCATCACCGTAAATGACTTTGGAAGCCAATATTCTATTTTGTCCAGTCAAGGGAAGCTGAAAGCGAGCTTCAATTTAGCTCGCCGATTTCTCGAGTCCTCAAGAGGGGATGATTTTATGGAACGGCAAGCTGTTCCAGATTCTATTCGACGTCAGCTAGCAGCCATTGTAGATTTCCAGTTTGCTTCTGCAGAAGCCGTTTTTACAGGTCGTACAGACGATTTAAAAGAATCCTTTTTAGGCATTAAACGTGCCCTTATCGCCCCAGAATCGTCTTTCCTTTCCAATGGCAAAATCACCCGAACATGGGAAAGCGAACTGTCTTTTTCGATTTTGTTTCGCGATTATGAACAGGCAGATGCACTACTTGAAAAAATAGTATCGCTTGAAGAGCAAGGCCATTCGTTTCTTAATAGTGCAGGAAAGGAGCTTTTCGACCGAAGTCGAGCCTATCTCGATGCCATGCTAAACAGAAACCCATCTGAGGCTGCCGAGCGGTACACTAATGCAATCCCACCTGGGTTCAAACGTTTCTATCAACGAGAGCTCGGTGAGATTTGGGAAAAAGCAGGTAACACCGAGGAAGCCATTTCTGCCTATACACGGTTCGTTTCAGGACCAGATTTTTCTTTGGGCGGCAACGACCAAGGTTGGGTTGGCAATGTTCATTTCCGCTTGGGTGAGCTTCATGAAGAGGAAGGCCATCTAGATCTTGCCATCACGCATTACGGAAAAATGGTTGACAGATGGAGAGACGCAGATGCTCTTGTTCAACCACAAGTTGAAGAAGCGCGACGTAGAATAGATGCTCTGCTAGATAGAAAAGCACAAGAAGGTAATTAAATTAGACGATGATCGGAAAAACCATAGCCCAGTACGAAATCCTAGAACAGCTCGGTGCGGGCGGTATGGGTGTGGTATACAAAGCGCGCGATACGAAGCTGGACCGCATCGTTGCGCTCAAGTTTTTGCCCCAACAACTAAGTACTGATCCGGCGACGAAGCAACGGTTCATGCAGGAAGCGCGAGCAGCTTCAGCCCTAGACGATCCAAACATCTGCACCATCCACGATATTGCTGAAGCCGACGATGGCCAGCTGTTTATCGTTATGGCGTACTACGATGGGTCCACGCTCAAATACGTGATTGACGATAAGGGACTTGACGTAGAAAAGGCGTGTAGCATTGCTAGACAAATTGCGCTGGGACTTGGAACGGCCCACGAAGCAGGCATTGTCCATCGGGACGTGAAGCCAGCCAACATTATGATCACTGAAAAAGGATCGGTTAAGATCCTAGATTTTGGTGTGGCTAAACTGGGCGAGAGTTCTGATCTGACTCGTGCAGGTTCGACCATTGGCACAGCTGCTTACATGAGCCCTGAGCAGGCTAAGGGAGAGACGGTCGATGCCAAATCGGATATCTGGTCCATCGGCATCGTTTTATATGAAATGCTTTCGGGACATCGCCCGTTTGGTGGCGGCTACGAGGCTGCGGTTGCTTATTCAATTATCAATGAGGACCCCGCGCCCATCCCAGGACTTCCGCCTGAATTGACCTCGCTCATTCAAAAAGTACTGGCGAAGGATCCAGCTTCTAGGCCAAACACAGCCTCTGAATTAGCAAATGAATTAGCTCCGTTTGCAGGAGCATCTGCCATTCAGACCAGGGAGCGTCCGGCGTTTGCTGAATCCGCCCATCCCGTTGGGACACAACGTGTTGTACTGGGCTTTAGTATCGTCGCAGTTGTTGTATTAGGCGCCTTGTACGGCGCGATGTTAGCATTCGGCTTGCCGGGTTGGGTCTTCCCTGCCGGCGTACTTCTGACACTAATTGGCCTTCCTATCATCCTTTACAGTCAGTCCTTAGACCGTAAGCGTGCGAAGTTAGATTCGGGCGAAAGACACCAACTCACCGGTCTGAAGGGGTGGCTAACCACAAAGCGGGCTCTCCAAGGCGGCTATCTTGCCGGCGGGGGTCTTGTGGCCATTACCATCTTATACGTTGGGCTTCGAGCCGCAGGAATCGGACCATTTGCGTCCCTGATTTCAGGTGGGACCCTTGACCAGCAGGACGCCATCATTGTGTCCGATTTTCAAAATCAAACCTCTGATCCAACGCTGGGCTTAACGGTCACGGAGGCGTTCAAGATTGACCTCTCCCAGTCGAGCGCCATTCGCATGTTAGACCGATCCCAGGTCGTGTCTGCCTTGCAGCGCATGCAAGTGAACCCTGATACAACGCTCACGCCATCATTGGCGCTCCAACTGGCGGAACGCGAAGGCGCCAAAGCCATCATTGAGGGAGACATTAATGCAGCCGGCGCGAGTTTCATATTGAACGCGCGTATCATTTCAGCCATTGACGGGTCTCAGCTAGCTGCATTTAGACAAAACGCGCGTACGGATGCAGACATTCTGGATGCCATCGACCAGCTTTCCGCTGAGCTTCGCGAAGGCATTGGCGAATCGCTGGTGGACATCCGAGGAAGCGCTCCGCTCGACCAAGTGACCACCAGTAATATCGAGGCGTTACGTCTGTACACTGAAGCCGAGGACGAATCCTCTTATGGCAACATCCCTTCTGCGATTGAAAAGCTGGAGCGGGTCATTGAAATGGATTCCACGTTTGCGATGGGATATCGCAAACTGGCGGTATCGTATGGCAATGCAGGTGAACCCAGGGAAAAGGTCGAAGCGATCATTAAAAAAGGGTATCGCCATAAAGAAAACCTACCCATTCGAGAACGATTGTTGTTGGAAGCTTTGTATTTGGATCGAATCGATGATGATGATGAGGGTGAAGCGCGTAAATATGAAGAGGTATTGCGAAAGTATCCATACGAGGTACCGGCTCTAAATAACCTCTCTATTATTTACCAAGACCAAAAAAGATGGGCAGAAGCGGAATCTCTTATTCGACGCGCACTCGAGGTTGAAGATGGCTGGACGTTCCATTCTAACCTCGTCCTTATTATGGCGTCTCAGGGTAAGCGCGAAGAGGCTTACAAGGAAGTAGCAGACTTTGAGCAAAGCAAAACCAGTCCGTTTCGCGCAGCTCAATTCCGCTCTTACCTCGAATTCACGGATAACAATATTGAAGGCGCGTATGCGTGGTTAGACTCTATGGAGGTTCGAAATCGAGGATTCTTTTCAGATGATTTTAGGGTTAGCGAACATCGCGACAACCTGTTGTTAGCTCAGGGTAAACTTAAAGAAGGCCGAAAGAATCATGTGAATTTTGCCACTATCCGCAGAAATAGGCGCAATTGGCAAGAGTTTGAACGGAATACAGGTCGAACGCGAATAGCGGATTCCCTGTCCATGGAGCTAGACTTAGAATGGGAGCGGGCTTTGCTTACGGGGGACAATCAGAAACTCATGACCGCTTATGCCACGTTCATGCAAGAAGTTGAGCGTATCGGAGGTTTTCCAGACGATGAAGAAGGCCCTCAGTCGTGGCTGGCCGGGGTAATGGCTTCAACCGGAAATTTGGAAGAGGCAAAAAAATGGAGAGCTGAACACACCAAGTTTCACCTTAGCGCAGATGCAGAGGAAAACTCCGATTTTGGGAAAACCATGGATGCGTACGTTGACGCCCGCCTAGGAACGCTCTCGGTTGACGAAGCAATTGCCTCCATGCTTGCCAGCACCGACGACATGGGCTGTGCTGCTCAAGGGTGTTACCGGGATTGGATAGGAGACTTAGAGGCCGAGAGAGGAAATATTGAGGCTGCTATCGCACATTACGAGGCTTGGACGGATGGGTTTAATATGTTCAAGCTTGGTCAAGACGAAGGTGGGATAGCGGTCTACAATTTCCGTTTGGGAGCGCTATATGAGCAACTGGGTAATTTTGACGAGGCCATCAAGCGGTTTACATTTATGGCTGATCGCTGGAAAGATGCCGATGCCGTTCTGCAACCTCAAGTAGCCGAAGCTCGCAGGCGTATTGAAACGCTATTGGACCGGAAAGCCAAAGAGAACTAAGGCGCGCCAGTCCAGCATTCATTCCAGTTGGTGATGGGATCGTTTACTCAACGATTGCCTGGTAAACGGCGATCCGATACCCCGGATTTAGGCTGAACTGAGAGAACATCTGCGTCCAAGCAAACGCTATTAGATCTTCCTCGGGATCGACAAACCATTGCGTGTTAGCGGCTCCTCCCCAATAAAAAGTACCAACAGAGCCAATTTCTGCGGCCTCTCCAACGTTCAGAACGACAGCTCCGCCTAGTCCAAAACCCTCTCCGCTATTGAACGGTACCTCAAGATGGTTCTGCATCATCAATTCAACCGTCTTAGGGGATAAGACTTGAACGCTATCCACTCTTCCTTTGCCCAAAAAAATGCGCGCGAATTGCAAATAGTCGTGAACCGTAGAAACGAGGCCGCCACCACCACTGAATAAAGTGGTTTCAGTAAACGACATGGCGCCTCCAAATGGCTGGATTTCCGTCAATCCCTTTTCTCTATCGATACTGTAAACCTTAGAAAATCGATCTAAATCCTCGGCGGGCACCGAGAATCCGGTATCCGTCATGCCAAGAGGATCAAAGATTCGTTCTTGCAGAAACTCATCGAACGATTGACCGGAGAGCACTTCTACCACGCGACCGAGAACGTCAATTGAGACGCTGTAGTGCCAACGCTCACCAGGCTGAAATCGCAACGGAATAGCCGTGAGGTCTGTCACAAAGTCTTCCAAGTTGGGATTTCCCGAAAGCATATCTGCGGCGGCGTACATACTGTCTACCGGAGACCTCATTCCCAATATCTCTCCGTAGGTCAGGCCCGATGTGTGCGTCAAAAGGTCTTCGATTGTAACTGGCCGAACGAGCTCAGCTCTCTTGTTGGGTGCAGATTCATCGTAGACCTGAAGACCCGCAAATTCAGGAAGTATATCTGACACCGGAGTCGAGAGCAGGAAATGACCCTCTTCGTAGAGCATCATCACAGCAACGGATGTGATGGGTTTTGACATCGAGTAGATGCGAAAAATGGTGTCCTCTGTCATCGGAAGCTTTTGTTCAAGATCGCGATACCCGTACGTCTGCAAATGCACGAGTTCGCCCTTACGGTACACCAATGAGATACCTCCAGCCATTTTCTCTTCGTCAATTTGACGCTGCATAAACCCATTTAGCCGTTCAAGACGCGTACTCGACATTCCAACCTGTTCGGGGCTGGCTGTGGTCGTAAGTGTTTGCGCCCGAACACTTGACAGCGAAAAAACGAAGATCAGAACGAATAAAACGCGTTTCATAAACCCTCAGCATTGAACGGTTGGAGACTGGGTATCGATGTGTAGTATAAACAATTTCCCGCGCGACTGCCCAAGCTCACGTTGATCGTCTGGAGCGAGAACGGGGCGCTTGGGCTCGCGCGGAAACAATAATTACAGCTAGTCAGGTTATTGCCTTGATCGTTTGGTGTCGTTACCTCTCGGAACCGTAACACACAATTGAGGTAAGGAATATGGTAAGTTTCATTACCATAGGTAAGGATATGCCTATATCCAGACTGACCAGTAAAGGTCAAACAACCATTCCCAAGGAAATTCGGGATGCTTTGAGACTCAAGCCCGGTGATCGGATTGAATTCAACATCGACATTGATGGCAAAGTCCAAATGAGAGCACTAAACAAGGATATTTCTTCGCTTGCGGGCATGTTTTACGATCCAAATCGCAAAACAGTCACTATTGAGGAAATGAATGAAGCCATTGAACAAGCTGCGGCTGACAGATATTTACGAAGCAAATGATAGGAGTAGACACCAATATTCTAGTCCGATTTGTAACAAAGGATGATGTCAAACAAACAAAATTGGCTGAGCATCTTCTACAGACTATTTGTACCAGTGACAATCCCGGGTACGTCAATTCAGCAGTTCTGGTCGAAGTGCTTTGGGTGCTCAAACGATTTTATGGAGCTTCGAAGGAAAATCTCATTCGTTTAGTTGAACAACTTCTAATTATCAATCAATTAGAGCTGGCCAATCGAGATGCGGTTGAGCAGGCACTCCAATTGTATAGAGATTCAAAAGCAGATTTCGCTGATTGTCTCATTCTCAGCTTAAACCTCAAGGCGGGCTGTGAAGTAAGTTTTACGTTCGACAAAGCGGCTTCCAAACTCCCTGCATTTGAGCGGCTAAGCTGACGCTGGCAGGGTAATGACGAATTCGGCGCCGCCTTGGGGGGCATCACCGGCGGTCATGGTTCCACTATGCCCGTTTACAATGATGTCGTGACTGAGGCTGAGCCCCAGCCCGGTGCCTTCACCCGTTGGCTTGGTCGTAAAGAAGGGCTCAAAGATTCGATCTTTCACGCTTGCAGGAATCCCTGGACCATTGTCTGCGACCCGAATCACGATCATTCCGTCTTTTTTCTCGGTGCTTACCGTGACAACTGGTGGTTTTCCAGCTCCCGGCATCATGACGGCGTAATAGGCATTATTGAACAGGTTGAGTAGCACGCGTCCCAGTTCCTGAGGAAGCACCTTCGTGGATCCTACATCCATACCCAAATCACGCTTGACCTCGGCCTGGAAGCCATTCTCTCTCGCTCTCATCCCGTGCCACGCAAGGTTCGAGTATTCCTCGACAAACTTATTGATGTCGACCATCTCGCGTTCAGACACACCACCCTTCGCGTGCTGCATCATAGCGCGCACAATAGAATCGGCCCGTTTACCATGTTTCGTGATCTGAACTGAATTCTCTTTTATCTCGGCCAGAATGGAAAGCGCTTCTTCGGAATCCCCTTTCGCTATGGCCTCGGCCAATTCATCAGACAATTCCGAACCGACTTCAGCAAAGTTGTTGACGAAGTTCAACGGGTTCTTGATTTCGTGCGCAATACCGGCGGTCAGCGAGCCAAGAGACGCTAATTTTTCTTGTTCTACCAGCTGCAGTTTCGTTTCGCGAAGCTGGTGGTAGGCCGTTTCAATCTCTTTCGCCTGTTCCAATTCGTGTTCGCGAATGGCTTCGCGCTCTTTCAAGACCAAACGACGGCGCTGGATGCGATCGACTCCAAAAACGCCTACGCCAAGCACCGCAACGTAAATTAGATACGCCCACCACTTAGCCCACCACGGGGATAGGATGATGAGCTGCACAGAGGCTCCACTCTCGTTCCACACGCCATCGCTGTTGGCTGCAATCACTCGAAAGGTATATTCGCCCGGCGACAGGTTAGTGTACGCGGCCTCGCTTCTGCCATTCGCTTCGATCCACTCCGTTTCTTGGGGTTCTAGCCGGTACCTGACCTGATTGGATTCTGGCCGTTTGTAGTGCAAGGCCGCGAACTGGAATGTAGGCGCGTTCTGATCGTAGCGAAGCTTGATCGACTTGGTGTTTACAATGGATGTTGAGAGTGGCGAACCAGGTCCTGGAATAACCCGATTGTTGAACAGCAAAAACTCAGTAATGGCCACATCGGGCGCTACGTCGTTAGACCTGAGCTGTGACGGGAAAAACGCGTTAAAGCCTTGCACCCCACCAAAAAACAGTTCATTGGACGCCGAACGCGCAATCACGCCTTCGTTAAATTCAAGGGACTGCAATCCGTATTCCATTCCAAAGCGGCGGAATGTATCACTTTCAGGATTGTACCGAAACAAGCCTGAATTGGTTGGCACCCAAAGCGTCTCCTCAGTATCCCAAATACCTGTGTAAACAGCTGGGTCCAGCAAGCCGTCGGCTGAAGCATAGTGTTTGAAAACACCGGTTGAGATCTGCAGGCTGGACATTCCAGCCCCATAGGACAAGAAATAGATCAGATCGGGGTCCGTGGGGTGCGGATGAATGCCACCGGTTTGACCACCACTCCAGGAGGTCCGATCTGACCTTGTATGCGTGTAGGTGGTCATTTTATCACTTTCTGGGTCATATCGGACAAGCCTCGACGGCGCCCCGGCCAATTGAACAGACAACCAAATATGACCATTTAGGTCCTCTGCCATCGTCCTAACCAACACATTGTCTTTGTCCGTTGGAGCGTCTTTATGATCCCAGATCCGAACAAACGTATCGGAGCCTGGGGCAAAACGAACCAAATCTCCAAAAGACACGACCCAAACATTCCCTTTACTGTCCTCAAATAGATTCCAAATATTATCGGCTTTCAGCTTAGAAGGATCCGCTACGTCACGCAGCCACGTCTTTTTTTGCCCTGTCGTAGGATTGATTCGAGTCAGGCCACGAACTGTCCCAACCCAGAGATTCCCATCGGACGTTTCAATCATGCGCCGAACGTTATCATTGGGAAGAAACCCATTTGCGACGGTGTACTTTTTCACCAACGTCTTACGATTGGAGTCGTAGGTCAAGACGCCCCCTGATTCAGGCGTGTCGCGGTTCGGGCGCGAACCAATGAGCATGTCGCCACGCTGGTCGATCACGATAGGGGGTCGTTCGTTTAACGTAGTCCTCCAGTGTTGGGCTTTCCCCGTCCTCCTATCAATCCGATTTAGGTACCAGCCGGGCTCAGAGGATTCTGACCCAAATGCAGCTACCCACACGACACCATCTTTGTCTGGAGTTACATTCCAAATGACTTCACCCCGCATAGAGTTCGGATCGTTTGGACGAGCTTCCCCTTTTCCGAATCCCATTGCCGTTGGATCAAAGCGCGATACGCCAAATCCTCCGGCGCTTGCCCACAGGATGCCAGCTCGATCAGCATAAATGCGACCAATGGAGTTATTGAGCAATTCCCCTCCCCGAGAGGAAGAACCCGTGCCACTTCTATATGACTGATAC
>JABMOI010000088.1 GCA_013204185.1 bacterium | reverse complement strand
GTGCAGCATGGCGGCTGGGTTGTTTAGTCATACCCATGAGCCCCCGAATCCCTGTAGAAGTGGCGCGTTCTCTGGCTGAGGAAGCCGATGCACATTGGTACTCACCTACCACGCTGAATTCGGAAATACTGGGCAAAGCAGTACCCCCTGAGCTCGAGCTCAACAGCCCCGCAACCGCCGTACTCACGTCTGGAAGCAGCGGTCAGCCAACCCTTGTTGTCCACTCCATAGGAAATCATGTGGCGTCTGCTCGGGCAGTGCAAGCGAGGCTATTGCTTCAACCAACGGACGTTTGGAGCCTCTCCCTGCCTTGTTTTCACGTGGGGGGCCTAGCCATTTTGTGGCGATGTTTCTTACACGGCGCTTCGGTTCGCATCCTTTCAGAAGGCCAAACGGTAGAGCAACTTTTAGCGCGCACGCCGCCCACAATCTTGTCTTTAGTGCCCACCCAGTTGCAAGACTTAGTGTCTGCCGGCCTTAAATGCCCCGCCACGGTTCGAGACGTGATTGTGGGCGGCGCACCCATTTCAACATCCTTGCTTTCCGCCGCGCATTCTTTGGGCTATCCCGTCCGCACCTCGTACGGGCTCACCGAGACCAGCTCGATGGTCTGCCTCTCTGATCGATGGAATGCTAGCCCGCATGCCGGAACGCCGTTGCCTGGCGTAGAGGTATCGCTGGATGGGCAAGGTCATTTGCTGGTCAAGTCCGATTCAGTATGCATCGGGCATCTTGTCGGAGGGATTTTCGCTCCCAATACGGCTACGCCCTTCAAAACTGAGGATCTGGCTACGATTTCCACGGAGGGCCAACTCACCATTTTGTCCCGAGCCGATGAGGTTATTATTTCGGGGGGTGAGAATATTAGCCTAAACGAAATTCGAATTGCCTTGCAGGGATTAAAGGGCGTCCAAGAATGCCGAGTGGTGTCGGTGGCGCACCACCGCTACGGGCAACGCCCCGTCGCATTTGTGCAAGCTGGCCCCAACACCTTCGATGAGGAAGCTTTCAAACAGGGTTTAGCAGCCGTGTTGCCTTCCATTTCCATTCCAGACCGCATCTTGCCGATGCCCCGTCCAGAGCCAGACGCATTAAAGGTTACTCGGTCTCAATTAGAACAACTCGCGGCTTCCTTCACGAAGCAGGCGCAGCAGTAGCCTCTCAGCATCGAAATTTCGACCAATCTCTCCCCAAACGGCGCCTCGAATCCTTTTTCGACATAGGAATGCTGTAATTTGAACGTATGAAACTATTCCGCAATACTTTTGGCGACCAAACGGCAGACCAAGAACGGCCGCTCATCATTCTTCACGGCTTGCTGGGATCAAGTGGGAATTGGCTAACGCTAGCAAAAAACCAGTTCGGCAATCATTTTCGAACCATCACCGTCGATCTGAGAAACCACGGGAAGTCGCCCCATTCGGACGCGAATTCGTACTCAGATATGGTTTCGGATGTCATTGAATTGATGGACGACGAACACATCGAGCGCGCCCACATTCTTGGGCATTCGATGGGCGGTAAGCTTGCCATGCATTTGGCGCTGGAGCATGCGGAGCGGCTCGATAAGCTCATTGTGGCTGATATTGCTCCAAGAGCCTATCCCCGAGGTCACGATGCCATTTTTAAGGCCTTTCACGCAGTAGACCTGAAAACCGCAACCGCCAGGGCCGACGTCGAGGAGCAAATGAAGGACTTTATTCCGGACATGGGCGTTAGGCAATTCCTGCTCAAGAACTTGAATAGAGAAGACGGGCACTTTGCGTGGGGAATGAACCTAGCGGCCATTGAGTCTAGCTATGAGCACTTGCTTTCCGAAGTCGAAGGGTGGGAGGCGTTTGAAGGCGAATCCCTCTTTATTCGTGGAGAACGTTCTTCCTATGTGATGGACGATGACTTTTCTTCCATCCGAGCTCTTTTTCCCTTGGCTACATTTGAAACGATCGCGTCTGCTGGGCATTGGCTACATGCTGAAGCGCCAGATGCATTTGCGAAAGCTTGTTTAAGCTTTCTTTCCTAAGACTGAACAACATGACAGATAGAAGATCTTTGCTCGAGCAGGCCTTAAAACAGCGCATCCTAGTATTGGATGGCGCCATGGGCACCCTCATCCAAGGTAGGAAGCTGGAAGAAGCAGACTATCGGGGTGAGCAGTTTAAGGACCATTCTCTCCCGCTTAAGGGCAATAACGACCTCCTTTCTATTACCCGGCCAGACCTCATTCAGGAATTGCACGAGTTATACCTTGAGGCGGGGTCAGACATAGTCGAAACCAATTCGTTTAGCGCAACTCGTATTGCGCAGGCAGACTATGGCCTGCAGGAATCTGCACGCGAAATTGCACTTCAGTCTGCAGTTGTGGCCCGAAAAGCGGCCGACAAATACACGCTACTCACTCCGGAGAAGCCTCGATTCGTGGCTGGGGCAGTTGGGCCAACCAATGTGTCCCTAACCATGTCCCCAGATGTAAACGACCCGGGATTTAGGCCCGTTTCCTTCGAGACCTTGGCTGCGGCCTATGCCGAGCAAATTTCAGGGTTAATCGAAGGCGGCTCAGACATCCTTCTGATCGAGACCATTTTCGACACACTGAATGCAAAAGCAGCTATTTTTGCCATTCAACAGGAATTTGACCGACTGCAAGTACGGCTTCCGGTCATGATTTCTGGAACGGTGGTCGATCAAAGTGGACGCACGCTCTCGGGCCAGACCACGGAAGCATTTTGGATTTCGATTGCCCATACGCCAGAACTGATGTCGGTTGGTCTGAACTGCGCCTTGGGAAGCGCGCAGATGCGGCCCTATCTAGAAACACTGTCTGACCTAGCACCCGTTCGCACGAGTCTGTACCCGAACGCCGGCCTACCCAATGAATTTGGCGAATACGATGAGAGCCCCGAATTTATGGCCGAACAGGTGGCTTCCTATGCCACCTCAGGATTTCTCAATATTGTGGGTGGATGCTGCGGAACGACCCCCGACCACATTCGGGCGATGGCAGAAGCGGCTTCCAGGTTTTCCCCGCGCGCTATTCCCTCGCCAACTAAGATGTTGCGCACCAGTGGGTTAGAGCCATTTGGATTCCGGGACGAACTCAATTTTGTAAATATTGGCGAGCGGACCAACGTAACCGGTTCCAAACGCTTTGCCAGACTCATTAAGGATGAACAATACGACGAAGCCATTTCGGTAGCCTTGCAACAGGTCGAAGCCGGCGCTCAGCTTATTGACATTAACATGGATGAGGGAATGCTGGATTCCAAAGCAGCCATGGTTCGCTTTTTGAACCTCTTGGCAGCTGAACCAGATATTGCTCGTGTGCCGTTTGTGCTGGATTCTTCCAAGTGGGAAGTGATTGAGGCAGGACTCCAGTGTGTGCAAGGCAAACCCATCGTTAACTCCATCTCACTCAAGGAAGGCGAAGAGTCCTTTATCTACCAAGCCAAACGCGCTCGGATGTATGGAGCAGCTGTCATTGTCATGGCTTTCGATGAAGATGGTCAAGCGGAAACGCTCGAACGACGTAAAGAAATCTGCTCGAGAGCCTTCGACATCCTAACCAATCGCGTTGGGCTTCCGGCGGAAGACATCATCTTTGACCCAAACATTTTTGCCGTCGCAACAGGTATTTCTGCTCACAATCGGTACGCCATCGACTTTATCGAAGTGACCAAATGGATCAAGGAAACGTTTCCTCTGTGTAAAATATCAGGCGGCGTATCCAATCTTTCCTTTTCGTTCAGAGGCAATGAGAAGGTCCGCGGGGCCATGAACACCGCATTCTTGTACCATGCCATTCGTGCAGGGATGGACATGGGGATCGTAAATGCGGGCCAAATCGATGTATACGACGATATCGACCCAGAATTACTGACCGCAGTTGAAGATGTTTTATTTGACCGGCACCCCGAGGCTACGGAACGCCTGGTGGATTTAGCTGACCGGGTCGTTCAGAACACAACCGAAAACATAAAAGCCAAAGAAGAATGGCGTAGCTGGGCGGTCGAGGAGCGATTAAGTCACGCCTTGGTCAAGGGAATCGTTGAGTACATCGAACTGGACACGGAAGAGGCGCGCGTTTCTTTTGATCGCGCCATTCATGTAATTGAAGGGCCCTTGATGGCGGGGATGAATCGTGTCGGAGACTTGTTTGGCGCGGGGAAAATGTTCTTACCTCAGGTGGTTAAGAGCGCGCGCGTGATGAAAAAAGCGGTCGCGTGGCTTATTCCGTTTATTGAAGAGGAAAAATCAGAGAGTGAAGCAGGAGCGCGCGCGCCCCGCATTTTGCTGGCAACCGTAAAGGGGGACGTTCACGATATCGGGAAAAACATTGTAGGAGTCGTTCTCGGTTGTAACAACTACGATATTATTGACCTTGGAGTCATGGTCACAGCTGACCGGATTTTGGACGAAGCGGTTAGGCAAGAGGTCGATGTTATTGGGCTAAGCGGCCTGATCACGCCATCGCTGGACGAAATGGTTCACGTTGCTGCGGAAATGGAGCGGCGCAACATGACCCAGCCTCTGCTTATTGGCGGCGCGACCACCTCAGAGATGCACACGGCAGTCAAAATTGAGCCAGCCCGTTCAAATCCTGTCGTGCACGTTTTGGATGCTTCAAGGAGTGTAACCGTTCTGAACAGTTTACTTTCCGACGTGGAACGCCCTCTCTTCACTGGGAAGATTCGATCTGCGTACGAAAAACTAAGGCAACGTCACGAGAGCCGGCATCGCAAAGAAGTGTACTTGCCTCTGGAGGAAGCCCGTGCAAATGCGCTTTCACTCGAGTTTAGCCAGGAAACGGTAAAGCAGCCCCTGAAGACGGGTGTGGTTGAGTTTCAAGACGTAACCATTGCAGACGTTAGGCCCTACATCGACTGGACTCCGTTTTTTCAGGCGTGGGAAATGAAGGGCAAATACCCGTCTATTTTCGAAGATGCGGAACGCGGAGAGGAAGCTACCAAGCTATTTGATGATGCAGGGCGCATGCTAGATGAGCTAGAACTGTCAGGGGATGTCAAGCTTTCGGCTGTTGCTGCACTATTTCCGGCTCACGCCGAAGGAGACGACATCGTCGTTTCTCACACCGATGGGCCAGCGTTTCGCCTGCATACCCTTCTCCAGCAAAGCCAGAAAGGCGAAGGAAAACCAAACCGCGCACTTTCTGACTTTATTGCTCCAGCGTCCGCTTCCGTTCAGGACCATCTTGGATTTTTTGCCGTCACGGCTGGCCACGGCGTGCTGGATCGGGTTGAAACCTACCACGCAGACCTTGACGACTACAGCATAATCTTGATCAAGTCCATTGCCGACCGTTTGGCAGAAGCGTTCACTGAGTATGTGCACGAGACCATCCGGCGCGACATGTGGGGTATTGAAATCGCAGGTAAATTGTCAAACGAGGATCTTATCGGCGAAAAGTATACCGGAATTCGCCCGGCTCCAGGATACCCCGCGCAACCAGATCACACCGAAAAGCAAACGATTTGGCAGGTTTTGCAGGTTGAACAACGGACTGGTATCACGTTAACCGAGCACTTGGCCATGTCGCCTGCTTCGTCTGTTTGCGGAATTATATTCGCGCATCCTGAATCAGAGTATTTTAACGTCGGAAGTATCCAGCGCGATCAAATAGAGTCCTACGCAGGGAGAAAACGGATGAAAATTGAAGAAATCGAACGTTGGATGGCTCCTAGATTGGCCTATGACCCAAAGAAGTTTGAGTAGAAATCAATTTCATACCCTATCTTTTCGCCTTATCCCGGCATTTGCTATAAATGCTACTTGTAAATCGTCTGATCGTACTGAATCTCACAGGTAACTCATGAGCCTTTCCCTCAGTCTCCGTTCATCGCAGGTTTCTGCAGTAGATGCACTTCGAACCGATTCTGCATCCTTGACAACCCAGTTGGTGGGAATTATTGGATTTGCAGCGTTAACCGCTTTGGGAGCTCAGTTCAAGATTTACGTTTGGGAAGTCCCGTTCACATTGCAGACGTTAGCTGTTTACGGAAGCGGCCTGTACCTAGGCTGGAAGAATGGCTTGTTGGCTCAAGCATTGTACTTGATGATTGGTCTGTTTTTCCCGGTTTACGCGGGAGAAGGATTTGGCCCGGCTTACCTATTTGGAGCCGTTTCAGCCGGATACCTGTTGGCGTACCCACTATCGGCCGCAGCCATTGGTTTCATGTCGAAACGGTTTAATGGGCTATCGGGAAGCGTCCTCTCCATGATGGCCGGATCTCTCGTTCTCTTTACGTTTGGCGTTACCTGGCTGCATTTTGCTGCTGACCACACCACGTGGTTTGAGTCCCTCGATAAAGGTTGGATCCGGTTTCTGCCTGTCGATCTAGCCAAAATATTGTTGGTAACACTCGTTTATCAGGGAACGCGTAGCCTGACCAAAAACGGCTAGGCCGGGATTGGAACTGTGTTGGGTAGCGACTTGTTCACAATTGGTGAAGGCGCCCCACATCATATCTAGCGCAAGCTGGTCCAGAATTAAGGATACGGGATTCCTGTGCCTTTTCGTCGCTATTGGCTTGTCATGGAACGTAGATGGGGCCTCTGCTCAGCCCGTTCCTCTACCGATTGCATCGAGCAAAGCAGTTCAAGAGCGCACGTTTCCCAAAGCATGGTCTCGGCCCATTCCTGGGTCTATTTTGTCTGACCCGGCTCTTCTTGTTCAGGCGGATGAAGCCTTGGACCATCTCTACAACATGCGGTACCAAAAGGCGGATTCGATTTTTGACAAAATTGAGTCGCGGTATCCAACTCACCCCATTGGTCCTTTTCTAAAGTCGCTCACGCTTTGGTGGCAGATCCTACCCACGCTAACAGTGCACGATACGTCATTTGATCGTCCATTTTTGTCCGCCATGGATCAGGTCATTGAGCGCAGTGAGCGCATGATCAAGAAGAAAGAATATGCTTTTGATGCCGCTTTTTTCAAGACCGCTGCATACGGATTTCGGGGACGGCTGCTTTCAGATCGGGAAAATTGGCTTCGAGCGGCACAAGATGGGAAGTCTGCCTTAGACCACATTTTTGAAATAGCTGAAGCCGATTCGCTAAATGCAGACCTTCTGTTTGGGGCGGGCGTGTACGACTATTTTGCTGAGGTAATTCCCGGTCAATACCCAATTGTGGCTCCCCTTATGCTCTTCTTTCCAGATGGGGACCGAGAAAGGGGACTAGAGCGCCTCGAGTTAACGGCTGTGCATGGACGCTTTGTTGCTGCAGAAGCTGCCTATTTCTTGCTTCAGATCTATTCGTCTTTCCAGCCGAATTACGATAAAAGCATCAAATATATAACCTTGTTGAGGGAACGGTATCCCGATAATGCGCTGTTTCATGTGATTGAAGGACGCATTCTGTTTAGATGGGGCCAATGGAACGAGGCCACCGAGGTATTTAATGCTGTAGTATCAGCAGCTAAAAGCGGTAAGCCAGGATACTCGAAACCGCTTGTTTCTCAAGCGCACTATTTTTTGGGCCGGCAGGACATGCTAGGGGGCGAAAACGAACGAGCTCTCGAACATTTTAAGCAAACGCTGGCGCTAGAGTCTGGGTATTCGGAAGATTCCTTTTACAGGGCTCATGCAACGCTGAGAAGCGGCATGGTCTACGATAGACTGGGCAATCGGAAAGCGGCTCTTGCCAACTATAAGCAGGTATTGAAAATCGACAATCATGCTAATTCGCGTGAAAGAGCCCGTCGATTTATGAAAACACCGTACGGCGGCGATAATTCTTGATTCAACCAATAAAAAGGCTGGGGCAGAATTTTCTGCAGGATCCGAATACAATCCGCAAAATCGTGGATTCGTTGGGGGCAGAAACGAACTCGCGAGTCGTTGAGATTGGCCCTGGAACGGGCGCATTGACAAAATTATTGTCTGAGCGCTATTCAGACTTCATGGCCATTGAAATCGATCCTCGTGCAGTTGAATGGTTGTCTCACGAATTGCCGGGAGTCCGTGTCGTGCAAGGAGATGTGCTGGAAGTGGACTGGGTGGAACTGGCGAAAGATGCTCCTGGGGAAAAGGTATCTGCCATAGGCAATCTGCCCTACTACATCACCTCCCAAATATTATTTGGTTTGTTAGACGCGGCTCCAGTTATCCGAGAAGCGGTCATTATGATGCAATACGAAGTAGCGGCGCGGCTTACAGCCGCGCCGCGAACCAAGGACTACGGAATTCTTTCTGTAGCCACTCAATTGGCCTGCACGCCCAAATTGCTTTTTCCCGTTTCGCGAAACGTATTTTACCCCAAGCCGGATGTAAAGAGCGCGATTGTGAGGCTAGAGTTTCCGCAATCTGTGACTGAACAGCGTGTACATCCCGAATGGCTGCGCCGGGTTATCCGGTCCGCTTTCAATCAGCGAAGGAAAACCCTGAGAAACAGTTTGTCCGCGATTTTGAATGAGGTTCAAATGAGCCTCCCAGACGAACTGGGAGCAAAACGAGCTGAAGAGCTTTCTCCGCAGGAATTTGTGGACTTAGCGCTCTATCTTCACAAGGCTCAATAGGCCTGGCACGATGGAAGTATTGTCAAACATACCGCCCGAAGAAAGAGATCGCACAATGGGCGTCCTAGAAGTGGACGCTCAACTCGTTGACGACATCTCTGATCTGATCGATTCCGACCAGATTGGCATGGTATTGAATATCCTAACGGATCTTCATCCGGCAGACCTGGCAAGTATTGTTACGCACCTGAGCAAGGAAGAAGCTCAGAAGGTGTTGGAATGGCTACCTGTAGAGACAGCCGCAGACGTTTTGGCGGAGCTCGAAGACGATTTCCGAGCTAATCTCGTCGATACGATGTCTCCGGAACGCCTCACGGCCATGATCGATGAGTTGGATTCGGATGACGCGGCCGACGTGTTGGCAGACCTTCCGCCGGAGATAGCCAATCAGATCCTTCCTGACCTAGAAGACCACGTAGACCTCAAAGAGCTTCTTTCCCATGATGAGGATACGGCCGGTGGTCTTATGGCCGCTGAATATATCGCCGTACGGGCGGAGTTCACGGTTGCCCAAGCCACAGAGGAAGTCCGAGACCATGCAGACAAGGTTCAAGACATTTTTATGCTGTTCGTTGTCGACGATCTGGATCGATTAGTGGGGACGGTCAACATGAAGCGCCTACTTTTGTCGCACGGCCGAGCCCTGATTGGCGACATCATGGATTCTGACTTCATCACTGTTAACACGGACTTGGACCAGGAAGAAGTCGCGCGCCTCATGGAGCGGTACGACTTAATCACGCTTCCTGTCGTTGATGATGAAGGGTGCCTTGTAGGTCGCATTACCATTGATGACGTCGTCGACGTTATCCGCGAAGAGGCCGAAGAGGACATTCAGCGAATGTCTGGGGTTGCAGGGGGAGAGGTCCATACGGACTCTATTCTTCGAATTGTTCGGGGGCGCTTGCCATGGCTTTTGATGGGCTTAGCTGGCGCCACAATGGCTGCAACCGTGATCTTGCTCTTCCAACAAACATTGGCTGAAGCAGCTATTTTGGCCAGTTTCATTCCCATCGTGATGGCCACAGCCGGGAATGCAGGAATTCAGAGTTCGGCCATTGCTGTGCAGGGCCTTGCTTCAGGAGATATTTGGGCAACCGACATTCGAAGGCGTCTTGGCAAGGAAGTTTCTGTTGCCCTCGTCAATGGTTTGGTCGCGGCCTCCGTTTTGGGCATTGCCATCATTGCCTACGCGACCTGGGCTGGAGTTACTGGCCCAGTAGAGCTAGCCTACACCGCTTCCTTGGCTCTGTTATTCGTAGTTGTCTTGGCAACGACACTCGGCGCTACTATTCCGCTGATGCTCCACAAAATGGGCGTAGATCCCGCGCTCGCCACAGGCCCCTTCATTACAACCAGTAATGACATTTTGGGAATCCTGGTCTTCTTTTTGCTGGCAAACTGGCTCTATTTGTAGAAGAAAAAAGGCCCCAAAAAGAGAGAGGGTCCCCGCATACGCGAAGACCCTCTTATCGACAAATCTCTCTATTCGCCCAGCCTAGCTAGCAGCCGTTTCTTCGGGTACTTCATATTCTTGTAACCCGCGCGCGTCGTTGTATTTCGAAGGGCATTTTACCAAAATGTTCTGAGCAATAAAGTGCCCGCCTTCAGAAACGCCTTCGATGACCAATTTTTCTGCATCTTCGAAGTTGGCCGGTTTTGGATTGCCGTAGCGTACTTCTCTCACGTTTCCAGCATCGTCCTGCATGTGAAACGTAAATACATTCGATGAAGCATCGTATTTAAACGACTCCTGATCCACCCACATCCCGACTACGTGGGCTTTTTCACCCGTTTCTTGAGCTTCTTCAAAGTTCATATACCCGCCTACCTGCTGTCCGAAATTCAGGAACAGCATGGATGAGAATCCGACGATAAGGATGAGTCCGATTATGGTTTTCAGCTTCATAATGGCACCTAACTACAATTCAAAAGTGATAAAGAAGAACAACAGGACTCGCTATAAGCCGTCGTCCTGATTTGGAATGTTTTCCTCTACAGATCGTTCCACCGATTTCAGGTGCTTATCCGTGCGCATTACAAGAATAATTATCCCGATCCAGATAATCATAACAACGGCCAATACAACAAAAATCTTGTCGTCAGCTAACATAACTTGCTCCAAGGCTGAGGGTGTCTGGGTAGGAATATCGGCGCCGGTCCAAAGACTGTCGTACGCCGTGTGAACAATGCCATCCGTGCTGTCGGGTAGCGCTTGGTTAGCCGCATCCTGGATTGCATGTAACAAGGATATTTTCATCACATTTCAGCCTCTTGAGTGACTCGGTATTTTAACCACGCAACGCGGACACGCTGCGTGTAAAGAACCCAAAACAGACCGATAAACCCGATAATGGCGGGGTAAAATACCAACCGCATGACCGGAGCCGTGATCTGACTAAATGCAGGATTGCCTTCAGCTCCCGGATGTAAACTGTCCATTTGGCGCGGTATTACATAGAGTAGAAAGGGGAGAGCTGTCATGGCAAACAGGTTGAAAACGGCGCTTATTTTGGCCCGCTTCTTTGGTTCGTCAAACGCAGATCGAAGTACAAAATAGCCGCCATAGATCAATAGCTGTATGGTGACCATGATTTGACGAGGGTCAAAATTCCACCACACGTCCGTTCCTACGTACCACGTAAAACGGGACCAAACAATACCGGTGGTAAGCCCGAGAATCCCAAAAAATGTTCCTACACGCGCCGCTTGAAGAGCTCTGATATCTCTGATTTCATCCCCTGTTTGCAGGACTTTGAGCGAGTGGTAACCAGATACAAAGGCAGCTGCCATCATGGTGAACCACATCGGAACGTGAAAATAGAGATTCCGTGCCGTGTGTTCGAGGATGTTAATTTTGGGGATGTTTAAAAGAAAACCCGCCAAAATAACCGCAGTAAGCCAAGCAAAAACGAGGTTGCGAATCAGCGTGTATCGCTTCACATTCACCTTCAATGTACTCATGTTCTCAGATGCTGGGGTGATTTGGATGCTGGGATGTTATGGAGTCCGTAGGAAAGAATCTTACGCTTGGTACGGGATAGCCGCAAATCAATTGTTAAAGAAGCGGGGACTACGAAAAGACCTCAATCGGTCCAAACATACTCAAACAATAAAAAAGAAGCTGTAGTGACTACCCCTGCAAAGGCAGCCATTGTTGTTAATTCTACTTCGGCTCCGGCCCAGCCCAATC
>JABMOI010000087.1 GCA_013204185.1 bacterium | reverse complement strand
GTACTCGGGAGTTGCTATAATTACGCCTGAAGCGTTTTTTACAGCTTCTTTAAAGCGAACAGCGTCTGGCGTTGCGGGTGTGCCAGGAAAAGCTAGGGTAAGATCTCGTGCGTCGAATACTTCCGTGGCTTTGCCTTGTGCTGTGAGCTCGTCCGTCACCACTTTTAGCGCTTTGGAGGTGTAGTTGTTGGGGCGATTTGTCCCCGAAATGCAAATAATCTTGTTCATATTCGAACTGGGTGAGTTACGTTTGGAAAGTGATCGCCAATGGAGCCGAGTTAAACTTGCTCGTTCCAGTGCCTGAGAGGGTTGTCCCAAGCGATGTTGTGAGTAGAAATTAGGTGTTAATACCCTTCAGAGCCAACCGACGCAAAAAAGCGCACCTTAAACCCAAGGAAACAGCAGCCATCCCAAAACGGCAGCGCCTAGCACTAACCAAACTGGGCTCAGTTTGTACCGGAAAACGGCCACGCAGGCTAATACGGCAATGCATACAGCCGGCCAAGATACCAAGGTCGAAATACTGAGCGAAACCATTGTAGCTAGTATCAAGCCCACAGACGCCACATTTACGGCATCAAGAAATACCGACATCCATAGTGAATCTCGAAGTTTGGGTATGATTGGATTCAGAATCAACACAAACAAAAACGACGGCAGAAAGATGCCGAGGGTAGCCACCAAGGCTCCTGGAATGCCTTCCAAAGTGTATCCGATAAAGGTCGCTGTAGATAACACGGGGCCTGGAGTGAATTGCCCAATTGCAATGGCATCCAAAAGCTGCGCCTGTGTTAACCAGCCCAGGTCCTGAACTAATCCTCCTTCCAAAAAGGACACCAAAACATAGCCGCTTCCATATAAAATTGAGCCGATTTTGAGGAAAAAGAAAAACAGTTTCCACAGTGAAACGCTGGCGACCGTACCCGCAACGACCGAACCTGTTGCGATGGCTGCTCCTGACGTTTGTCCAAAAGACTTGGTAAATAGAATGGGTACGATGCGTCGCGCCGTGTTTGATGAGACTTTTCGAAACGAACGAAGCCACAACGCGCCCATAATACCACCAACGAGAAGTGCCCAAATCTCTGGCATCCCGGCTAGAACGGAAGCCACCACCAAAAATCCAATGAGCGCCAAGGACCAGTGAGTAACCGCCTTTTGTCCGAGCTTCCACACCGCACCCAAAATAACAGCGAGCACCGCGGGTTTAATTCCAAACAGAAAGGGCTCGACGGCAGGGATCGTTCCATATTCGACATAAAGCCAACCGAGCAACCCGGTGATCAGAACAGCTGGCAGAATAAAACTAGCGCCAGCGGTAAACATGCCAGGTAGCCCTGCACGCTCGTAGCCCACGTGCATGGTCATTTCTGTGGAATTGGGGCCAGGAATCAGGTTTGTAGCGCCTATTAAATCGAGGAAATGTTGCCTGTCTATCCATTTTCGCCTAGTAACAAACTCATCTTCCATCATGGCGATATGAGCAGCAGGGCCTCCAAAAGCAATAAATCCGAGTCTCAAGAAAAGGCGTGCTATCTCGCCTAGCTTACCTCGCTCATCAGGGTCTCTTTTTTCAGGTTCGAGCATCAGGGCTTCATCCGTTTTCTTGGATGGCCCTCGCGGAACTGTTGCGATCAATCCACATCCCCCACAAGGGAAGAAGCAACATGGTCAAGCCCACAAAGGCTACGGCTTGGGCGTTAGGCGGGGCAGGAGAGAACGGCTGACTTGCCCAAATAAACACGCACAAAGCAATGAGCGACCATAATGCGATTTTCCCCTTAAGCGTCGGCAAGGAAACGACTGCCAAATAAAGCCCAATGCAAACGGCTAACAATCCCCCCTCGACAAAGAACGTTCCAGCCAAGGAATTCCAAAGGCCGAGTCCAAATGTTTGGCTTCCAGGCCAAAGTGGCAAGTCCGGCCGGTGCATGACCAAGTCAAGAACCCAGTGACTAAGCACAAGAAGTCCCGCTATCACTGATCCGCTTTTCGAAATGCCAAACCGCCGGGCAACAAGCCCAAGAAGAACCGCCCAGACCGCGACAAATAGCAAGCTATGCGACCACGGGTAGGAAACGAAATCAAGAGGCGTAAACACGGTGTTACCCGGATCGATGCGCACCGTTTCTAATCCCAGCAACAGGAAGATGGGCCATAGAATATCGACTCCAAACGAAGCGCCAATCAGGAGGCCTAACGGGAGTTTTCGATCAAGCGATTTAGCGCCAAATGCAACGGCCAAGTGTCCTACAAACATGGTAATTACTGTTTGGGTGAAACGGGCAGGTCTAAGCTTTTTTCGACCATTTCAAGCATTGCTTTGGCGTCATCTCTCATCTGATTCCGCATCATGGCCGTTTGAATTTTCATATGATGAATTCTATAAACGACTTTGTAAGCAATCATATTGCTGAAAAAGCTCTCAGAATCGAACGGAAAGGGAGGTCTCTGATTAGGTGCTCTTTCAATCGGTTTGACCGCAGGTCTGGGCACGGTTAGCTCATAGCCTTTTGAACGCATCACTACGTCGGCTTCAGCCATATCGGAATAATTTAACAGGTTGTTAAAGGAATCCATCATCAGGTTCGTAAACTCAGTTCGTATCCCCTGTAGAGATTTCTCACGTTCAAGAAATGCTGGAATCAACAGCCGAAGTTTATCGTCTCGGATTAACGCAAGGTCGCCGGAGTTAACGAGTGCTTCGACCGTTCCAAGTATTGGCCCCGAATTGTTCAGTACGGTTACGGTGCTGAGAAGGACCAAGACGGAGTCTTTAGAAAGTGATTCGGCTTGCCAAAAATGATCAAAAAGAAGCTCAGCAGCGCGCTCCGATGCAGTCATTCTTTCAGACTCGAGCTCAATAATTCTAATTGTTCGGTTCAAGTCTTCCGAAATTTGCACAAGGTAACTTTGCTCTTTTTCCCGATTGGCCCGGGTTTCGCCCCATGTAGAGATCTGAAACCCGATGACCACACCGAGCACAACTATCAGAATTTCCAGTAGAACAGCGAACCAGTTCTGCTCTTTGAGGGCCTTTTTTAGACGTCCAAAAATCATACGGAATAGCGACCTAGGTTTTGATTAGGCCTAGAATACGCATCACAAAGCCAAATTCCAGCCGGATGTATCATTCGTAGCGAAGCAAATCAGTAGGATTGGTCCGTTTTAATTTCCTGATTTGGGTAGAAATGGTCAGCACCGCCGTCGTGACTACAAAGGCGAACGAGACCAAGAAGGCCGAGGGTCCCATAGCCAGCGGATCCGCATAAATTGAATTTAGCAGCCCTCCGATGGCCACATAACCAAGAGGTGCAGCAATCACACCCGCCACAACGAGGATAATCAGGAAGCTTCGATTCATTAGGCCAGCAATCTGTACTACAGAAGCACCCATGACCTTACGGATGCCAATTTCCTTGGTCCGACTAGCGACTTTCTGAGCTGCCATGCCGAAGAGACCCATGCAGGCGATGATTAGAGCCAGGAGAGAAATGAATAAGAACATGGTTTTGACGTTCGTGTTTTCAACGTAGATCGCTTGAAAGGCTTGATCTTGAAACCTGCCCGTGTATTCCTTTGTGGGGAATAGCTCTTTCCACGCAGCACGAACGGCTTCTTCAGTCTGATTCACAGATCCAGCCGCAATTTTGATGCTCAGGAATCGAAATTCAGATTCCGGCACTACACGGAAAAATGCCGGTTCAATTTGATTGTAGAAGGCGTCGTACATGAAGGACTCGACCACTCCAGCGACTGCGTACGTTGTGGAATCCTGTCGGAAGCTCTTCCCTACTGCCTCTTCAGGCGTAACGTCCATAGCCTCTGCAAACTCTCTGTTGATGAGAACCGCGCCATCTACCAGAGAATTCGAGGCTTCCGTAAACGGATTCCCACTAACCAATGGGATATCCATCACGTCTAGATACGAAGCGCCCACATCGAACCGGGCCGTTTCAATGCTTTTATCACCAAGATGAACGGTTGGGTCGTCCCAAGATCGAGCTACATGATTCACCGAACCAACCACCGACTCAACGCCAGCCAATGGCGCAACGGAGTCTTGAAGCAGTCCAAATTCCTGGCCCGTTTCAGTCTGTAAGACGAGCAGATGGTCACTGTCGTACCCCCATTCTTTACTCGCCTGATAGTTGGCATTTTGAGCCAGAGCCACGCCCATTATCATCGTTAAGAAGGCCAGCGTGAATTGGAATGTGAGCAGTCCACGAGTTAGCCAACTTTCCCCACCAATCTTGGCGTTCCCTCTAAAAATTGCGGTTGGCCGGAAAGACGAAATATAAAAGGCTGGATAAGCTCCTGAAAGGAGGCCCGTCCCAATCAGTGTTGCACCCAGAAACACCAATAGCCATGTGATATCGGCGGTTTCCAGCGATATAGCCAGCCCGTTTGAGAAATTGTTGAATCCAGGGAGGAATACGAAATGAGCCAGCGCCACGCCCGCAATCATGGCTATCAGACAGGTAAGGACATTTTCTGCAAGAAATTGTGCGACCAGTTGACTTCGGCTGCTCCCAATGGCTTTGCGCACCCCAATTTCCTTCAGCCTTCTTGAGGCAGTAGCGATCGCTAGGTTCATGTAGTTAATGCAGGCGAGCAATAACATAAAAACACTAATGACACCCATGACCACAATCGACGCCGGATGGCTCCCCGAAGAGATATAAGCAGCCACATAGTAGGCATTCTTGGAAAGAGTCTTCAAGCTGCCAAACTCGAACTTTTCGATATGATTGTCCTCTCGAGCTTCGTTTTGACGAAGTCGAAAGGCGTCCATCTGGCCCGCCACCAAAGCGAGTTCAGCTGGAGTTGCGACCTGAATAAACGTGGCCGTGGCATTGATAGCCCAATCATTAGGCAGGAAACCGACTGATTGAGCCTGGTCGATGTGGAGAAGCGCATTGAAGCCAAAGCTTGTCTTGGTTGGGAATGGAGCAGCCACTCCGGTCACCGTGAATACGGAAGTGGTCTGTTCATTTAAGATGACCGTTAGCTCCTGCCCCATCGGATTACTCTCCCCGAAGTACTTTTGGGCCATTTCGTCGCTGATCACCACATCGCCGAATCCAAGTACACGAGTAGGATCTCCTAAGCGAAGCTTGAAGGAGAACATCTGGAGGAAGTCTGGATCGACAAACCGGATGCCTTCACGAAACGTATTTTCACCGGCCTGAACCGTACTTACTTTGTCGACTACTCGAACAGCACGCTCAACCTGAGGGAACGTGTCCAGCATTTCCGGTCCTAGAGGCGCAGGGGCATCGCCGCGCAATTCAACGGATGAGCCTCGATCCACACGGGTTTCTACCAGATAAATCTGGTCTGCGTTCTCGTGAAAGTGATCCATCGTGTTTTGGTACTCGATGAACACATAGGCCGTTGTTGCGGTGGCCACAGCAATGGCAAGACCCAGCACATTGACGAGCGAGGAAGCTTTATTCTTTAACAGGTTGCGATACGCAACGCGTAGGTAATTCTTAAGCATGACGAAGGACCAAACGATGGTGTCAATGATGAAATGTGGAATGGATTTGATCGCCTCGAACCAGAACCAACGGCGGGCAGCAGCAAGCCCATCCGTTTCAGCCATTTCGGCGAAAATCTGCTCGAAGTCACCCTCAGCTGCATAGCGAATATTGGGAGCCATACTGCGGCTTAAGAGCCAAGCAGCGACGGATGGGGGGCGTGGTTG
>JABMOI010000086.1 GCA_013204185.1 bacterium | reverse complement strand
GCACTACACTTTGCACATTGGCTCACCGAAAAAACCGGGGTTTTCTTCAGGCTCCCTACAGAAGCTGAATGGGAAACGGCATGTCGAGCTGGAGGAAGCTCAGTTTATGGGTTTGGGGATAGCTCCGATCTCATTTCTGACTATGCTTGGAATGCGTCCAACGGGGAGCAGAAACTCCATAAAGTTGGCCAAAAAAGTCCAAATGAGTGGGGCATTTACGACATGCACGGAAACGCAGCTGAATGGACCATGGATGAATACAAGGAAAGCTACTATGCCACTCTTGAGCCTAGCGGAGCGCTCGATCCGTGGAGCCTGCCAACGCGGCTGCATCCGAGAACCGTCCGAGGAGGGTCCTTTTACGATGATCCAACTGAGATGAGATGTGCGGACCGTTTGGAGTCCACCTTGAATTGGAAGCGCCGAGACCCGCAAATCCCGAAAAGCTTTTGGTGGAACACAGACGCTCCATTTTTAGGATTTCGTTTGGTGGTTCCTGAAGCCGGCATGTCCTCAGAAGACCAGGTAGACTTCTGGGTTCTTGTTTTGGGCGAGTAGTTTGAATGCAATTTTTAACACTTAAAGTTTGAAAGCAAAAGTTTGACGATTATGGAGGTGGAAATGCGATTCGGCTTCCACTACATTTAGCCAGCTTCTATTTCTTGATATTCCCTCGCGCGAAGCGGGTCAATCCAGGTTCAATTATGAAAGACTTTTCTTCTTTGCTCTCACCATCTCGGCGTGACTTCATGAAATTGGGTTCAGCTGCTGTTGTTGGATCCGCTGTTGCGTCCTCTTTTCCCATGTCCGCTAACGCATTTTATTCGTCGGACGATGTCATCAAGATTGGAATTATTGGTTGCGGAGGTCGGGGTACCGGCGCCACAGTCCAAGCGCTGAGCACAAAAGAGAACATCAAATTGGTAGCTATGGCCGATGTTTTCTCGGATCGACTAGAAGAAAGTTATGAGCAGATCACAAATCCAGATGCAGGTCATGCAGGCGCTGTTGCCGGGAGAGTGGATGTCCCTCAAGAGAGACGCTTCGTGGGCTGGAACGCATATCAGCAATTGATTCCGTTGGTTGATGTTGTTCTCATTGCCACACCACCTGGATTTCGTCCGATCCATTTTGAAGCTGCTATCGCTGCAAACAAGCACGTGTTTATGGAAAAACCCGTTGCAACAGACGCTCCCGGTATTAGACGAGTACTAGAAACGGCTGAAATTGCAAAGCAGAAAAAGCTAAACGTCGTTGTTGGATTGCAACGTCACTATCAGGCTGAGTACCAGGAGTGGGTTGAGCGCATTCAAAATGGCATGATTGGAGATATCACAACCGCCCGCGTGTATTGGAATAGCGGTGGAGTGTGGGTACGGGACCGTGCGAGTTTAGAAAAAACGGCCGGTCGCAAGCTAACAGAGATGGAGTACCAAATGCGAAATTGGTATTATTTTAATTGGCTCTGCGGCGACCATATTGTGGAGCAACACATTCATAATATTGACGTGGCAAACTGGGTCAAAGACGCGCATCCTGTGCGGGCTCAAGGACAAGGCGGTAGGCTTGTGAGAACCGGGTTAGATCACGGAGAAATTTTCGACCACCACTATGTCGAATATGAGTATGCCGACGGCAGCCGGATGATCAGTCAATGTCGTCATATGCCCAACACAATGAGCCGCGTGACCGAAGCATTTCACGGCACAAATGGTACGGCCCCTAAACCGGGACAGTTAATCTCAGCGTCGGGACACACCTTGTTCCAGCACGATTCTAGCAACGACAAAAACCCCTACCAAGTAGAACACGACGAGTTGTTTGCCGCCGTTGCAGCAGGCCAGTATAAATTCTCAAACGCTGAAAACGGTGCCAGGGCAACGATGACGGCTATTTTGGGTCGATTGTGCACCTATTCAGGCCAGCTTATTGAGTGGGATGACGCCATTAACTCAGACATTTCCATCATGCCGAAGACATTTGCGTGGGATGCAAATCCGCCGGTCATGCCAGATGCAAATGGCCGTTATCCGATTGCCGTTCCAGGCGAGACGAAAGTGGTTTAACCATTCGAATTATGAAACGACGGCAATTTGTAAAGTCAGGCTTGGTGGCTAGCGTTACAGCTGCTGCAGGACTGCCAGTATCTGGCGCTGCCTTAGCTCGAGGTGCCTCATTAGAGCGTTCAACGGCTGGGTTCAACCTCAACTATGCCCCTCATCTCGGGATGTTTGCAGAACACGCTGGTAAGGACCCGATTGACCAGCTGAATTTCATGGCAGACGAGGGGTTTACGGCGTTCGAGGATAACTCAATGCGTTCCCGGCCTATCGAGCTTCAGGAGCGTATGGCCCGGGCCATGGCGGCACGAGGCATCCAAATGGGTGTCTTTGTTGCTCATGAGATCTATTGGTCAGAACCAAACCTTACGTCCGGCAAAGCCGAGCTGAGGGAAGAGTTCTTGGGATTTATCCGGGAGTCAGTTGACGTTGCCAAGCGAGTTAATGCCACATGGATGACGGTTGTGCCCGGACACGTGGACCTACGACTTGAAATGGGCTTTCAGACCGCTAATGTTGTGGAAAGTCTGAAACAGGCAGCAGGAATCTTGGAGCCTCACGGATTGGTGATCGTGCTTGAGCCTTTAAATTTTAGAGACCATCCTGGGCAGTTTCTTACTAAGATTTCCCAAGCCTACGAGATATGTAAAGCGGTGGGGAGTCCGTCCTGTAAGATATTGGATGATTTGTACCATCAACAGATAACAGAGGGTAATCTCATCCCGAACATCGATGCTGCTTGGGACGAAATAGCCTACTTCCAAATGGGAGACAATCCCGGCAGAAAGGAGCCCACGACCGGAGAAGTCAATTTCAGGAACGTGTTCAAGCACATCCATGAAAAGGGGTACGCCGGAGTTCTAGGAATGGAGCACGGAAACTCGCTCCCCGGAAAGAGCGGGGAACGAGCCGTTATCGATGCCTACCATGCTGTCGACTCCTTCTAGTTTGTTACTGAGCGCTCGCCAGATCCCCTGAGGACTCGTCTTCGTGAGGTTCTGGAATTCGATAGTTCACACCTAGCATTTCAAGGTGGGAGAGGTTGGCGGTCAAACGGCGGTAAAAAGCGTCTATGTCCTTTCGGTCTTTCGAGGACCAAACCACTTCGGCAAGGGCCAACGCCCGCGGATAGACCATGTATTCGACATACTCTGGCGTCGAAATGTACTCAGTCCACACGTTAGCTTGCGCTCCTAGAATGTGTTTCGCTTCTTGATCCGACAATTCAGCAGGAACCGGTTCAAACGTGTACACCGTATCGAGAGGTATGGTGAAGCCAGCCCAATTCATGGCTAATGGTTCGGTTGCAGGATCTGCTTGGTAAAAGTCGAAATACGCGTATTTCGTAGGCGTCATAATTACGTCGTGACCCTGTTTTGCGGCCTCAATTCCCCCGACAACTCCTCTCCAGGACATCACCGTTGCATTGGGAGCCAATCCGCCCTCTAGAATTTCGTCCCAGCCAATGAGGCTTTTGTCGTTCGCATTCAAAAACGTTTCGATGCGCCGAATAAACCAGCTTTGCAGCTCGTGTTCGCCGTCTAGGCCTTCCCTCTGGATTATTTCTTGCGCCACCAAGCTGTTTTCCCACTTCGTTTTCGGGACTTCGTCCGCCCCAATATGGATATACTTTCCTGGGAAAAGATCGATTACCTCGGTTAGCACGTCTTCCAAAAACGAGAATGTTGCCTCCGATGGGCACAGAATTTCATCCTTGATTCCCCATGTTGTTGGCACTTCCACTTTTTCGCCGGTGCATCCGAATTCCGGATAGGCTGCGACGACGGCCGATGAGTGCCCTGGCATTTCTATTTCAGGAATCACGTTTACAAAACGCTCCGCCGCATAGGCTACCACTTCGCGAATTTCATCTTGTGTGTAGAATCCGCCGTGAGGGATTCCATCGCCTATGTAGGGATCAAAATTTTTGTCGACGATGGTTTCTTTGCGCCAAGCTCCAATTTCGGTTAGGAGAGGGTATTTCTTGATCTCAATTCTCCAGCCCTGATCTTCGGTTAGGTGCCAATGAAACTGATTAAACTTATACCGGGACATCGTATCGATGTACTTTTTGACGAAGTCGACTCCGAAAAAGTGACGTCCCACATCCAAATGAAGACCTCGGTATGGAAACCGGGGGGAGTCTTCAATGTGCACGGCTGGTACGTCCCAGACGGCGTCTCTGACCAAGCCTGCCGCTTCAATTTGCGCAGGGAATAGCTGGCGAAGTGATTGAAAAGCATAAAATACACCTGCCTCATCTCCGCCCACGATCTTAATGTCCTTCTTGGTCACGTCTAAATGGTAGGATTCCGCTCCCAGGAGCGCATCCAGCGTCACTGAAATGCTGCCCGAACCCTCTTCGACTGGCAAAGGAAAGCCTGTTGATCGGCGTAGTTCGTATGCAAAACGCTCTGTTACGCCCATTAACTCCGCGGACACGCCAAACGATGCGTCCTCATCAAGCGTGAATACGCCTGACCCGCCTTCAACCACTAAGGGATTGGGGATAATGGCAACATCGGGTGAACTGGTTGTGGGTGCTGTGCAGCCACTAGCAATCAAGGCGGTGAAAACGACAGCAAATAAAATGCGCATAAGATTCTGGCAATATGAGGGCGTATTACTTCAATTTGTTAAACCAACGGTCCAACATATCTATGTCAAGACGGACTGAAACAATGAAGGGCTCTTGACCTTCTTCCCAATGTCCGTACGTAGTGGTCAAAACATCCCCGTTCGGCAGAATTTCTACTCCGGGGTAGGTGGAATCCCACGAGTTCGTGTTATCCATTATCCGGATACGATAGGATCCCGGACTTCCATTTCGAATGTCCGAATAGTCCCCGATCCAGGCAACCCAGTCACCCATGGTCGGGCTTTCGGGAGCCATATCTCTAAAAACGACAATTAAGCGGCCATCGTCGAGGTACTTTGCCGTGTGGCGGTCGCCTGTAAGTTCAATAGGGAGCGCGCTAGGCGCGCTCCACGAAGACGATTCGTCGGTCGAAAATATAGCTTGAGACAAGGTTGTACGGCTATTTTCCCGCAATAAGAGCGCTAGCTCCTTTTTGTCTGGCGACCATACCGCTCCCGGCTCACACAAATCCATAGTCTCATCTTGCACAACGACTTCAGGAGCACTCCACGTTAAACCATCGTCTATCGAAACAGTCCGGTAAACGACAAATGTGCCTGCGCGGCCATCGGTACGAAGGAATCGACCATCGTCATGAAAAAACGCAACCAGGTCTCCGTTTTTCTTTTGGATGAGAGATGCCATGGCAACTATGCCGCCAAACTCCCCGATTGCCTCCAACTGAGTCCACCTCTCGCCATCGTCATCGGAAACGGCCATTCGAATGGGATACAAGCCTGAAAAAAGCAGCATCCGATGTGTTCCGTTTCGCTTTGTAAAGCGAAATAAAGTCGGAACCTCCAACGAAGTGCTCCAAGTTGTGGGAGTAGGCAGACGGTCACTCCACGACGCGCCTTGATCCGTGCTTTTTTTATACACGATGGGTCCCTTGCCATGGCCTTTTGGGTATACAGCTAGGACCGTTTGCCCATCGTCAAGCAAAGCGGTGGTGGGATGGCCTAAATATTGACCTTCTTCCTTGTCTACAACCGTTTGAATTTCAACAATGCCAGACAAATCAAGCGTTGGGATCGCAAAATCAGTGTCTACTAGTGTTACAGGCCAGTCATTTACCTGACTTGAACATCCTATTAGAATGAGCGATAGGGTAATTAATAGCTTCAAAGGCCGCATAAATTCAAAATTCTTCAGCATCCGTTTCCATATTGGATAAGGCTAAAAAGGCGGGCATCGGAATATCCTGATTGTATACCGAAATCTGAGAGGGATCAAATCCAAACAAGTCTTCTTTGGAAAAAATCGCACGAAAATGCTGCGGTCTAAAGAAGGATTCGAACTTAGAACATACGTCATCGAACCGGCGCAAATAGTACGCCGTGTTTTCGTCGGGCGAAGCGCTGTCCCATTCTTCAGCGAGCTTGGCCGATTCGAAGGCAGGGCCCGAATCGGCCACACCAGCGATATAGTAGGCTACACGATCGCCTTTGCGGATGGGCTGCATCGACGTTCGTGCGCGGGCTAGGGCCAGTTCGTACGGCGCACTTCGGGTCCTTTTACCTTCGGCGGTATCGCGCTCGTACTTTTTAAGGGAGTCTTTGAGCGTCTCCGTCCTAGCGAAATCAGATACATCCTTCCAACGATGTTCAATGATATTGGACCGGGTTTTTAAAAAGGCATCATGCAATTCTTGAATCTTGTTATCCATAAGCAGCGGGATTGCCTTCCTGACAAAACGCCTCCCAAAGGGCTCAATTGCGCGCGATACGAGGGACGAACCTTTTAGTTTGAGAGCCCCATCGTAGGGCTCTAGCGCGTAGTTCTTCTTCTTATAGGAAA
This sequence comes from bacterium, assembly GCA_013204185.1. Lineage (GTDB taxonomy): Bacteria > Bacteroidota > Rhodothermia > Rhodothermales > UBA10348 > UBA10348. The sequence continues at coordinate 12,069 of JABMOI010000086.1, read as the reverse complement.
GCATCCTGCGATACCTCCCATCATATCCAATCTTGATACCCGACGGCATTTCCGCATTCAATTCATCCAAAAAGGCCCGTTCAGCCTCCTCCGTTTGGATTCCATCTGGCGGTACGAATAACACGCCGTCCGTGTCTACTTCTAACACCTTCCCGCCACGCTCTTCTACTAGTTTGATGATGGACCTGAGCAGCTTTTGTCCTGTCACGGCTACGCGATCGGCCTCTGAATAATCATTAAAGAGCGCCTGGGAAAATCCTAAAAACCCATAAAAACTATTGATGACGACCTTGTACGAGTTTTGCCGCGCATCCAACGCACTTTTTAACTCGCCTGAATCCTCTTCCTTCATTCGTTTTTTTGCATCGAGCCTTAAATCAGTCAGCTTGCGCAGGAGCTTGGGGAATAGCTCAAGAGCATCTTGGCTTGGCCGAATATCAAAGTTCAGCATGATGGAAGGATACAGGCTTTCGACATCCGCATACACAATGGGGCCCGTCACGCCAGTAAAGAAGATGTCTGTGTAGCCTCCCTGCGTTTGCGAACCCCATTCAGAACGGGGAAGTGAGTGCCGCTCTCTTAGATACTCACGAACAAATAGCGATTCAATTTTGGCTGCCGGCCCAACCCGTGCCACCTGTCCATATTCCATGGGTAGCATTTGGGTCAGGTAAAACGTTGATTCTGATAGGTGTCTGGCCAACCGCTCTGTTTCAATGACGTCGTCTAGGGAGTACCGAATTACTTTCTGTGGGTCTTCCTTCCACATTTGGGTTATGCGCGACCCATCGATATAGGTTCGGTTGGGCGGCGCGAAGCCAAAGTACTTGGACACCTCTTTTAGGCCATATCCCGGCAGGTCCCGTTTTACCACATCGTAGGTCATCACTTGAAAGAACGTGTCAATAACGTGCCTTCCTGTGATTTCTAGGGCCGTGTAGTCTAGGGAGCGTTCCGCAAACCGGATAGAGGTGGAAAATGTTTTGGGAACTGAGCGGTCGCGCCCAATGGCGCACACAACTCCGTGCATTTGGCAACGCCGAAGGATGTACGGAAAGTCGAACCGGAAAATATTATGACCCTCAATAATATCTGGGTTGAGTACCTGAATGGTTTCAACCATCGCTTTCAGGAGCTGTTCTTCTGTCCAGTCTGGGGCGCCAAGTACCTTTCTGAAACCTCTATTATCCGAAATAGCGATTAGAATGATACGATCAGAAGGCCGGTCTGCATTTGGAAAGTCGGTACTGGAAAGGCACTCGATATCTAGTTGAAGTCGGTGCAAATCGTCAAAATGCATTCCTTTGAAACACGTTCTTCCTCGTTGCATCAAGTACTGCTGAGCTGGCGACGTGATGGTATAGGTCGGCGACGTGTCCCCGGACTTTGCCGCGTTGCGATCAATGAGCCTTAGAGCGTCCCAGTATTCGTTCCACCGGCTAAAGACGACTAAAAAACCAAAGTGTAGGTTGCCTTTTAGTTCTTGAAACTGAAACCGTGACCTATCGACTCCTCGCAGAAGGGAAATGTCTGACAGGAAAAAGAAAGGATAAAAAGGCTCTTCAGAGACTTGGACTGATTGTGAATCAATACTTCTCTCATAGACCAGGACGTGACCCTTCTTCGACGGATGGTCCGTGACGGGATGCACGGCAACCAACCTTTCGGCGGGGTCGTGTCCAAATAGCAACGTATCGGGTCTTGATTCGCTCACGAGAAATGGCTAGGTCTAAGAATACGTACGGTACTTACGCCGCCCTTAAAAAGTTTACAGATCAGGCTCCGAGAGTGGCCTCAAACGCGGCGCCTAAACTCCGTCAAACGGGTGTACTCCGAGAAGAAGGCAGCTCAAAACACCCGTGAACTGAGAACTTGACTCAAAATCAATTCATATTTGGCGAGGGAGGTAGGGATTCGCTCGGTTCAGGGTTATTTTGAATCATGCACACGCTTAAAACGCATAATTTAGGTCACCGGTTCGGCAAGCGACTTCTATTTCGGAAGATGGATCTGGAATTCGTGGGCGGTACAACCACGGCTATTGTTGGTTCGAACGGGTCAGGGAAATCGACCCTGGTTCGAATCTTGGCTGGAATCATGCAGCCTCTTAAAGGATTGGTTGAGCTTTCCGTCGATGGCCTAGAGATTGACGCGGAAGAGAGGCCACTGCGTTGTGGCCTCGTTGCGCCCTATTTGAATGTCTATTCAGGCTTTTCTCCCCGCGAAAACCTTGAGTTTATTGCCAAGGCGAGGCAGCTAAAAAATAGGGACGAACGAATTGACGCTTCCTTAGATGAAGTGCAGCTTCTTCACCGCGCCGACGACCCCGTCCACACGTTTTCTTCGGGCATGCTCCAACGCGTACGAATAGCGACCGCCTTACTGGCAGAGCCGCCTGTTTTGCTTTTGGATGAACCGACAGCGACGCTGGATGAAATTGGCTCTCAAATGGTTCATCAGGTGATCGAGCGTGCCGTTCTAAGAGAGGCACCATTGTTATTGTGGCCACGAATGAAAGAGACGAAGCCGAATCGTGCGAACGTCAGATCAATGTGGAAGACTTTCGGTAGTCAAGGTTGTGGTTTATAAGGCAAATGCCTCCCGTCTAAACGCGGCTACCATCAGCGTTACCTCAATGCCTTTGTTCTCAAGAACCTGGGCCGCAGCATCAAGTGTTGTCCCCGTTGTCATCACATCGTCTACCAGGATCGCATGACTGGCAGATATGGGCGAAACCACCTCAAAGGCTTTTGCAAGATTGGTTAGCCTACCGGATCGATCTAACTTGCTTTGTGAGTGGGAGAGAGAGCGCCGGATAAGTGATTTCGAAAGAGTGGGAACCCTGAGCTTCGAAGCCACACCGTCCGCTAGAATGGTTGTTTGCTGGAGTCCCCGTTCCAGAATTCGAATACGGTGAGATGGCACAGGTATACAGACCGCACCTTCAGGGATCCGTTCTAAGAACTGGCAAGGCAATTGAATGCGCTTCGCCATAAGAGCTCCTACGCGCAGATTCGCATCGTATTTTAGCGCCCGATGCATAGACCTAATGGGCGAACCAAGCCTATAATACCATGTGCCCCATACGATTCGAGCCTTTGGGGTGACTCCTGGCATTTCGCACTCTGGAATGAGGCACGACGCTAAGTCCTCTTCGCACCGGCTACACAAGATAGTTGGAAGTTGTATCTGCGCCTTACAATGAAGGCACGTTGGTGGAAAAAAAGACTGAACTAGCGCCCCAAGAGGAGTCGAGGATTCCATAAGAATACGATGAAATACGTCAAACCATTTGATGAAAGAGGGAAGTAGGAAGGAGAATGAAACACAAAAGTTGTATACTCGATTCTCGCCGATCCATCCCTGAACTGGCCTGTAAACCATTACTTAGTTATGACCATTAGAAAGCGAAAAGGCATGCTGATCAAGAATACCAACACGAGCTTGGTTACGATCGCGATGTCCACGCGTACCATAACGCTAGCGCCTGGCGACGAAGAATTGATCACAGCGGAAGAAGTGCTTGACGAAACGCTTCGAGATTACTTGCAAGTAAGAGGTGTTTCCATTGTTCGTCCGGCTCAGGACGAAGAAGAGGCAGAGCTGAAAGAACGGCTGGCTTAACGGCAACTTCAGAATAGGTTATTATGCGGATATTAGCTCTTGAACCGTGGTATGGCGGCAGCCACAAGTCCTTCCTTGACGGCCTCATTGCTCACTCAAGTCACAAGATAGACACCGTCACGATGTCTGCCAGGTTTTGGAAATGGCGCATGCACGGCGGCGCGGTGACCATGGCCAAAAAAGTGCAAGAGATTTACAAAAAAGCGGAGAAGCCCGACCTCATTTTTGCATCGAGCATGGTCAACTTGCCTGCTTTCTTGGCGCTGACTCGATCCGAACTTTCAGGGGTACCGGTTGTCATGTATATGCATGAAAACCAATTGACGTACCCCCTTCCAGAAGGAAAAAATAGGGACCACACGTACGGCTATATCAACTATTTGTCTTGTTTAGCCGCAGACCACATCGTCTTTAATTCCCAGTTTCATTACGACCAGTTTGTGGAAGCGTTGCCGCGACTTTTGCGTCTCTTCCCAGACTACACGCACCTCAATACGGCGCAGCAAATTCGGCAAAAAACGTCGGTTCTGCATCTCGGATTAAATTTGCGAGGTCACGACAAGTACGCTTCTGCTTTTGAGGGTCACCCTTGGGGGCCCGGAATGAAATTGCCCATCGTGCTATGGAATCAGCGATGGGAATACGACAAGAATCCGGCTGCATTCTTTAGGTTGATGAATCGGTTGGACGACTCAGGCCACAAATTTCGACTCATTCTGGCTGGAGAGCATTTTGAAGAGTTGCCCCCCGAATTCGAAAGAGCCTTTGAGCGGTACGGCGAACGAATTTTGCACTACGGCTACGCCGAGGACTTCAAAGAATACAGTAGCCTTCTTCACCGCGCCGATATTGTGATATCGACCTCGCTCCACGAGTTTTTCGGTATCTCGATGCTTGAAGCTATTTATTGTGGGTGCCATCCACTTCTACCGAACAGGTTGTCTTATCCCGAATTGATTCCAGATTCGCTGCATTCGCCCTTGCTGCATGCACCCATCCTGTATGAGGATGACGATGAGCTATTTGGCATTATGAAGCGCATTTTAAATGGGGAAGAACGGCCACTTCCAGTCAGTACGTTGAAGGGCATTTCGGCGCACCTCGAGTGGAGCCAGCACGTCCAGCACTTCGATCAGTTGTTTGAAAGCGTTGTAGCAGGAAAAGCATAAATAGTGTTCGCGTTCGAAACGGACCAGCACCAAAAAAGTAGGGCGGGCAAAAAATTAGGGCGGGCAAAACATTCTGTTTTGCCCGCCCTACATCGTTTATAGAATCATCCCAAAGGACGAGTCTTACATGTTTTCAACCATAGCTTCTCCGAATTCACTGCACTTGAGCAGAGTAGCCCCTTCCATCTGGCGTTCGAAGTCGTAGGTAACTCGTTTTTGGCTAATGGTCTTGTCCAACGAGGAAATAATTAGGTCTGCAGCTTCATTCCAGCCCATGTGTCTGAACATCATTTCGCCGGACAGAATAACTGATCCAGGATTCACTTTGTCTAGGCCAGCATATTTCGGAGCAGTACCGTGCGTTGCCTCGAAAATAGAGAGACCCGTGTCGTAATTAATGTTTGCGCCTGGTGCGATGCCAATTCCACCAACTTGAGCGGCGAGTGCATCAGAGATGTAGTCACCATTTAAGTTCATTGTCGCAATCACGCCGTACTCAGAAGGGCGAGTTAGAATCTGTTGCAAGAACGCATCTGCAATCACGTCTTTGATGATGACGCCATTTGGAAGCTTGCACCATGGGCCTTCGCCAATCACTTCGCCGCCAAATTCTTCGCACGCCAATTCATAGGCCCAATCTCTGAAGGCACCCTCGGTGTACTTCATGATGTTACCTTTGTGGACAATGGTCACACTCTCTTTACCCTGCTCCAGCGCATATTTAATGGCTGCTCGCATGAGGCGTTTGGTACCATCTTCAGAAATCGGCTTAATTCCGTATCCAGTTGTTTCTGGGAAGCGAACTTTTGCGTAGTGATCTGGGAAGGCAGACTTCAGCGCCTCACCAAACTTTTTAGCATCATCAGAACCCGCTTGGAATTCGATCCCTGCATAAATGTCTTCCGAGTTTTCCCTGAAAATGATCATGTCGATCAGTTCGGGATGCTTGACTGGGGAAGGGACACCGTCAAAATACCGGACCGGACGTACGCAGGCGTATAGGTCTAATTTTTGTCTCAACGCCACGTTCAAAGAGCGGATTCCGCCTCCTACAGGTGTCGTTAGCGGACCTTTGATCGAAACCAGATGATTTTCAATGGCTGTCAAGGTGTCTTGTGGTAGCCACTCACTAAATTTGTCGAATGCTTTTTCACCAGCGTAGACTTCAAACCACTCAATTTTACGTTTTCCGTCATACGCCTTTGCGACGGCTTGGTCAAAAACGTATTGTGCTGCCTTCCAGATATCAGGCCCGATGCCATCTCCTTCAATAAATGGGATGATGGGGTTGTTTGGTACCACAAGCTGGCCATCGACCATCTTGATGTTTTCGCCGTGGGCCGGAGTAGTGAGGTTCTTGTACATTAATTTCAGCTGTATTGAATAAAGTCGGTTGTGAGAGCTTTCCAGCAGGAGTGAAAATAGGGCTTTCCCGTGGTCGGCGCTTGTCAGGGGAGTTACTACAAGCGTCTAAAAATGGAGCGAATTCTCAATTCCCACACTTTCCAGGCTGCTTCCCGCACGATGGCCTTGCTCATTTTTGAGCGACCTTCTGTCCGCTCAGTAAAAATAATGGGCACTTCAACGAGTTTAAATCCCTTTTTCCACGCTTTGAAATTGAGTTCAATCTGAAACGAATAGCCATTGGAGCGCACGGCGTTCAGGTCAATAGCTTCAAGAACGCGTCGATGGAAACATTTGAAGCCCGCCGTAACATCTTGAATACGCATTCCTGTAATGGCTCTGGTGTACATGCCTGCGCCGTAGGAAAGCATCAATCGGGACAGGGGCCAATTCATGACCCGTACGCCATTGATGTATCTAGATCCAATAGCAAGATCCGCATCGCCGTTCATCACCGGCCCAGCAATTCGCTCAAGATCCGACGGGTTGTGTGACATGTCGGCATCCATTTCGCAGATCCACTCATATCCGTTTTCCAAAGCGTACTTAAAGCCCGCAATGTAAGCCATTCCAAGTCCTTGCTTTCCAGCTCTTCGAAGTAAGTGAATGCGCTCAGGGTGGCTCTTTTTGAGCGCATCAACGAGGTCCCCCGTGCCGTCGGGGCTCCCATCGTCCACAACTAGGATGTGAAATCCGAGCGGAAGACACAAGACTTGCCCAATAACGGTACCGATATTCTCAGCTTCGTTGTAGGTAGGAATGATTACAAGGGGGTGCGCCGTTTGCATCCGAGGAGGTCTATTTCCGGGTGAAGTTGGCGTTCTTACGAAGGAATGACATCGTATGTTCAACCAATTCGGATGGAATCTGTACCTCTTGACCTTCTTTCATTAAGTCAATGGTGGCTCGATATTGGTCGAAATAGATTCCGCAGCATTTGCACATACCGATGTGTTCTTCAAATTGCTGCTGGGTTTTTTCTGGAAGCGTGCCATCTACGTAATCAGCCAAGAAATCATTGACTTTCTTGCAGTTTGGAGCCAGCCCTAGCATCGTTTTCAAGATAATTAGTGGTTTCATCTCGTTACCTTGCCGCGCTTTTTTGGTACTGGAAGTGCGGATTGAGCATGTTGCGTAGGGCCATTCTGGCTCTATGCAATCGAACACGCACTGCGCCCCCAGTAATATTGAGCATCGAGGCAACCTCTTCTGTTGAGTGTTCTTCGATATCTCTCAAAATTACGATCGCTTTGTAATCCTCTGGGAGTTGCTCAATGGCATCATGAAGCAACCGATGGCGGTCCTTTCGCTCAGTCAGTTTAAGAGGGTCCCAGGTCGCGGGCGATTCCGCGAACATTCCCTTTGCAAAAGAAGGCAGCATGCGTTCTACATCCTGGTCGTTTAGTGAACTAAACCGTTTGGATTTCCTAAGGGAAGCACGGGAAAGGTTGATTCCAATGGCGTAGAGCCATGTGGTCAACTTCGATTCGCCTCGGAATGTGTGCATGCGCTGAAATGCTTGCAAGAACGTCTCCTGTAAAATGTTTTGGGCTTCTTCTTCGTCCCCCAAGATGCGATAGATCACTCGAAACAATCGAGGACTCTCGTTAACAACCAACAACTCAAAAGCCTTTTCATCACCGGCTAAAAGCGCGGCAAGATCGGGTTCCAATGTTGGATTCTCAGTGGTTGTCACTGCTTTTTCCGTCATTATGAGTAGAGCTGGAAGGAATTCTGTTACAGGAGTGCGAAAAGATATCGGTTTGCATGTTGCATCTACTTCAATCTCAGGAGCAGTAGATCCGATCTTGTCCGTTCTTCGCGCAAGTGAACGACCAAAAAAGGTTGCCGTTCCTTCTATAATTTGGCCCACTTGTAATAACTTGTAATGACAAGTTGTTAAAGATATGGTTAACGATGGCACAATTGCGTCGGAAATGTTGTATTATCTTGGGCTTCTAAATTCACCGAGCACCGACCAAAGCGCAAAACATGGCTAAACAGACTCGCAAAACGCCGGCCAAACCGGCAGCTTCAGCCAAACCGGCAAGCACTGCAAAAAAAGCGGCTCCAAAACCCCGGACTAAAGAGGTAGATCAGGAGAACGTCGTCCCCCAATCTCTTTCCCTGAATGTAGAGTTCGCAACCTACCCTGCAGAAACCTACACTCACGGCGAACTGGGTCTTTCCGTGGACGATGTTCTTTCAATGTACCGCAATATGCTGTTGCAGCGACGGTTTGAAGAACGCGCTGCGCAGATGTATGGCAAACAAAAAATTGCTGGCTTCCTCCATCTCTACATTGGTCAGGAAGCCATTTCTACAGGAACAGCAACAGCCATCCAGATTGGAAAGGATTCCATTATTACCGCCTACCGGGACCATGGTCACGGCTTAGCGCTTGGAATGACGGCCAATGAATGCATGGCTGAAATGTTTGGCAAGGTGGGCGGCAGCTCACACGGAAAAGGTGGCTCGATGCACTTCTTTTCCAAAGAAAAAGGATTATTTGGCGGGCATGGCATCGTAGGGGCTCACGTCCCAGTTGGTGTTGGAATTGCATTTGCCCACAAATACAAAGAAGACGGTGGTGTCTCTATTTCATTTTATGGTGACGGAGCCGCAGGTCAAGGTTCGATTCATGAAGCTTCCAACCTTGCCGCCTTGTACGAGCTTCCTGCCATTCTCGTTGTCGAGAATAACCAGTACGCCATGGGGACTGCTGTTCACCGTGCTTTTGCAGAAACGGAGTTCACGCGTCATGCCATTGGATACAACATGAAGGCGGCGCTGGTAGACGGAATGGATGTGTTTTCTGTTTGCAAGGCAATGCAGGATCATGTTGCACTGGCTAGAGAGAATAAGCCCTCCATGCTAGAGATTCGGACGTACCGGTACCGCGGTCATTCAATGTCTGACCCACAGAAATACCGGACGAAAGAGGAACTTGAATCGAAGAAAAATCAAGATCCAATTATTCGCTTGAAAGCCTACATCCTAGAGCACAAGTTGACGACCAACAAAGCGCTTGACGCCATCGACGAGGATGTCAAACAAGAGGTATTGGCCTCGGTAGAGTTTTCAGAGCAGAGCCCTGTTCCCGAGCTCAAAGAGATCTACGAGCATATTTACGCTGAAGACGATTACCCATACCTCGCCTAAACCAAGGCAGATTCATTCGTATTAAACCTGTTAGACAGTACCTACTGATATGGCAATTTTGCAGTATAGAGAAGCCCTAAGAGCCGCAATGACGGAAGAAATGGAACGCGATCCTCGCGTGTTCCTGATGGGTGAGGAAGTCGCTGAATACAACGGCGCCTACAAGGTCAGCGAAGGGATGCTAGAAAAATTCGGCCCAAAACGAATTATTGACACCCCTATTTCTGAGAATGGCTTTTGTGGCTTGGGAGTTGGAGCTGCAATGAATGGGCTTCGTCCAATCATTGAGTTCATGACGTTCAACTTCTCCTTCGTGGCCATCGACCAGATCATTAATAACGCCGCGAAAATGAGATATATGTCTGGTGGCCAATTTAGTGTCCCCATTGTTTTTCGGGGTGCTAACGGCGCAGCTGGCCAGCTTGGAGCCACGCACAACACGTCCACTGAGTCCATTTACGCCACCATTCCTGGCTTGAAGGTCATCGCGCCTTCCAACCCAGACGATGCGAAAGGTTTGCTGAAGGCCGCTATCAGAGATGACAACCCCGTTATTTTCTTAGAAAGCGAAGTGATGTTTGGTCTGAAAGGCGAAGTTTCGGAAGCAGCCGATTATGTGCTACCCATCGGAAAAGCTCGCATCGCTCGCGAAGGAACGGACGTAACGATTGTAGCTCATTCAAAAGCCCATTGGATTGCCATGGATGTGGCAGAACAATTGGAAAAAGAAGGATACAGTGCAGAGGTAATTGATCCTCGTACCATCCGTCCGTTCGATATCGACACCGTGATTCAGTCTATCAAAAAGACAAATCGTTGTGTTATTATTGACGAAAGTAATCCGTTTGCGAGTATCTCATCCGAGATCACGTACCAGATTCAGGAACGTGCATTTGATTATTTGGATGCTCCTATCATCCGGATAACGTCTAAGGATGTGCCCGCTCCGTACGCGAAGAATCTGATAGACTACTACATGCCACAGGCAAAAGACGCCTACGAAGCCTGTAAACGGGTCATGTACGTCTAGCGTATCGCAATATCACGACTGCAAAGTCAGTCTTTAATCAGCTTTAGAGAAACCTTAAAAGGACCGAAATAAATGGCTATCCCTGTCGAAATGCCTAAAATGAGCGACACCATGGAAGAGGGTGTTCTCGCTGCGTGGCTTAAAGAAGAAGGAGAAAAAATCTCAGCTGGCGACGTTGTTGCTCAGGTTGAGACGGACAAAGCTACCATGGACCTCGAAGTGTACGACGACGGGGTACTGCTAAAGCGTGTAATTGGCGAAGGAGATTCTGTCCCCATCGGTGGCCTGATTGCCATCTTGGGCCAGGAGGGAGAGGACGTATCTGAAATTTTGGCAATGTATGCCGGTGGTAAAAAGGGAGAAGAAGTGGCCGCTCCAGCTGCCGCGCCGGCTGCAAAGCCAGAGTCAGCCCCCGAACCATCATCAACGCCTGATCCCGCCCCTAAGCCATCATCAACACCCGATTCGGCCCCAGCTGCATCACCTGCGCCAGTGGCGCAATCTGATTCTACGGAAGGCAGAACCAAAGCATCTCCTCTAGCTCGTAAACTAGCGGAAGAACACGGCATTCAACTATCTACGCTAAGTGGTTCAGGTCCAGAAGGCCGCATCGTTAAGCGTGATATCGAGACCGCCATGGCGGGTGGCACTTCAAAAGCGGCTCCCGTATCAGCTCCAGCTGTTTCGGCGCCTGCTGCTCCATCTGCACCGGCTCCATCAGCGCCTGCCGCATCTGCCCCAGCTTCAGCTGGTGCGTTCGAAACGGTTCGTATTTCTCAAATGCGAAAAACGATTGCTCGCCGCCTGGCAGAAAGCAAGTTTACCAATCCGCACTTCTACTTGACGATCGATGTCGATATGGAAGCGTCGATTGCGTTCAGGAATAAGCTAAATGAGAAAGCTGCCGCAAAAGATCTTGGCAAGGTTTCCTTCAATGATTTGGTCACCAAATCGTGCGCTCTAGCGCTCCGCCAGCATCCATGGGTGAATGCGTCTTGGATGGAAGCTGAGAATGAAATCCACTTGCACAACGAAGTGCACATTGCGATCGCGGTTGCAGTGGAAGACGGTCTCATTACGCCTGTTGTTCGTCACGCGGATAGGAAAGGACTGGCCCAGATCGGTTCTGAGACCAAAGACTTGGCAACTCGGGGCCGTAACAAGCAGCTTCAACCAGCAGATTGGTCGGGATCTACTTTTTCGACGAGCAACCTAGGCATGTTCGGAATCGAGGAGTTTACAGCCATTATTAACCCTCCAAACGCGTGCATTTTGGCTATTGGTGCCATCCGTGACATCCCAGTGGTTAAGTCAGGGGCGGTTGTGCCAGGAAAACGGATGAAATTGACGCTATCTTGCGACCACCGCGTGGTAGATGGTGCTACAGGATCTGAGTTTTTGGCTACGGTTCAAGGGTACCTAGAAGACCCAATGACCATGCTGCTCTAGTACAGGAATCCTCAGGGGTGTCTGGGCTAGGATTGCATCGCATTCTATCACGTTGACGAAGGCTGTTTTGAAGCGAATTGCTCATATTTCGGACATTCACTTCGGTCGAATTAGTAATCAGAACGTTGTCAAAGCGCTCATTGAGGATATCAATAAAGCCAAGGTCGATCTCGTCGTTGTAAGCGGCGATCTTACGCAGCGAGCCTTTGGCCATCAGTTTAGAGCGGCGGG
>JABMOI010000085.1 GCA_013204185.1 bacterium | reverse complement strand
GGTGGAAGAGCTACGTTCAAACGATACTTACCGCCCGAAGGTCACATTTAGTAGGACTTTTCGTCCATATCGCTTGACTTCAGCGTAATAATATGCGCTTGTTATACGGTGCTTGATTATTCAATTATCTCGCTCCAGTCCGATTTTTAACTACATATCGTATGGTTCCAGATACTTTTGTACAGAATTGATGGCGTCCGCAACATCACTCCGGAATCCAGTCAACAATTCCTGATACCACTCATTCCAGCCAATGCGAATCCACTCGAGACTGGAAAGGAGGCGTTCCAGTTCCTCAGGGTCATTTGTCAACGGACGGCTTTGAAGTGAATGCCATTGAATAGCTTTTGAGTCCATCATAATAGTTTGTAGCCACTGGTCATAAGGGGCGCTATTGTATTCGATTCGAGTATACACTGATTCATAAAGTTGGCCCAGTTCGAGTACCAGTTCAGGATCGTTCAAATACTGAAGTTGGCCACTGGCAACCATGGTGGCCCAAGACGATTTACGAGGGAATAGGGTTAAGTTTTCAGCTCCAACCCTGAGCAGAGCGGTACCAACACTGTCTGCAGGATATTGCTTCATCAACAGCCAACGTTTCAGATTTAGATAATCCTGCTCAAGAGAATGCTGTTTAGCGATCGTTCTGTCAAAATCTGTGAGATCCTCCTGAAGTTCTCCAAGAAGCTGACCGAGAGCACCCCTCGCAGAAGCTCGGGCTTTTTGATCTTGAAACGCGCTTTCAAGGAAAACGGCAAGAAACACAGATATAAGGATGAGCGTGAACTCTGTGGCCCATCGCAAAATATTAGGGCGATACTTATTCATAGGCCAGTATAGTATTAAGACCTCAGAGAAACGATCAAGAAACCGGAAGCCATGTCAAGCACCGTATAACGCGGATTATACGACCAAGACTGACTGATAACAGGAATTATAGTCAGAGGACCGGGATTACTAAGTCTAACCGACACAACGCCATAAAGCAATATTCCGAGTGATATGTGGATACCTTGCCTGATGTCTCCAGTCATGATATCACCCCGTTCGCGTGCAGATTATGATGTGTGAGATCTGCGCCCATAGGAATGCATTTAGACAACCTTAACCCGGCAGCTGGCAAGAGCCTACGGCGCCTACCCTAAAAAATTCAACGTTGATTTTTCGGTAGCGCCGCCGCAAGGGATTCCCGATTTTGGGTTATATCATCAGCCCAATCTCATGCAGCCAACCTCGCTCAACAATAGCCTTCCTCCTAGAAAGGAGATGATCGAAGCGTTCACGCTCAGCAAGTCCGAGTACGAGGGGGTTTTTATTACGGCGGTGTTGACCACGGGAATCTTCTGCCGGCCGACGTGCTCGGCGCGTAAACCCAAGCCTGAGAACGTTGAGTTTTATCCCAACACAAAGGACGCACTGGATGCAGGATTTCGGCCATGCAAGCGGTGCAAACCGTTAGAGGAGTTGGGAGCGCAACCAGAGTGGGTAGCCATGCTATTGGAGCGCGTTGACCAAGATCCTACCCATCGTTGGAAAGATCAGGACCTCCGAAACCTAGGCATTGAGCCCGAAAGGGCTCGGCGGTGGTTTAAATCAAATCACGGCATGACCTTTCATGCCTACAGCAGAGCGAGAAGACTAGGAAAAGCAATGGGGCATATGAAGCAGGGAGAAACGGTGACGTCGGCGGCCATGGAAGCAGGATACGAGTCCATGGCTGGGTTCACCGAAGCAATCAAGAAGTTTACAGGGCTCAATGCCTCTGCCGCCGCGCATTCAACCATCGTGTATCTAGACAGAATCATGACTCCCGTTGGGCCAATGCTAGCGGGGGCCACGGACAGCTCCTTGGTGCTGCTGGAGTTTGTGGATAGACCCATGTTGCCTACCCAGCTTGAGCGGATTCAAAAACGGTTTTCCTGCTCGTTTATTCCAGAAGCAAACAGCATGTTGGTTCGAATGAAGACGGAGCTGGATGCGTACTTCGCCGGAGACCTGGAAGAGTTTACGGTGCCCCTAGATTACCCGGGAACGGACTTTCAGCAAAAGGTATGGGCGGCGCTACTCAAGGTGCCCTATGGTAAAACGGCATCATACCTAGACCTCGCGACCAACATTGGAGATCCCAAAGCCGTACGCGCCGTCGCGCGTGCCAACGGCGATAACCGCATTGCCATTGTGATTCCGTGCCACCGAATTATTGGATCTGACGGCTCTTTAACGGGCTACGGGGGAGGACTTCATCGCAAAAAAAAGCTCCTCGACCTAGAGCGTGGGGTCGAGGAGCTCAATTTGTTTGGCTAAGCAGGGCCAACGGCGGCCGAGCCGCGTTGGGAATCAGCCTTTTTACCGGATTTTAGTGCCCAGACATCGGGTGAATAACCAAGTTTGCGATGAAAAACTCCATCATCCGCTGCGGGTTGATTCCGGAGTGGCCGCGATCTGGTCCGACCTGGACATCAAAGCTCTTTCCTGCCTTCTGAAGCGCTGCTATGAGCTGCATCATGTTGGAAGGGTGCACATTGTTGTCTGCCGTTCCATAGTATAACATCAAGCGTCCCTTGAGGTTATCGACATAGGTCATGACAGAGCCCGCATCATAGCCAGCCGTATTTTCCTGTGGCTTCCACATGTACCGTTCGGTATAGATGGTGTCGTAGTGACGCCAGTCAGTGACGGGAGAAGAAGAGGATGCAGCCTGGAAGACGTCAGGGTGACGCACAATGGCCATGGCAGATACATAGCCGCCGTACGACGTGCCGTAAATACCTACTCGTGAGCCATCAACGTACGGACGTTTCGCCAGAAACTTGACGCCTTCAGCCTGATCGTCCACTTCTACGATACCTAGGTTTTCGTAGATGGAGTCAAGGACTTTTCTACCTAATCCATTTGCGCTGCGGGAATCAAACGAGGCAACCAAGAATCCGTATTCGGTAAGAGCACTCGCCGTACCAAACGTTTCACGAGCGCCGTTGGTGTTGGGGCCAGCATAGACACTTACAAGAAGTGGATATTTTTTAGATGGGTCGAAGTTTGACGGCTTGCTCAACTGGCCGTAGAGGTCGGTAACGCCGTCGGCTGCCTTGAACGTAAACACTTCGTTGAGTTCGAGGCCGAGTTCATTGAATTTGGTCAGGTCACTCGTGGCTACCTCTGCAACCCGTTTCCCTTTGTTGTCCATCAAATACGTGACCGGCGCCGTGTTGTGGGTTTGAGCCACATCGATGAAGTACTTGCCGTTGGGAGAAGCGGTAATGGTATGATTTAGCGTCGGGTCGGTAAATCGTTTGTCTCCTTTTCCATCAAGCCCAACGCTATGGAGCTGGGTTTTCATGGGGTTGTCGCCGGAGCGTGCCATGTACCACAGTTTTTTTCCTTTTTCGTCAACCTGGACAATTCCCGATACTTCAAATGCGTGGTTGGTAAGCGTGGCTAAGAGCGTACCATCAAGGTTGTATAGGTAGTAGTTCTGCCAGCCCGTTCTCTCCGAAGCCCAGATAAAGCGTTTGCCATCTTGGAGAAACTGCATGGTCGGGCGGTTTTCAACCCAGCTATTAGGCCATTCGTCGCGAACGGCCGCTTTACATTTACTCGTTTCTGGGCTACAAACAGCCAATTCCAAGATGTTTTGACGACGATTGGTCCGGTTCACGAGCAGTGCACTGCCGTCCGGTGACCACGTAATGCTGTAGACATAATGTCCGACTACATCGTCAGTGAAGGGTTTGCCGTCGCGGATATCCATTAGGGTAGATTTACCCGTGGCAAGGTCATACACAAAGAGGTCAACAATTGGGTTCGGGACGCCAGCTTTCGGATACGCTTCTACATCGACCACGCTTTGGAGCTCTGTTTGGTCGAGCTGTAGGTAGTAGTCCGGCACACCGCTTTCGTCAAAGCGATAGTAGGCCACTTTGGTGCCCGATGGATTCCACCACATGGCTGTGCTTTGGCTCAGTTCTTCACCGTAGACCCAGCTCGCTGTTCCGTATTTAATTCGCTTTTCTTCGCTTCCGTCCGTAGAGAGCTGCTTTTCGCCAGAGCCGTCGGCTTTACTGACGTACATATTGCGGTCGCGGTAAAACGCTTTTATGGTTCCGTCAGGTGAGTCTGCGCTTTCAAACTGACGGCCACGTTCTGGAAAACCTCCACGACGCGCGCCCGGTGCTTGGCCATCGCTTTCAATTTCGGTCGCCTTTTTGGTCTTTATATCGAAGCGGTACGATTTTCCATCGTAAGCATATTCAAACGAGCCGCTATCTTCGGCCCAGTTTACTCGCAACGCCCCTGAAACGAAGGCAGAACGAAGTTCGCCGCTCATCTTTTCGAACTGGTCGTACCCAGGCATCGTTTTGAGTCGATCTTGGCCTTGGGAAGGGGAGCTGAGAATGAGAAGGGCAAAGAGCCCGACTAGGAACCGGGTGGTTGAGAAAGGTCGTTTGTTCATCGTATTTCCGTAAGAGTGTGATTACAATCTACTTACGAAAACCGGATCCACAAAACGCGTTTCTAGTCCATTCTTAGCGATTCGACAGGATTTGCTCCCGCTGCACGAATTGTTTGGATGCTTACCGTTCCGAGAGCGATCGCAAGGGCCAGAAAAGCAGCCATTATAATTTTTTGGCCACCGTTCCTCTTTGGCTTACTGCTTGTTTAGATCATCATCCAAGAACGAGTATTGAAACGGTACTTCAGGAGAAAAATCGCTCCAAACCCGGCGCTCCAATTCGTCCAGATCTGACTTTAGGATGGTGCGCCGGTAGGTTAGACTGTGGCCCCAAGTTTCTATGGCTGTGTCTAGATTGAACATGACTAGCTCGTCGCTAAACCGGGTTCAGGCTCCCATAGCAGCATGAGAGCAGCGTGGATGCTGAGCCATTGTTGCTTTTCAACCTCCATTCGCTTGATGCCGCGCGCAGTTAGGCGGTAGTATTTTCTGGCAGGTCCCTTGTCCATTTCCTCCCAAAAGCTTTCCAGCAACTCCTCGTTTTCGAGCTTGTGCAGCACCGGATAGAGCGTGCTGGTTGTCCAAGAGACATCTCCCGAGGTGAGTTGATGTACTGACTGGATAATTTCGTACCCGTAGCTCGGCCCACGCGATAGCACAGACAAAATGAACGGTTTGAGCGAGGCAGCAACTAATGCTTTGGGAATCATGACAATCTTATTGTGACCTGATGAAGGCTTATTTTGACCTGAAGAAGGCTTGTTTTGACCAGATGAATGCTAGCTACGTCGCAATTGGACATAGGTTGCGTCGTAGTGCGACATAGTATTTGTGCGAAATGCATTTTCCGGTTAAGATTCACGGTTTCGTCCGGTAGAAGCACAAAAAGCAGCGTATTTTGGCGATATGCTTACGAAGCGAATCATACCATGCCTGGACATCAAAAACGGTCGGACCGTAAAGGGTGTTAACTTTGTCGATCTCAGGGACGCCGGCGATCCAGTAGAATTGGCCAGGGCCTATGTCGAGCAAGGCGCCGATGAATTGGTCTTTTTAGACATTGCTGCCACGCTCGAAACGCGTGGGACCCTGATCGACTTGGTTCGGCGCATCGCTGAGGTCATCAACATTCCCTTTACCGTTGGGGGCGGGGTGCGCTCTGTTCAAGACGCCAGAGACTTGCTGGGAGCGGGCGCGGACAAAGTGGCTCTCAATTCAGCGGCCATCTCAAACCCGTCTTTGATTCGAGAAATGGCCGATCAGTTCGGGAGTCAGTGCGTGGTTGTGGCCATCGACATTCGAGAAAAGGATGGCGAATGGATTGTTCACTCGCACGGCGGGACCGTGCCAACGGAAAGAAAAGCCGAACAGTGGGCCATGGAAGTCGAGCAGCAAGGCGCGGGTGAGCTCCTGATCACTTCGATGGATCACGATGGAACGAAGCAAGGATTTGCGCTAGACATCACCCGTAAAATTTCGGAAGCATCAAAGATTCCAGTCATTGCCTCGGGCGGCGCAGGGTCCATTGAGCATTTTACGGAGCTTTTTTCGTCCAATTCTGCCGATGCAGCTTTAGCCGCCAGTATTTTTCACTTTCACGAAGTAGCGATTCCCGATCTTAAGCAGACCCTTCATAGTGAACAGATTTCCGTTCGTCTAAAATCCAGAAAGGACCATGATTCCATTTAGCAGTGACCCTTCCCAGTTAACGTTTGATGCGAATGGGCTCATTCCGGTGATTGTACAAGATTTCCGTACCCGGAACGTCTTGATGCTGGGCTACATGAACGATGAAGCGCTTGCCCTAACCCAGTCTACGGGTTTTGTGACCTTTTTCAGCCGCAGCAAACAGAGAATCTGGAAAAAAGGGGAGACATCGGGTAACGTGTTGAACGCCAAGGAGATACGGTTAGATTGCGACGGAGATACGCTGCTCATCCAAGCCATTCCAGCCGGCCCTACGTGCCATACGGGTTCGGATACATGCTGGGACCTTCCCAATAAAGCGGATTCGTCTTCGTTCTTGACGGAGCTAGAAGGAGTGATCCAATCTCGAATGGATGAAGGAGACGACGCTTCTTATACGGTTCGTTTGGTGAAGGAAGGCTTCAAGAAAATCTCCCAGAAAGTGGGTGAGGAAGGGGTTGAGACGGCGCTTGAAGGGGCAGCTGGGACGGATGAAAAGCTGTTAGAAGAATCGGCCGACTTGGTCTACCACTTACTCGTGCTGTTACGAGCCCGTGGGTTGGGGTTAGAAGGGGTGGTTGAGGTGCTTAAAAGCAGGCATCAATAGATTTTGGCTGTTGGCCCCCGATTGTTTGCGCTACGAGTAAAATCCGTTCATTAGAGATTGAAAACAATTGGATTCGTAATTGTGACCATTGGCTAAAGGGGATGGTGACGGTAAATTGCTAAAAGGTAGTTTTGGCAAATCAAAATTAAAGACCCTTCATTGCGACATGCTCAATCACTGTGAGTCGCCGTGTTTTCCGCCACCAAGCCTCCCTTCGAGCCTATGCGCCGACGTTACAGTATTGTGTTCTTATTGGCCATGTTTGCCATCACTGGAACCGCCATCGGCCAACAAGCACTAATCCGCGGCTTCGTTACGGATGGTTCATCGGAACAGCCGCTCCAAGGCGCATCAGTCGCTTTGTTTCAGTCAGACAAGCTGGTGTCGGGGACGGCAACGGATGGGGATGGCTACTTTCTACTGAACCGGGTAACTCCTGGTAGGTATGAGTTGCGCGTTTCCTTTATTGGCTTCACAGAGCTCAGGAATAACATCCAACTGGCTACGGGGCAAGTTCTCGAACAGTCGTTTATGCTAAATCCTCAGGCCGCTCTCATTGACGAATTGGTCGTAGAGGCCGAAAAAGTTCGAGGTGTCACAACTGTGGTCGCCGGTTTGGAAACGATTGTGCCGGCCGAGATTAAGCGCGTTCCAGTTCCAGGCGTCTCAGGAGACCTAGCTGCCTATTTGCAAACCGTTCCTGGTGTCGTTGTGCAAGGGGACCGAGGTGGGCAGCTTTTTGTACGAGGAGGCGCTGTCGACCAAAACCTAGCCTTTTTAGATGGCATTCCCGTTTACATGCCCTTCCATATTTTGAGTGTTTTTTCGGCTTTCCCGGAAGAATTGGTTGATCGTGCAGACTTTTACACAGGTGGATTTAGTGCCAGATACGGTACCCGGGTTTCATCCGTATTGGATGTGAAAGCTAGGAATGGGAATAAGCAAAATATAGCGGGATCAGTGGCCATTGCTCCATTTTTGAGCGCATTAACCGTTGAAGGTCCGATTGTCAAAAACCGGGTGTCGCTTGTTGCCTCCGTTCGCCAATCGCTCATTGAGGAGATCTTCCCTGACTTAGTAGGTCAAAAGCTGCCCTATCGGTTTGGAGATCGATTCGGTAAAATCCACGCGCTTCTGGGGTCCAGCCACGAGCTCTCATTTACCGTGCTCGACTCAAATGACCGTGGGGATATTGCAGGCACTAAAAAAAGCGTGTTTGGTGAGGCAGAAGCCTCTGAAATTACGGATAGTACCGAGGTCGCATGGACCAACAGAGTGTACGGGGGTACCTACGTGTATCGGTCAAACGATATTCCTCTGGTAGCTGAGTTCACAGCGGGAATTTCTGAAATGACGAATGAGTTTGGACCTGAAAAAGCGGTTGAGCGCCGGTCCACACTGGAAAGTATCGATGTGAAAGCACGTTTTACGTACCAGTTTCGGGGAGCGGACCTTTCAATGGGTTCGACCTATCGCAAAACGGACTTTTCTCTTCTCTTGGATGACCTGTTCAATGATTTAAGTTCAACCACAGACGAGTTAGAGGAAATCAGTTCGCACGTGGAAGTCACATCCGATCTGCTAGGTGGAAAGCTTAACGTGAATCCGGGTATTCATGTGTATACGCTACCTGCGCGCTCAGAGAATTGGATTGAGCCACGCTTTAGAATGTCCTACTGGCCCTCGGGCAAAACCGGTCGGCATCAGTTCAATGCCTCATGGGGAATCTATCATCAAGCCATTTCAGGGCTGTCGGATGAGCGGGACCTTGGCAATATTTTCTACGCCTGGGTAACTACGCCCGAAAACGCTGAGGCAACGATGTCCCAGCACGCCATTTTGGGCTGGAATGTGAGGCTCTTCCCATGGATGAGTGCCGCACTGGAGGGGTATTACAAGTCGTACGACCACCTAACCGTGCCTGTGTTTAGCCCGTTTCCTCGCTTTACAACCTCCTTGCAAGAGGCTACGGGCTCTGCCTACGGACTGGACACACGTTTAAACGTGGAAAATCGTCCATTCTGGTTTGATTCCGTTCTGGATGGGTATGTGAGCTATGCGTATTCCAAAGTGGAATATGAAACGGACGCTTACGTGTATAGCCCATCACACGACCGAAAACATCAGTTTAACGCTCTGTTGCATGCTCAAAAGGGCGAAGTAGGGGTTACGCTGCAATGGCAATACGGGTCGGGGCTTCCATATACGCAATCTGGTGGGTTTGATGAATGGTATTTATTGACGCCCGGCGTGGACGTGGCAACAGAGGCGGGAATTGATCGAATCATCTATTCCAAACCCTACGGCGGCCGCCAGCCGACCTATGCGCGAGTAGATTTGTGGCTTGAGCGACGCGTCGAGCATGGTCGGTATGTAGGCACGTTGCGAGCAGGTGCAGTGAACCTCTTCAACAGAGAAAACCTCTTCTACTACGATCTGTTTACCTTTAAGCGGGTGGATCAACTGCCGTTCTTGCCGTCTGTTGGCTTCAAGTTGGAATTCAGATAGGCTGCAGCCCGGACAAAAAGAAGCCTGGACAAAAAGCAGCCCGGACAAAAAGCAGTAAGGCGGGCCGATTTAAAATCGGCCCGCCTTTCTAATATCTGCGCTTCAGCTATGAACTTTCTAGAGCCCGAAAACTGATTTATCCATCCCTGGGATAATCCGTAGCGCGTTTTCGTAGTACACTGCGCGCAACACATCGTCCGGCAAATTCATACCGTACATGCTCCACTGAGCGTGATACTTACGGTAGTAAGGGAAATATTCGTCCGCTGTTTCAAAGACGCGGAAGTACGTGTCGAACTCGCTCACGTTGTAAGAGTCCTTGCCAAATAGGATGCGATCTTTGTATTTCGTCAAGAAAGCGCGTCCTGCAATGGGTTGACGCCCGAGCTCGTAGATCACAGCGGCAACTTCCGAATACATATTCGGGTGCTTATCTAGCAAGGCACCCAATTTACCTAGGTCATTTCCTGTCCACGACATGTGCGCGCTAATAAACGTGGTTTCAGGATGCTTGTCCATGATGTTGTACTGCTCGTCCATAATAGCTTCGAACGATGGGTACTCGCCTGGAGCGCGGTATCGATTCGGGCGCAACTTGAGCTCAAGCCACTTCTCATTGTACTTGTCCTTCGGATTCCAAAAATTGGCAGGGTCTGCAGAGTGAATCAAGACCGGAATGCCTAATTCGCCACACAATGCCCAAATTGGGTCCAAGCGCGGATCGTTTACAGCAACTCGATTGCCATCGACGTCTTTCACGTCCATACCCAAGTTCTTGTAAACCTTGAGGCCGCGGGCGCCGGCAGCTACGTCTGCTCTCAGCTGGGCCACCGCCTGCTCGGTCCAACCTTCAGCACCAACGCTGTCAAAATCAACATTGGCGAAGGTGATAATGCGGTTTGGATATTTTGCCTCCATATTGGAGACCGCGCCTGCTAAGTTTTCGCCCGATCCACCAGACAAATTGACGAGCGCACCCATGTTCATCCCGTCCATTTCCATAATAAGCGTGTCGACTGCTCCTGCGGTCATGGTCGGAGCTTGAAACCAATGACTGTGAACATCAACGAACGGAAACTTGGCACGGCTCAGTGGATGTTCTTCCACAACGAGGGTGGATTTGGGTTCATATTCTTCTACCGTCATGTCTCCAGACGTAGTAGTAGTAGTAGTTTGGTCTTGTGCCGAACAGGCGGCTAAAACAAACATCAGACACAGGTAGGCTGCAATCTTCTTCATGGTGCGCTTCTATCAGAATGGTGGGCTTCTATCAGAGTGGTCCGCCAAAACCATCGGTGGGCGGAGGGGACCGTGTTTCGCAACACAGTACGGCTCACTCTCTCCTTCGTTTCCCAGGTCGCGGACGATCTGATGTTTAGGTCGTGTCCTCTACCTTGCCTTAGATGGCCGTTTGCTAGTCAGAATTTATTGACTCGACCGGATTGGAATTGGCCGCACGAATGGTTTGAAAACTGACAGTAATGAGAGCGATAGCCAACGTTAACAGGCCAGAAAGCAGGTAGAGTCCTATGCCAGAGTCTATTTGAAAGGCGAACGTAGACAACCACTTATTCATTACCCAATGGGCCAACGGAATCGCTATTAAGATGGCAACGGAAACAAGCGCGGCAAACTCAAACGTAATGAGCCGAGCAATGTTGAGGGAGGAGGCTCCTAATACTTTTCGAATACCAATCTCTTTCGTGCGACGCGCAATGGACAAAGCAGCCATTCCAAACAATCCCAATCCAGAAATGATGAGCGCAAGTATGGCTGTGTAGTTAATAATTGTTTGCCAACGCCGGTCGCTTTCGTAGAGCATTTGAATCCGTTGGTCCAGAAATTCAGATCGATAAGGGATGATAGGAGAAAGTGCGGACCAACCTTTTCTGAGTCCAGCCTGTACTTCATCTGAGTTAGCCAGATGGAATCGAACGAGCATGAAGTCATTCGACCCTAGTTCTGGGCTCATATGGAGCATCATCGGGGGTACTTTTTCTTTCGCAGATAGGAATTTAAAGTCCTTCACCACTCCGATAACCGTCACGCCTGGCCATTTGGTAAGTGGTTTGCCTATCGGATTCTCCCATCCCATTTCGGCCGCAAACGTTTCGTTAATCAGCACCGCATTTTGGACATCCGACTGTAACTCAGGTGAGAAATTGCGGCCTTCAACCAAGTCAATTCCCATCACGTCCAGAAATGAGGGTTGAACTCGGTTTAGATAATCGATGTGGTTTACATCGTTTTCCTGAACCACCGTGCGACTCCAACTGCCTCCAAATGATGTGGAGGCTGTGCTAGAACCTAAAACCCCAGGAATGGGCGCGATTTGCTCGGCAAACTGCACCGAAAGGTCTTCCAGATCTGAATCTGTTCCAGTTAAGTCTACAGAAATGACTTGCTCTGCATCATATCCTAAGTCTTGTTGACCAATAAAACGCATCTGTTTTTGCATGACCAACACGGCAGCAATTAAGGTCACAGAGACCACAAACTGGCAGATGATCATCGCTCGGGAGAACTGAATCCCTCTGAGTTTTGAAGAAACATTTTTTAGCACCGATAAGGGCTCAAACGACGAAAGAACGGCTGCCGGATAAAGTCCTGCAACGAGTCCTGTCACCAGCGTGAGCAAGAGAATGACCGAGAGGGCACCTGGGCTGAAAAGGGAAGAAAATGCCAGATCGCGATTGGCCAATTGGTTGAACGAAGGAAGCAGGAAATACGCGATGAAGAGCCCTAGAACAACAGATAGGGAGGTTACGATAAGTGCTTCCCCCCAAAACTGACCCATTAACTGGGCGCGAGTGGCTCCCAAGGACTTACGCATCCCCACTTCTCTTGCGCGGGTCGAGGCTTTCCCTACGGAGAGCATGATAAAATTGACACTTGCGATGAAAAGCACGCCAGCGGCAATAGCTAAAAGGATATACGAATACAGCGGATTGCTTACCGCAATGTAAAATGAATCGATTTCGGGACTCAAGTGGACCTGGGATAACGGTTGAAGGTGATATTGAATCGGATACTCAACATCTTGCCACCATTCTCGAGATTTCAGAGATTCAATTTCCTCCCCTAAAAAAGTCTTTATGATTGGCAATATTCCGGCTTCGACTGCGCGTGGATCCACTTGATCTTCCAACATCACGTACGTGGCCGTGCTATTTGATGTCCACTCGGATGTGCTGCCTTTTTGAGCCTCAAGCGTTCCGTATCGACCAATAAACTCGAATTGAAGGCTAGAATTTGATGGGGGATCTTCAACAATGGCGGCCACTTGGAACGACTGAACTCGATCTTCTAGAACGAAGTCAATGGACTCCCCAACAGAGATCCCATCCTTGAAGTAACTAGCTGCAGCAGAACGAGTTACGACAACGGATTCGGGCGAATCGAGCGCCCGCCTTTCTTGCTCGGTACTCGCGAAATCAAACATGTCCAAAAACGAAGGATCAGCCCAGAATACCGACACATTTGAGTTTTCTCCATCAACGTGCAGAACGGTATTTGTATTGGTCCATCTCGTATAAGCCGCAATTCCAGGCACCAGTTCGCTGGCAGTTGGGCCTAGGGGGGCTGGAGTCCCTTCCGACGTCTTGTTAGGCGGTTTCACCCGCGCCTCAGTTCGGTAGACTCTGTAGATTTGATCCGATTGATGGTGGAACGAATCGAAGCTCCGTTCTTGAGAGACAAATAGAAAGATGAGGAAACACGTCGCCAGTCCAACCGACAACCCAAATATGTTAATTGCCGAAGTAGTTCGGTGCTTTAGTAAGAGTCGCCAAGCGATGGTAACGTAGTTCATTAGCATGGTCCATCTCCATGTCAATTCGTCCATGATCGCGCCGCGCTTGCGTAGTTTACCCCAGTATATTTTTTGATACTCGGCATCAAATTCTGGAAGATGGCCCATTCGATTAATTGATTGGCGAAAGCTTTGCTCTACATCTAATCCACCCTGCACCCCTGCATCGACTTCATCACGTACGTGGCGCTCTAGTTCGTCTAGGTCTTCCTTTAAAATCGTACGTTTGTATAAAAGGCCATTTCGCCAGGCCGCAATGGCAAATTCGAGGTCGAACATGATTCTGTTTGTTGGTTTTCATCGCACCTACGTAGTACTGGGACATAGGTTGCGTCGCAGTGCGACATAGCAGTAGTCTTCTGATTCTAAGTACCGCATAAAGTGTGCACGCCGTTCATTTGGGTATGACATTACGTAGTCACTCTAACTCTCGATTATAGTTTGTTGCCCAATCGACGGGTCGAACCGATCTTCGAGGGACGGGTAGTGAAGGAAATGTTTAGGTTTTCGTTCGGACCAACGGCCGAGCAGTATGGTCGTATATTCGTTTTGATCATCAAAAAGACACGTTTTGGAAACATCGATTTCTCAACTCCTCTCCTTAGAACAGCCTTTTAAAGTTGTTTCCGACTTCGAACCGACGGGGGATCAGCCCAAGGCTATTGAAGAGCTCTTGGAAGGACTGAATCGCGGGGAAAAGCACCAAGTACTACTAGGCGCAACGGGAACTGGAAAAACTTTTACGGTCTCAAACGTGATTGCCCAAGCAGGCCGACCAACACTCGTCTTAAGCCACAACAAGACGTTGGCGGCGCAGCTCTATGCGGAGTTCAAGCATTTCTTTCCGAACAACGCCGTTGAGTTTTTCATTTCCTACTACGATTACTATCAGCCCGAAGCCTATATCGTGCATTCGGATACGTACATCGAAAAGGATATGTCGGTTAATGACCAAATAGACCGGCTTCGACTCAAGGCTACCAGTGCCCTAGTTTCGGGTCGAAAGGATGTCATTGTGGTCGCGAGCGTTTCCTGTATTTATGGCCTTGGTTCGCCGGATGAATACCGAAAGCAGATTGTCCAGATCAAAGTTGGGGACACCGTTCAGCGGAATGAGTTATTGCATGGCCTTTCCAGCATTTTCTATTCCCGTAGTGATTTAGAATTTACGCCTGGATCGTTTCGCGTACGGGGTGATGTGGTTGAGATTTTCCCAGCATACTCTGAGACAGAAGCGTATCGGATCGAATTTTGGGGCGATGAAGTGGAGAAAATCAGCATCTTTGAGCCCTTGACGGGCCGGGAGGTTGCTGAAGACCGCTACTTGACCATTTATCCCGCCAAGATCTTCGTCACGCCGAAAGATCAAATTGAAAAGGCAATCAAAACGATTGAGGAAGAACTGATCTGGCGCCTAGCCGTGTTGAGAGATAACGGGAAGATGCTGGAGGCTCATCGTTTGGAGCAACGCACGATGTTTGACATCGAAATGCTCAGAGAAGTGGGGTATTGTTCAGGCGTTGAAAACTATTCCAGGCACCTGACGGGCGCGGCTCCTGGCGAACGCCCCAAGTGTTTGCTAGACTATTTCCCAGACGATTTCCTGATGATTATTGACGAAAGCCACGTCACCGTATCGCAGGTTCGAGCCATGTACAACGGGGACCGCGCGCGCAAGCTGAACCTCGTTGAACACGGTTTTCGGCTTCCATCGGCGCTCGACAACCGGCCCATGACGTTTGAGGAATTTGTCGAAAAGCAGCATCAAGTGATGTATATCACCGCGACGCCGGGAGACTACGAGCTCGAGCTAACGGGTGGTGTATTCGTTGAGCAAGTAATTCGGCCTACGGGCATCCCTGATCCTGAAGTCATTGTTCGTCCGAGCAAGAATCAAATTGATGATTTGCTTGAAGAGATTCAGATTGTGATTGCGCGTAATGAGCGCGTTCTGGTGACCACGCTCACGAAGAGAATGTCTGAAGACCTGGCCGATTATTTGGATGGATACGGCCTAAAGGTCAGGTACCTGCACTCGGATATCGATGCGCTGGAACGAGTTGAGATTCTTCGCGGCCTTCGTATGGGCACGTTTGACGTATTGATTGGGGTGAACCTCTTGAGAGAAGGGCTAGACCTCCCCGAGGTCTCCTTGGTCGCAATTCTCGATGCCGACAAAGAAGGTTTTTTGCGGTCAGACAAATCGCTCATCCAGACAGCTGGCCGGGCCGCTCGAAATGTGTTGAGCAAAGTGATTCTGTATGCGGATAAAATTACAGGCTCCATGCAGCGGATGATGGAGGAAACCGAGCGACGCCGTGAGATTCAAGTGGCGTACAATAAGGAGCATGGAATCATTCCACGTACGGTCAAAAAGTCGATCGACCAGATCCGCGAGGGAACGGCCATTGCGGACGAGAGACGTGAAGGAGGAGGCCCGTCTTCCAATTTCTACGACGGTCCAGATCAATTGAAAGCTGTTGCCGATCCGCTGATCAAATACCTGACAGCCGATCAGAAACGTGACATGATCAAACAGATGAAGGCCGAAATGATGGAAGCGGCTTCCAACCTAGACTTTGAGCGGGCTGCGGAGCTTCGGGATACGATGTCGCAGATGGAAAACAGTCTTAAATAGATAGCCAGCGCTTTTAAGCTGCCAACATACCAATAATCCCCACTCGGATCATGGCCACTGCAATGGCGGCCAAAAACAAGCTGGTGATCTTTGCTACGGCTTTTGCTGTGCTGGAGCCAAGTTTTTCAATGAGAGGTGGCCCGACTATAAACCCGATCGTTATGATTCCAAGATTGACGAATAACGAAACCAAACTTGGGATATAACCGAAACTTTGTTGGCTTACGATGATCGTAGTAATAGCGGCTGGTCCAATGATGAGAGGAATGCCAATGGGCACAATGCCAATACTGGACGTGCTTATATCATCGTCAGCGGATCCACGTCGCTTATAGTCTCCAAAAATCAAATCCGTAATGGACAAGATTAGCAGGATGAGCCCACCACCGACACGAAGGTCGTTCACGGTGATGCCCATCGTGTTAAAAATGATCTCGCCTGCAAATAGGATCAAAGCAGCTACAAAAAAAGCAGCTGTAGATGCTTGAAATACCAGTTTTCGACGTGCTTGGATGGTCATGCCATCTGTTAATCCCATGAATATGGGCAAAACGCCCGGCAAATTCATGGCAACAAACAAAGGCAGAAAGGATTCGATGTACGGAGTCAATTCAGTCGGCATATAGTGAAGCGCCCCAATACCTTTTTTCGTTCGCAGAGATGCACCAAATAAATACTATGATTCGAATATTCACAAGCACCCTTTTGTGCTTTCTAGCCTTTTCGGGTTGCAAGAACCAGCCAGTCGCCGACCTCGGACCAGACGAGGTCCTCTATTTTGAAACGGTCGGAATGGGACATAATGGTTCTCTTCGAGATACCACGGAGGTCGTATTCTCAGAATCGAGCGCTTTTCAGACCGCAGTGGCTGAGCTCAACTTACTTGGCCCCATCGCCAATGTAGATTTTTCTCAGACGATGGTTGGATTCATTGCGATCCCAACTGAATCTGGCGGTTACATTATCGAAGTTAAATCGGTAGAGAAAACAGGCAATGAAATCATTGTGAGCTATGAATTCTCAAAACCGGGGCAAGACTGCGTCACCATTCAGGCGCTGTCACTACCGTTCCAGATAGTCAAAATCAAGCGAAGTGAAGGGGTGGTTCGCTTCAATCGGATCGAAAAACAGTACAGCTGTTCCCTATAGTTCAGCAACTTTGACGTTGGCGAGTGTTGGGTTTTCTACAATGTGATCCGTTTCAATTTTGCCGTCTCTAAGCCGCACGATTCGCCTTGCATGTTGGGCGATTTCTTCCTCGTGCGTCACAAGTAGAATGGTGTTTCCTGAAGCATGCAGCGCTTCGAACAGGTGCATAATCTCAATTCCTGTTTTGGAGTCGAGGTTACCTGTTGGTTCGTCCGCCAATAGAATAGAAGGGTCGTTTACGAGGGCTCGTGCCACTGCAACACGCTGACGCTGTCCACCTGAAAGCTCGTTCGGCTTGTGATCCATGCGATCACCAAGGCCAACATTCTGAAGGGCTTTAGTAGCCATCTCTTTTCGTTTCGCTTTCGAAATACCAGCGTATATCAGCGGCAGTTCAACGTTTGCTAAGCAGTCTACGCGAGGTAGAAGGTTAAACGTCTGGAAAACGAATCCGATTTCGCGATTACGTGCAGCGGCCAACTCGTCGTCATTCATCTCGCTGACGTCCTGACCATTTAGAATGTAGGTTCCGCTCGAGGGCACGTCCAGCGCTCCAATGATGTTCATCATGGTCGATTTGCCCGATCCTGATGGGCCCATGATGGCAACATATTCGTTGGGATAAATGCGGATGTTGGCTCCATCGAGAGCTCTCACCGTCTGCGTTCCCATTTTATAGATCTTTTTGACTTCTTTGAGCTCAATAATGGGCTCTTGCTGACTTTGGTCTTTCATAATTCGTGCAGGTGTAATGTCAGCTGACTACTGATCGAGTTTAATAGTAGGCTTTTTCTGCTCTTCAATTAAGTCATTGGGCCGAAGCGTGTTAGATACTGCGCGATAGGGTCCAAGCACGACTTTGTCACCAGAACTCACACCAGACAACACAACGATATGTGTAGCATCAGTAATCCCGGTTTCGACTTCAACCATTCGCGCTTTCCCGTTATCTAAAACGAATACAACTCGCCGGAGGTCTTCCTCAACTTTGTCGCCGTTTGCATTAGCAGTTGAATCTGCGGTTCCGCCGTTCTCTTTCTTGATTCTGGAGAAGTCACGGACAGTTACTGCCTGAATGGGGACAGCCGTCGCTCCTGCAACGGTGTGCGTGAACACATCTACCGTTCCACTCATACCTGGACGAAAGTTTGGCATTTTCGTTGAACTAACTGGCACCTCATTGTTATCAATTATGTCGTCGGCGCCGGTTGTGTCAAAGGACACATTGTGTGGATCAAGGATGCGGATCTTTACCAGAAAGTTTGTGATTTGCTCTTGAGTACCTTGACCTAAAACGCGAGCCGAGTTAGCAATTTCGGTGACAACTCCTTTGAATTGGCGGTTCGGATAGGCGTCTACTTCAACGGCTGCTGTGTCTCCCAATGCTACGTTAACTATCTCGTTTTCATTGACGTCAACTTCCAATTCCATTTGGTTTAGTTTCGCAACGCGCATCATTTCAGTACCCGTCATTTGACTCGTACCTACAACGCGTTCACCCAATTCTACCGCTAAAATCGAAATCGTACCGTCGATTGGCGCATAGATGGTCGTTTTTGAGAGGTTTTCAGTCGACTCTTTCAAACGAGCTTGTGTAATCTGGACATTGTATTCAGCAGATTCTAGCTGTGCTTTGGCAGTTTCAAATCGATTTTCGGATGTTTCGAAAGCCGAAATTGAGATGGCACCAGAATCATAAAGCGACGTCTGCCGCTTGTGGTCTGATTCAGCTTGTAGCATATCTGCACGTCGCTGTGCTTCAGATGCTTTCGCCTGAAGAACAGAAGCTTCTGCCTGGTCTACCTGGGCTTGATAAAAGTCAGGTTTGATCCGAGCCAACAACTGACCGCGGCGCACTTGATCGCCTTCAACGATCGGGAGTGCAACGATCTCTCCAGAAACGTCAGGACTGATTTTTACTTCAACTTCGGGCTGAATCTTTCCAGAAGCTGTTACAATCTGGGTAACTGTGCGAATCTCCACATCTCCCAGTTCGACCTGAACAGCGCCATCGGATTTCCCAAGGATTCCCGTCTTGGTTGCCACGAGTCCTACGATAATAATCAGACCAACTAGGGCCCCAACAATATATAGAATCCGCTTAGTTGCGTTCTTTTTCTTCGCCATGATGTGTTGCTTTCGCGTCGTGTGTGATGAAACAGGGAGATCCCGAAAGGGCTAGTTGAACAAAGACTGCCCAGGATCAAGCGTACCCAAGTAATATTCGATTACTCGGTGCTGAAAATGGAATTGGAAAACGGCCTGGGCACGTTGGCTGGCAGAATCCACAAATCGAGAGCGAGCTTGAGTCAGTTCGACAAGTGTAGATGCGCCGACATTGTATCGTTCCTGCTCTACTTGTAGTGCCTGATCAGAAGCTTTTAGGCTTTTCGCCGTTACTTCCAACCGTTTTACTGCTGTCTGGTAGTCCAGGTAGGCCTGACGAACTTCAATTGCTACGTTCTGCTGCAAGTTTTCTAGGTCCAAGCGCGCATTGGCATACTGGACTTTAGAAGCCTCGATATTGCGCTTTGTGTTGAAGCGGTTGAACAACGGAATGGATAAGCTTAAGCTCAATCGCTCAGATCGGTTATCTTCCATTTGAGTCCCGAAACTCGATGCACGGGCTGAACTGTAAGATGAACCTGCGCTCGTTGAGAGGTTCAAGGAAGGCAACCTGCCAGATTTGGCTGAGCGAATGGTTTGCTCTGCAGCATCGATTGAAAGCTCTTGGGCCCGAAGGTCCGCGCGGCGTTCAAATGCAGATAAAACTAGGTCTTTCGGCGAGTAGTTGCGCACGTTCAGCGAAACGGCTTCCGCGTCTGGCGAAATGAATTTGTAGTCTACAAGGGGATCTAGGTGCAATACTTGGATCAGACGAGTCTTGTTAACTTGATAGCTACTTTCTGCGTTCAGAAGTTGAAGCTCAGCATTTGCAAGGGTTGCCTGTTGATTGTAGAGATCAGAGATGGCGCGCGTTCCGACACGTACAAACTCTTCGATTTGCTCGAAGAGTTGGCGCTGAGATTCAACGTCTTCCTGACGAATGCGAACGGTTTCTTCGCCTAGAATCACATTCAAGTAGTTTGAAACGACGTTAAAAACGACCGTCTGTCTCGTCCTTTCATATGAATACTCCTGGGACTCCAACGTGGCACGCGCTCCTGCAAGAGAGGCTACGTTTGCAAACCCAGCAAATAGACTTACGCTTGAACTCGCTGAAAGGCTGAATCCGTCTGTAGACTGATTAACCAGCTTTCCACTTGTTTGGTCAAACTGGAACCCGAAGTTCCTGTTACCACCCGAGTTGAGGTTGACGTTGGGCAAAAAATCCATCTTTTCTGACTGAACAGTTAGTTCTTGCAGTTCCAGATTATTTTGTGCTCGAAGTATGGTTACGTTGCGATCCAGCGCAATTTGAACTGCTTCATTAAAGGTCACTTCCCTGACTTCTTGAGCTTGAGCTGCAATAGGAAGGAAGCTTAGTAGAAGCGCGCAAAGTGCAACGCCACGAAGTACGGTTTTAAAGGAACTGGACATAAGGTGTCTGCCGGTCATAATTCTGTTCAATTGGGTTCAGTGTTCGGATGGAATGTTAGTAGTCATTCCAAAAGCCTGTTTCATCACGCGGATTAGACGCGGTTGGAAAGTCCGGCATTCCTATTGCCATCGATTCCATTTAAAGAACAAGCAATCCCTTGATAATGGGATTCCGTGACTGAAAACTTGGGCCGTCTACGGGAGCGCTATGGTGCAGTTGCAATCAGATTGAAAAGGTTTGCTTGAAATTGGCGGATTCGCGGAATCTTTGTCTGGTTCGCGGAGGGTCATTCTTCGGACTACGCAAAATGGGACATTTTCCGAATGTCCTCTGAATGACCCTCCGCTCCCCTTGGGGGGCTCAGATCCCAACGTTATCTCACTGTCCTCTTTGACGCAGAGTGGTATTCCTCGGACTACGCAAAATGATACAT
>JABMOI010000084.1 GCA_013204185.1 bacterium | reverse complement strand
CCGGGCATCCAATTTCGATGAGGGGCTTTGTGCTGATACATCAACATGAACGGCTTTTTAGGGTCTTTGCGCTCCTTCATCCAGTCCAGCGCTAAATCCGTGATGATGTCGGTAGTGTAGCCTTCAATGCGCGTGGTGTCCGTGATCGATCCGATGGGCGGGTTGTAGTATGGTCCCTGCCCAATTAGCACCTTGAAATGGTCGAAACCGGTAGGTGTGCTGCCCAGATGCCACTTTCCGATGACGGCCGTTTCGTAACCCGCTCCCTGAAGCAGCTTGGGAAAGGTTTGTTGGCTGCCGTCAAACTTCGTCCCACTCTCGTTATCAAGAAAGCCGTTTAGGTGAGAATATTTACCCGTTAGGACGGTTGCGCGGCTAGGCCCGCAAATGGAATTCGTCACCAAGCAATTCTCGAACAACATGCCTTCACTGGCAAGCCTATCAATATTCGGCGTCTGATTCACCGTCGACCCGTACGCGCTAATGGCCGCCGATGCATGGTCATCCGCGAAGATGAACAAGATGTTTGGCTGCGGCGCCGGCTCCGTGCTGCACGCCGCGAGGGCTAGAAGGGCGATGAGCCAAAGGCGGGAGGTGGGTCGGGGTGTTTTCATGCTTGATGGGTTCTTGAGTCAATCTGTGGCGCTTTTTCCGATTCGAATTTTAGACACTGAATCGGGATTTCCTAGTACCAAATACTCACTTTTAGCATTGGTGTCAAGGAAATAATTTAAATGAGTTATACCCGGTTGATAATAGTGTCTAGATAGCAGATCTGAATCGGATGTAATCAAAGCATCAAGAAGTGGCCATGTCCTTCGCTGAAGTGCGAGGCTTTTTGACAGATGAGGATGTATTCAAAGAATTCTGTTGAAATTGAAAACTTTTTTGCCGATTTCAACTATACTTGAATGCTCGCCGTAAATCCGCCAGCCATTATAATCCTTGAATGCTCCAACTGAGCTTGCTAGAGTAAAAATGAAGTATCCCAATCATACCATATCACAACCTGTTGTGGGATCAGCTGCTAAAAGAATCGTTTCTGCAATAAAGGAAGGGAAAACGATCTCAAATGTTCATGTAAAAGCAACTGCGACCAGAATTGCCAAACGCCACGTTAAGGCTTCAAAATAGCCTAAGGTGTAGCGTTGCCGCCGAAGTTTCATCATGTAGATTTTTCAGAGCATCAAGTTGAAAAACTTGAAATTGAAAGTCCGCCAAATGACGCAGGATTCAGATGTTCGAGGGGAGAATTCGTCATTTTTTGGCGACAAGACAGAATCCAGCGCGAAGTAAGATCTTCAGTATGCCAGGCTTGGTATATTCTGCATTCTTCTGGCTTTGCCGGTTATATCACTCTATTTGCTGACAAACTCCGAATAGGAGAAGGAGAGCAAGTTCTTTTAGGCGAAGGCATACGTTACAACTCGTTTCCAGCTGTAAAAATTGGTTTACTTGCTGCTGATTCTCGCGCGAAAGGCGCAGGTTCACGTTTGCTTGAATGGGCGTTGGAATACATTGCGACGGAATTATGGCCAAGACTGGGTATCAGGTTTGTAACGGTCGATGCTCTTTTCGACCCAGATACTGACTACGACACCTCTGATTACTATCGGAAATTTGGATTTCTTCTTGCAAACCCACACGATACCATTCTGGAAGATGCTTTCAACACTATGTTTTTGGACATCATGCCTTTTGTTGAAGCAATTAGAGAAGCCGAAGAAAATCAGGGCGCATAACAAGACGGTATGGCGAAAACCATGCAGAAGAAACCTGCTCATTATGCTCGCGTCTCATCGGTTATGATAAAGCAGCACAACAGGACATTCACAGCAGTGGTGGAAAAAGACCACGAGACGGGTCTATTCGTTGGTTACATCCCCGGTTTTCTCGGAGCACACTCTCAGGCAACCTCACAAGACGAACTACGAGCAAATTTGGTAGAGGTCGTATCTATGTTACTCGAAGACTCAGAACCCATTTTCGAGTCCGCATTCGTTGGGACACAAAGTATTACCGTTGCTTAAATGGGAAACGCCCCCGTTCTAAAACCACAGGAAGTCGTTCGGATTGTGATCAATCTTGGTTTTGTAGAGGTACGTCAGCGTGGATCCCACAAGCAATTCAGGCACCCTGACGGTAGGGCCACGACCGTTCCTTTTCACAAAGGAAGAGACATATCACCTTCTCTACTTCGCCCATAGTAGCGGCGTTTTTGTGTCAATCTGTCGCGCTTTTTCCAATGTGAATGTTCAACACTGAATCACTAAATAGGGCGCGAATCTCTAAACTTTCAACCATGGCGGAAATCAAGCTGCTCAATGTGCCCACCAAAACGTCATCTCTATTCTCGAGTTTTTGTCGAGATCTTCTATACCTGAGTGCTCGCCGTAAATCCGCCAGCTATATACCTCCTCAGATTCGGACAGATTGAAACATAATTACTGTATAAGTATATCGTAATTATGAAGGAGCTGAATTTCACATGGGACCAGAAGAAAAGCCAATCCAATTTGGCCAAACACGGTGTCTCGTTTCCAGAGGCTCATACAGCATTTGCAGACGATAATGCCCGCCTGATAGCTGACCCTGATCATTCCCAGGATGAAGAACGATTTATCCTTCTTGGTCTCAATACAGCGGTTATTTACAATGAGAAAGGAATATGACTTTTCTGAATCTGTGGCTTCACCATATGCAAAACTGCAAAAAAAGCAGGTTACAATCCGTCTAGGCGTAGATGTGATTGCGTATTTCAAACAGCTTTCAACAGAAACTGGTACCCCTTACCAGCGCCTCATTAATCTCTATCTCCAAGACTGCGCCCGTAAAGAAAGAAAGCCTAAAATTGTTTGGGAATCACTTTCTGAGGAGGTATAAAAAGGGCCGGCTACGGACTCGCGCCACTATCTGCTTGTGTCTCGAACTTCGCCGATGGAAGCGGCGTTTTTGATGTCGTTCATGGCCGTGGTTACGGCTTTTAGCATCTCGGCCACCTGGATCATTTGCTCGTTCATTTCATCCCATTTGCGCTCTTCAGCGGCTTCACGGATGCCGGGAAGGGTTTTGACGCCATATCCGGTATAAAAACCAGGAGCATAGATCTGGTGCCGGTACCACGGGCGGCGGGGAAGGCCTTTGTCTGAAGCCATGGCCCGTTCGAGCTGGGCGATGGCCACGTTTAGGGCTACCGATGCTTCGGCGGTGCCAACAGCGGAATCTGCTTCTTTTGCCGCAGCCACGAGGTCTACCAT
>JABMOI010000009.1 GCA_013204185.1 bacterium | reverse complement strand
TTGCCGGATTAATAGAAAAACGTGTGATTCAGAAAGAACTTCGAGATCGCTCTTCTTCTTCTACCAAATCTAAAATTGCCTGTCGGGTGGGGCGAGGTGAATAACCTAGCTCCGATTCGGCCTTTAAAATGATAAATCCAGATTTCGCTGGCCTCGCGGCAGGCTGCGAGAACGAAGAACCATCAACAGGCTTAATCAGGGACGCATCCAAATCCAAGGTATTGGCTATTTCTAGGGCGAATTCATGGACTGAGAAATAGTCCCGACCTGATATGTGATAGACGCCTTGTTCTCCAAAACGAACAATCTTTTCTATGCCCAGCGCCAAATCTGGCGTGTAGGTAGGCGTTCTCCACTGATCCGTTACAATGTTTACAGATTCTCCCGCTTCGAGCTTTTCTTTTAACCACCAGACAAAGTTGGAACGCTGTAGCTGCTCGCCCCTACCATAGACAAGGACGGTGCGCACAATGGCCCACTTGTCCATCCCAGCACCCCTAGCATAGTTCTCACCTGCCAGTTTCGAGCGACCGTAATAAGAGATTGGGTTTGGCCTAGCCGATTCCTTGTACGGCCCATTTTGCCCATCGAAAATGAAGTCAGTTGAAATATGAATGAGCCGAGAGCCGTGGGTGAGGCAGCATTTGGCTAATGTGTCTACGGCCAAGGCGTTGACTTGCCAGCACTGGTCACGCTTAGACTCACATTCATCCACCTGAGTCATTGCCGCACAATTAATTACCACATTTGGTTCGAAGTCAACGAAAACTCGATTGGTAGCTTCAACATTGGTGATATCTAACTGAATGTACCCACACGATCCACCAGAAAACCGGGGACATTGATCTCGGCCGGTGGCAAGCACGTCATATTCTGGCCTGCCTCCCATAAGGCGGACCAGGTGTTGACCAAGAAGTCCATTGGCTCCAGTTATGAGTACACGATGAAACAAATCGAATTGCGGTTGAGAGGGTTAAGGATGCCCGATAACGGGCGTATCGTTCGCTGGTTTCAAAAGAAAATGCGGATTCCGGTCGCCGCTTCAAACCTACCGTCAAATTCAGGAACCACGAACAGGCGGGGCATTCCCTGGAGGAATATCTCGTAAGGACCCTTCTGAAAGAGGAGACCTATTTCGCCTGATAGGCCCCAGAAAACTGCTTTATCATCGATTCCTGCCGTCAAGCCAGGTCCCAAATAGGACGTGAGGGGCGAATTTGAAATCGTGCGCTCGGCCAGTACGTGGGCCGACCAAAGAGCGTAATCGTCAAAGTTCGTGCTAACATTTAAGTCAACACTTTGATTTGGGCCCTTTTGCGGAAGATCATCTCGATTTGAAAACCGTGCTTTAGCCGAAATGCCGCTTATTGGTCCCACCAAAACACCAAAACCGAGTTCTTTCTCCAATTCCTGAGCGCTCGCATTATTTTGCCCCTGGGCAAAAAGAAATACAAGGATCAGGCAGGTGAATGCAGGCCGCAACGAAGCTTTTGTCTTACGCCGAAGTGTGGGCATCACGAACTGAATTTAAATACGACCTGAAGTCATCTATTTGTTCAGGTGATAGCCGTCCAGCCATGAAGAGTCTGAATTCGCGACGTCTAAGTGCCTGCTCAAATCTGTCTATTTCTTCGTCGGTGCCAGGTGTAACCTGCGGAACAGGTACAGGCTTTCCATCAGGGCCCACCGCTACAAACGTGTAATACGCCCGATTACATCTTCTTTTGGTCCCTGTTCTTGGGTTCTCAGCATCTACGGTTATTTCAATTTCCATAGATGTTCTGAAAGCGCGATTCACTTGACTTTGCAACGTCACAATCTCGGATTGCAAGATGGGAGCATGAAATTCAACATTATCGACGGACGCAGTTACACAGACTCCCCCAGAATGCCGCTGAGACGAAATTGCAGCGCAGATATCCATCCAATGAAGCAAACGTCCCCCCATTAAATTACCCAGTCCATTCGTGTCGTTGGGCAGAACCAACTCGCTCATAATGGTGTGAGAATCTGACGGAGATTTCGTTTGATTCTTGGCCTCAGAGCTTAGAAAATTGATATCAGGCTTTTCTTGGTAGGTACTCATATCAGGTTTTCTGTTTTTTCTTTTTTGCGGCCGGAAACAGGATATTATTCAGAATGAGCCGGTATCCAGGAGAGTGTTTATGGAGATTTAGGTCGGTTGGTTGATCGCCCACAAAATGCTGGTAATCCTCGGGGTCATGGCCTCCGTAAAACGTAAACGTGCCCTCGCCGAACGTCCCATGCAAGTATCTAACCTCACCACGACCAGGCGCTTCTGCAAGAATAACCACGTTGGGTTTAACTAGCGACTTAATAAAGTTGGTTGTTTGTCCAATAAAACCCTTGATCGTGGGAACGTGATTTTGTGTCAGCATCGTGG
Source organism: bacterium (assembly GCA_013204185.1). Classification (GTDB taxonomy): domain Bacteria; phylum Bacteroidota; class Rhodothermia; order Rhodothermales; family UBA10348; genus UBA10348. The sequence goes on along the minus strand of JABMOI010000009.1, from coordinate 505 downwards.
GCACTTGGTCATACTTTGCACTGAACTCAAACAGCGTAAAGTAGTCGACAGCCGGATTTCGTAATTGGGGCGGAGGCGGGCCCGAATCGATGTTGGAGTGCTCATACTCCCTTGCATTGAAGATGGGCCTAAAGTCTGTAAAAGCGAAGGTTTGAGTGAAATCCAGCTGATTTATGGCGTCCGGGTCAATTGGGTCACCGTCGTATTCGGCTGGCACGATGTCTGTAGCGTGAGCAGCTAAAGCAATGTCAAACGTGTCCGTCCCTGAGCACATGGCAAAAAGAAAACCACCGCCTCCAACATATTCCTTAATCACCTTGACCACTTCAAGTTTGAGCTGACTCACTTTTCTAAACCCTCGAGCACGGGCTTCCATTTCGGCTTGTCGCTGTTGCTCGATGTACCACGGCGTCGATCGGTAGTTGAAGAACTTTCCATACTGCCCAGTAAAGTCCTCGTGGTGCAAATGCAGCCAATCGTACTCCTCGAGCGCACCATCTAGGAT
>JABMOI010000083.1 GCA_013204185.1 bacterium | reverse complement strand
TTGGCTGCCCAGTCGCGGCTCGATCCCATTCCGTAGTCCTTGCCAGAAAGCACAACGAGTTTCGTACCATCCTGCTGGTATTTCATGGAAGCGTCGTAAATAGATAGCGTCTCATCGGTAGCAAAGTACCTAGTTACACCTCCTTCAATCCCAGGAACGAGCTGATTTTTGATACGGATGTTGGCAAATGTACCGCGCATCATGACCTCGTGACTACCACGTCTGGATCCAAACGAGTTGAATTCCAAATAAGGTACTCCGTTGTCTAGCAAGTACTTAGCAGCGGGACCGTTCGGAGCAATAGCGCCTGCGGGCGAAATGTGATCCGTTGTGACCGAGTCGCCCACTTTGATCAAAACACGAGCGTCTTTGATCGCAGAAATCGAAGGCGTTTCTGGAGTCAGGTCCATGAAAAACGGTGGCTCCTGAACGTAGGTCGACGCCTGATTCCATTCATAAATAGATCCTTCAGGAATTTGAATGGCGTTCCACAATTCATTCGAATCCTCGATGCCATCGTATTCCTTTCTGAACATTTCAGGACGCACGCATGTGTTCACGAGGTCGCGAATTTCAGCCGAAGTAGGCCAAATGTCGCGCAAGAACACGTCGTTTCCGTTCGAATCTGTTCCAAGAGGTTCGCTACTGAGGTCTAAGTCTACCGTACCAGCAAGCGCATACGCTACCACAAGCGGCGGAGAAGCTAAGTAATTCGCCTGGACCAATTGATGGATTCGACCCTCAAAGTTGCGATTTCCTGAGAGGACACCGCTCACGATTAGATCTCCCTCCTTGATGGCAGCAGCCGTTTCTTCGGGAAGAGGTCCTGAGTTGCCGATACACGTCGTGCATCCGTAACCAACGAGGTTAAACCCAATTGCGTTCAAATAAGGCCAAAGCCCTGCAGCCTCTAGGTACTCGGTGACCACTTTAGAACCTGGTGCGAGACTCGTTTTTACGTAGGCAGGCACTTTTAGGCCGCGCTCTACCGCTTTTTTTGCAACAAGGCCCGCCCCAATCATCACGGATGGGTTGGAGGTGTTGGTACAACTTGTGATCGCTGCGATGACCACATCCCCATGTTTCATGGTAACATCGGGCGAAAACGTCCCCGTTTTGGCCAGCCGCTCATCCGTCAATCCGAACCCGCGAGGCCCGGCTGGACGGTTCAGTGAATCATGAAATTCCTTCTGCATGGCCGGAAGTATAATCCGATCCTGAGGTCTCTTAGGGCCTGAAAGGCTCGGTACAATGGTAGAAAGATCTAATTCGAGCACGTCCTTGAACTCAGGTTCAGGCGTCTCATCGGTGCGGAAAAGACCTTGGGCCTTCGTATACCGACCCACCGTTTCAACCATTTCCGGATCGCGTCCAGTGCGTACTAAGAAATCCAACGTTTCCTGATCGATCGGGAAGAAGCCCATGGTGGCGCCATATTCCGGAGACATGTTGGCGATAGTCGCCCGATCAGGAATGGTCATGTTGCTCACGCCTGGGCCGAAAAACTCAACGAACTTGCCAACTACACCGTATTTACGAAGCGTTTCGGTTACGGTCAGCACCAAGTCGGTGGCGGTCGCTCCCTCTGGCAATTCACCTTTTAAGCGGAAGCCAATCACTTCGGGCATAAGCATGTAGATAGGCTGGCCAAGCATCACTGCTTCGGCTTCAATTCCTCCAACACCCCATCCAACTACACCTAACCCATCGATCATGGTGGTATGGCTATCCGTGCCTACAAGTGAATCAGGGTAGTAGACCGAAAGTCCATCGTCCGTTTTCTTGCTCCAAACACCTCGGCCAATGTACTCAAGGTTTACTTGGTGGCAGATTCCGCTTCCGGGAGGAACTACAGAGAAATTGTCAAAGGCGCTTTTTCCCCAGCGCAAAAACTCGTAGCGCTCTGCGTTGCGTTCAAACTCGCGCTGTTCATTAATCTGAAGCGAATCACTGTTACCAAACGCGTCCACCTGCACAGAGTGGTCAATGACCAAATGCACAGGAACGCGTGGATTGATTTCGTCGGGATCTCCTCCCAAACGAGCCATCGCGCTGCGCATCGCTGCTAGGTCCACGACCGCCGGAACTCCAGTGAAATCCTGCAACAACACGCGGGCAGGCATAAAGGGAATTTCAACTTGAGCCGGGTTTTTAGGATCGTAGTTCGCCAGTTTGGCGACATCGCTTTTTTCAACTAAAAAACCATCGCAATTTCTTAGCGCGCACTCAAGTAGCACTTTGATCGAAAACGGCAAGCGGTCGATTCCTGGATAGCCTTGATCGCGAAGAGCGGATAGGGAATACAAATACCCAGTTCCACTTCCAGTGTTAAATGTTTGACGGGTTTTGAAGAGGTCGTTATTGTTGTCGGGAGCGTTGCTCATGACGCATTCTGGTTGGGCCCCGTAAGGCCGGTTGGAGGAGCCATAAAGATACCAAATGTAGAAGAATTTTGTATGTTTATTGCCCCGACAAAAGGCGGCCTGTACCTCAGGAACAGTGAATAAAGAATGAATGGCGATCTGGTGTCGGGCTTCCCGCTCCTTTCAACTGGGTCTCCTTCGGTGGCCGTGAGTAGCTTACCTTTGGATCTGTATAAAGTGCGCAAAGCGGTAATTTTGAGGCTATATCATGTTAGACGGGTCAATTTCATATCAAACGGACGCCTACGTTAATGGAGACTGGATAACAGCGGCCTCCGGGGCCCGTTTTGACGTTATCAACCCTGCCACAGGAGAGGTTATCGCCTCGGTTTCTGATCTAGGTCATTTGGACGTGGAGCGCGCAATTGCTGCAGCCACTGCGGCGTTTCCTGGGTGGAGTGGGCGGATTGCCATTGACCGAGCCAACGCATTGAAACGCTGGTTTAATCTAATATTGAAACACGAAGAGCAGCTTGCACAGATCATGACGAAGGAGCAAGGTAAGCCCCTTGCCGAAGCCCGTGGTGAGATTCGGTATGCAGCCTCGTTCGTTGAGTGGTTTTCAGAGGAAGCAAGAAGGGTGTATGGAGATGTAATTCCAGCCCACACAACAGAGACTAGACTCCTCACATTAAAACAAGCTGTAGGAGTGGTGGCAGCAATTACGCCTTGGAATTTTCCGGCGGCCATGATCACTCGAAAGGTTGGGGCTGCATTGGCCGCGGGATGCACTGTCTTGGTAAAACCATCGGAATTGACGCCGCTAACTGCACTCGCCTTAGCTGATTTGGCTGAGAAAGCCGGCATTCCAGCCGGCGTTTTTAACGTCGTAACCACGTCAGATCCAGAGCAGTTCAGCGTACCGGTCATGAGTTCGTTCGACGTAAGAAAGATATCCTTCACCGGCTCGACGGCTGTCGGGAAAATGTTACTTCGCCGCGCAGCAGACTCAGTTAAGCGCGTTTCCCTTGAATTGGGAGGAAATGCGCCGTTTATCGTGTTTGACGACGCCAATCTAGAAGCGGCAGTTGAGGGCGCCATTGCGTCTAAATATCGCAATGCAGGGCAGACCTGCGTGTGTTCCAATCGAATTTATGTGCAGGAGGGGATTTTGCCTCGGTTTAGTGCCCTGTTCGCAGAGCGAGTAAGCCAACTTCAGGTGGGCCCCGGTACGTCCAGCACCTGTGATATTGGACCGCTCATCAATCAAAAGGCGGTCGATAAGGTCCAACGATTGATAAAAAACGCAACGGAAGGCGGCGCAAAAGTTTTGTTGGGTGGGAGTCTTTCACCGCTAGGAGGGACGTTTTTTGCTCCGACCATCTTGATTGGTGGCCAAGATTCGATGGACATCTCCAAAGAAGAAATTTTCGGTCCGGTCTCGGTCCTGTACTCGTTTACGACCGAAGAAGAAGTGATCCAACGGGCAAACGACACGGCTTTCGGTTTGGCCGCCTATTTTTATACTCAGAACCTTGCGCGTTCTTGGCGCGTTTCGGAGCAGCTTGAATACGGCATAGTAGGCATAAACACAGGTCTAATTTCTACGGCGGTAGGCCCGTTTGGTGGAATGAAAGAATCTGGTTTGGGGCGCGAAGGATCCCGATACGGAATTGATGAGTACTTGGAGACGAAATTTGTTTGCGTGGGCGGGCTTTGATTGATAAGCCCTGTGTTAGCCCTGTGTTAGCCCCGCGTTTCCTTTTTGTTAGATTGAAATAATTCGACCGTTCGTTATGAACAGACTAATCTTATCGCTTGTTTTAGCCCTGTTATTTTTAGGGTGTTCGTCTCCTGAAACGGTAGTTGAGGAGACTGAGGCTCGACTTGGACTTGAAGTGTACACCCCAGATTTCCCTATCGAAGTCGCTTTATTTGAACCTGGCGTCGTGAATTCAACATGGCCCGAATTTGGAGTCACATTTACGGCATCGGGTGACACCCTGTATTTCGACCGGACCATCAAAGACAGAACAAAAGCGACTATACTTCGCTCAGTTCGGGTCAATGGTGCATGGCAAGACCCCGAAGTTGCTTCGTTTTCAGGTCCAACTTTTGATGTCGACCCATTTGTTACCTCGGATGGCAGCATTTTCTATAGTTCGCTTCAGTTCGATGTTGAGCGAGATAGCTTGGCCTCTTTTGACCTGTGGTTTTGGCCGGGTTTTGGCAGCCCGGTGCGTCTTCCGCGGCCGTTAAATAGCGACGGGAACGAGTCCTTTTTAACTGCAATGGATGACGGTACACTTTTTTTCGGTTCCAACCGTAACGGGCCTGCTCAGATATTCAAATCAGAGTTTTTAAATGGGCAACGTCAAGCTCCAGTAGTCGTCCCTCTTTCCTCGGTTACCAACCCAGGAAACCCTCTTATTTCAAAGGATGGCAAAACGCTGGTTTTTGCTAGTGAAGCCGAAGATGGGTGGACAGAGTTGTCTTTTGCCTGCAATTTGGCTGGTGTCTGGACTACACCGGTGACGCTTCCCGAACCAATCAATTCTCCTTCTATGGAATATGCGCCAGGAGTCGATGGAGAAGGGTTTCTCTATTTTGCATCTGAACGCCCCGGAATGGTAGTTGATGTAGAGGCGGGCGCTCGACCTCCTGCAGATATCTACAAATCGAATCTCAAGATCGATTCCCTCTGTCCGGAAATGTAGATGCGTCCGGCGATGTAAGGAATTTGGCGGGTCTTTCAAGAAGAGTGGCTGTGCCTTACTGGTTGCGCCAGCGCTAGGATATCACCTTCTGATGTCTAGAAGGGTATCAAGGAACGCTGGAGGGCATAGCGGATTAAACCGTTATGCGAGTGTATATCCAGCTTTTTCATCAAGTTGGAGCGATGCTTTTCAGCAGTCCGAACACTAATAAATAGTTCTTCGCTCATCTCATGGGCTGTTTTCCCTTCCGCGACTTGCTGTAGGACTTCTCGCTCCCGAATAGTGAGGTCCTCGTATTGATCGACAGAGCTTCCATCTTCCCCAACAAAGTGCGAAACGATGTCACTGAAGTAAGTATGCCCGTTTAGTACAGCCGAAATGGCACTTATGAGTTCAGTTCGAGGGGAGTTTTTAAGGACATAGGCATTGGCTCCATACTTCACGGCACGTGAAATGAAGCTGCCTCCAAACTTGCGTGTATAAACGACAATCCTCATTGAAGGGATATCAGAATGCAGGCGCCGGATGACTTCCAGGCCATCGAGACCAGGCAGATTCAAATCACTAATCAAGACTTCCGGCCGACAGGATAGAATCAAGGGAATAGCGGCTAATCCAGACTCTTCTTCGCCTACGACCTGATTATTCGTGGCTTTGTGCAGATAGGTACGTATTCCGTCTCGGGTGAAGGGTTCGCTATCTAACAGGAATATTGAAGCCATAATCGGGGCCGGTTTTTGGTCTGAAGATGAAAGCGCAGTTTTTCTATTCTTAGAAGCGCGCTTCTTTCTCGACCTGTCCCACTAAGTATCGACCATTGTGCCTGAAAGATTCAATTCTGAACACAAATACGTACATCTAAGTACCTAGGTGGATGGTTTTTCGGATTGATAAGCCTCCTAAATACGTCGAAATACGTAGTCGTATGCGCTAGTCCACGCATATACCGGAAGTGACGAAGGTCGATACCTCTTTTGTGGGAAACGAGTAGCTCAATGTTGTCGGTTACATTGAGCTTGTTATCGGGAGCGCCCGGTGAATTGTGAGCATTAGAGGGTTAACCTCCTCCTCAGAATGCAATCACGATTCACCGGGCGCTTCACTTTTTGGTTTAGGCAGTTCTCGCGTACATTGTCGGAAGTCACTCCTATCCGATTAAGAACCATGCGCAAATTTTTCCTAACCGTCCTTCTTTTTGTTCTGGCATCGCCATCCCTAGCTCAAGACTATTCTGACTTTCAGATTGGGTCAGATGGGGAAGGGCCCTTCGACCGCTTGGTGATCCGAGGGGCCACCATGATTGAAGGGTCAGGGGCGCCGCCCATAGGCCCCGTGGACATCGTCATTGAAAACAATCGAATTGTTGAAATAAGAAATGTCGGCAACCCTGGTCTGCCCATTGATCCTGCCAGACGCCCCGCTCCGGGCACTCGAGAAATAGATGCACACGGGATGTACGTTCTGCCAGGATTTATTGATATGCATGGCCATCCGCACACCATTGATTCTGGTCAAGGCGTTCCACTAGAATACGTCCTCAAATTGTGGCTAGCGCATGGTATTACTACAACCCGAGTGGTAGGCGCAAAAGGAGTGGACTGGATGTTAGAGCTGCAGAAACGTAGCGCAGAGAACACGACTACATCCCCGCGCATTTTCGCCTATCCAGTTTTTGGGCAAGGGTTTGGTCGCCCCATTGTGACCCCCGAGGATGCTAGAGAGTGGGTCAGATGGGTAAAATCGAAAGGAGCAGACGGAGTTAAGTTGTTTGGGACTGCCCCCGAAATCATGACTTCGGCGCTGGACGAGATCACGAAACAAGGACTCAAGGCCACAGAGCATCATGCCCAATTGGATGTGACACGCATGAACGTCTTGCAAACAGCAAGTCTCGGCCTCACCTCCATGGAGCATTGGTACGGTCTGCCAGAGGCTCTTTTTGAGGACAAAGTAATTCAACGCTATCCCTTGGACTACAATTATGCCAACGAAGCGGATCGCTTCAGCGAGGCAGGTAGGCTGTGGAAACAAGCTGCCAAACCGTTTTCACCTCATTGGAACGCTGTCATGGACTCGCTTTTGGCCATGGACTTCACCATTGACCCTACATTTATCGCCTACTTAGCCAGCCGTGATTTGATGCGGCAAAGCCGGAACGATTGGCACGCCATCTACACCATGCCCGCTTTGTGGGACTACTACCGTCCAAGCCGCGACGCCCATGGGTCGTACTGGTTTTACTGGACAACCGAAAACGAAATGGACTGGAAGGAGAATTTCAACCTTTGGTTCACGTTCGTAAACGAATACAAAAATAGAGGCGGACGTGTTACGCTGGGCTCTGATTCAGGTTATATTTACAACCTGTACGGGTTTGGATACATCCAAGAAATGGAAAACATGCGTGAGGCAGGGTTCCATCCGTTGGAAGTGATTCGAAGCGCTACCATTATGGGAGCTGAAGCCCTCGGTGCGGATAAAGAAATTGGGACGATTCAGGTAGGCAAAATGGCAGACTTAGTGATTGTGCCTGAAAACCCGCTCCAGAACTTGAAGGTGCTGTACGGCACCGGATGGATTCGGCTGAATGACGATACGCGTGAAGTTGAACGGATTGGCGGAGTCAAATACACGATCAAAGGCGGTGTTGTCTTTGATGCAAGAGCGCTTCTTCAAGACGTACGAGATATGGTTGAAGCTCAGAAGGCCGAGCGAGGATTGCCAGCAGGGCCTATGCCCATGAAAATTGAAACCGTAGATGAATTGACTCCGGAGCGACGCAATTAGTGAATTTCAAGCGGCTAAAGACCAAAATTACACACTCATCTTTTGAACCCATCACACGGAAGACTATGCGAATTAGAATGAATTGGAGTTTATTGACGCTATTTGTAGCGATGTTAACTGTATCGGTGCAAGGCGTAGCAGTACAAGGTGTTGCAGCGCAGGACGTTGCAAAACAGACGTTTTCGCGTGACTATCGCGATAGCTTCCCCAAAAACCCGGCAGTAGACGTTCTTAATTACGTTTTTGAGTTGACCTTGTCCGATGAAACGGATGAGATCAAAGGCCGGACAACGGTTGATGCTCGGTTGTTGGAAGCCGGTCAAAGCGAGTTTCGCTTGGACCTTGTCAACACATCTGATGCGGCGGAAGGCAAAGGCATGACGGTGAGCCGTGTTTCGATGGGTGGAAAAGACCTGATGTATCGACACGAAAACGATCAACTATTTGTTGATCTGGGTAAAGCTAGTAAGGCGCAAGAACGAATCTCAATCGTGGTTGAATATGCTGGCATTCCAGCCTCAGGCCTAAAAATTGCCCCAAACAAGCATGGAGACCGCGGGTTTTTTAGTGATAACTGGTCTTCTCGTGTTCGCAACTGGCTTCCGACGGTAGATCACCCATCGGACAAGTCCATGAGCGAATTTATGGTAACGGCTCCGGACCACTTTCAAGTAGTGTCCAATGGCCTTCTGATGGAAGAGACTGGTTTGGGAGACGGAACGCGTTTCACGCACTGGAAAAACTCCGTTCCAATTGCGACATGGCTCTATATGCTAGGAGTGGCAGACTTTGCCGTTCAGTATGTAGATGAGTTCGACGGCAAATCCATCCAAACGTGGGTGGCCCGCCAAGATCGGGACGCAGGGTTTTATGACTTTGCCATTCCCACGAAAAAGGTTCTCCAATATTATACCGACCTGATTGGACCTTATTCCTATGAGAAGTTGGCCAACATCGTCTCAAATGCCACGAGTGGTGGCATGGAAGCTGCTTCGGCCATCGCCTACTCTGAAGCTTCGGTTTCCGGAAAGAGGGACAAGCGCTGGCAGATCGTGATCATCCACGAGATTGCCCACCAATGGTTCGGAAACGCCGTTACCGAAGCCGACTGGAATGACGTTTGGTTGAGCGAAGGGTTTGCTACCTACTATACTCTGCTATACCGGGAGTACGATTACGGTCACGACGATTTTGTTGCCGGACTCATTGATGCAAGAAACCGGGTTGTCAACTTCTATAAGGACGATTACGATTTTCAGGTAGTGCGGCCATTCATCGAAGATCTGAACAATGTCTCAGGGGCGATGATGTACCAAAAAGGTGCTTGGACCTTGCACATGCTTCGGGATAAAGTCGGAGTCGATGCATTCAACGAAGGCGTTCGGAATTACTACCGCGAGTTCAAAGACAAAACTGCTCGCACCGAAGATTTCATGCGACACATCGAGGAAGCTTCAGGGATGGAATTAGAGGGCTTTTTCGCGCAGTGGCTGTTTCAGGGCGGCATTCCACATGTCGAAGCCAATTGGTGGGTCAAAGACGGGAAACGGCACTATAATTTGAAACAGACCCAGGAAAAATATCAATTCGATATCGAGGTCGATGTCCAATTTGTATATGCGGATGGATCGAAAAGCGATATTACTGCCATCAAAATGCCGATCGTCAATGGAAAGGCCATGACTGCAGAATACGAAGTCCCGGACGGTAAGAAGGTCGTGGACATGATAATTGACCCTAACACGCGGTTGCTGGCAACTTGGAATGTAAACAACAAAGAGGCACCCTTATCTCGGAATTAAGCCCTTACGACCTTGCTCTTCTTGCAGGGGAAGAGGGTCCTGCGGCCCAAATGGCCATGCGGATATTAAACCGAATGCTACCTGTGTTTGGTGTCGATCGGTTCATGGATATTAGCGCGGCTCACATTGATTCGACGGTCTATATGGGCGTCGCTACGATGGAATACGCCGAACGTTTAGCCTCACTTGGGGCCAAAGTGCGTGTGCCTTCCACACTCAACGTCAGTGGCGTGGACGAGCACGGCTGGCAGGAGTGGAAAGTGCCCGCTGAGGTCGCAGGGAATGCGATCCGCCAGATGAAAGCGTACGAGGCCATGGGTTTTATCCCAACGTGGACCTGTGCGCCCTACCAGACAGATCATGCTCCCGTTTTTGGTCAGCAAATTGCCGCAGGCGAGTCCAATGTAATTGGCTACTACAACTCGGTGATTGGCGCGAGGACGGAGCGTTACCCAGATTTATTGGACATTTGCGCTGCCATCACCGGGCGGGTGCCAGCTGCTGGGCTTCATTTGGATGAAGGGCGCGCGGGCACGGCGCTTCTTCGATTGAAAGGTGTCCCGCGCGCCCTCCAAGAAGATGACGCATTCTATCCCGTACTCGGGCACCTCTTGGGACGCAAGGCCTCAGACGGCATTCCTGTAGTTCAGGGAATGGAAGTCATTCCCAATGTGGACCAACTGAAAGCCGTGTGCGCGGGAGGTGCATCTGCAGGGGCTATCGCTCTGTTTCACCTGATCGGCATTACGCCCGAAGCGCCTACGCTAGAGGCGGCCTTTATGGGTAAACAGCCTCAAACCACCATGGATATCGGGATGCCTGAATTGCGCGAAGCGTACCGGGAGCTGTCTACGAGCCAAGGTGAAAAACTGAACATGGTGGTGCTTGGAAGTCCGCACTTCTCCATCACCGAATTTAAAGCGCTCGCGCTGCTCGTCGAAGGGCGAAAATGTAACGCTGACGTTGAGTTTTTGGTGACGTGCAGCAGGGCGGTGAAAATGATCGCTGAGCACGTAGGTTTGCTGAAGCCAATTGAAGCGTTTGGAGCGAGAATAACGGTCGATACCTGTCCTTTGACATCGCCCATGCTACCCGAACGAATTAAACACTTGATGACCAATTCAGCTAAGTATGCTTACTATTCTCCGGGGCTTTTGAACGTGGACGTGACGTACGGACGGCTTTCAGACTGCGTTGAATCTGCCGTGCAAGGGCATATTCAGCGGGAGGAGGGATTATGGCTCGCGTAATTCAGGGCAAGACCATCATTGAGGGTGTTGCGAAGGGCATAGCTCTCGCAAGCAGCGAACCAGTTAGCTTTTGGGGTGGGTACGACCAAGTCACAGGTGAAATTATAGATCGAAGGCATCCATTGTCTGGTCAAATAGCAGCCGGGCGCATGCTGGTCCTCCCCTACACGAGGGGGTCGAGTACATCGACTGCTATTTTATTGGAGTCAGTCCGCGCTGGGGTGGCTCCGGCAGGCTTGGTTACCGATCGAGCGGATGTGTTTTTGGCCTTAGCTTCCGTCGTAGCGGCCGAAATGTACGAAACAGGGTTTCCAATGGTGGCTATCGATCGGACATCGTTTGATTCAATTCAGACTGGAGATACGGTAGAGATTGATGCAATGGGGCGGGTACTAGTAGGCTAAGACCAGTTGCATCCAGGCGTATTTATAGACCAACGTTCTGGCAGTCAGACATAAAAAAACGCGCCGCATAGCGGCGCGTTTTTCATTGCTAGTCGCAAGCCAATTGGGTCAATTGTTTTTTGCACCTTGTGCAATCCAGTTCAAAATAGCCTGGTATTTGGCGTTTGAGACAGGGAAAAGGGCGCCACCGCCATGACTATTCCCTCCGGTTGCCTTGATCAGAATCAAGCTGTTCGAAGGATTCTGTAAATCGATCTGGCTTGAAACAGAGGTGTATGAATCCACGCCGCCCGTATAAACCCAACCTCCAGCACCGCCACTATGGCAAGAAGCGCATGCCTGAAGAGCAGGTTTAACTTCCGCTGCAAATGAGACGGTGGCCGAAGGCGTATTTACGTTTGAACCAGCTGGCAAATCCTCTCCACGATCGAAGGGATTGTCTGTGCCGCATCCTAGCAAGGCCATCGATAGGCCAACAGTTAGGCTCAGTGCTATAAATGTTCGCTTGAACATAGGAACCTCCACTTCAATCAGTTTCAAAT
>JABMOI010000082.1 GCA_013204185.1 bacterium | reverse complement strand
ATATAGTTTCCTGCTAACTTGGATTTCTGGTCATGCAATCACTCCCTACAAAATCAAGCGTCGCGCCTGTCATAAACATCGACGCCGCCAAGATTCTTTCGCCTCGCCGCAAATCGACAGAAGAAACAACCGTGGTTGCTTTGGCCGAAGAACAACTTCAACACTTTGGTATCGATTCCAAATCTGAATATGGACAAGCGATGCAGGCGGCAGTCCAAAAATTGTATGGTGCTCAATCTGATATAACTCGGTTGTGGGAGGTTACTTCAGAAACAATAGACGGTCTGGATAAGAATGACCGAATTGCATATTTCAACGCGAAGAAATTCCTTTCCTTTCAGGTCGCAAAAATTCTGGATACCATTCAGAACCCGTTTAGAAAGTCGTATCAGAGCCTCAACCTCGCCGACGATTCCCAGCAAGCGAAAGGTCCCTATCCCATTTTTGACAACGTAACCGCGCTCTTTTCTGCCAATCCGGTTATCGTTCGCACAGCAACATACATTTACGCTTGTACCGAATGGGTGGACGATGCATTTCATGGAAAGGAAGCATTACACGAGATCTATTCCCGCCTGCTGAATCCGACTTCAATCTCGCTTGCTAATTACATCGTTGACCTAGAGGCTGGCCCGTATGCCGACGAGTATCTCGCTTGGAATTTTAACTCAGGCATGGCCGCAATTGACACGTTGTTGTCGCACCTCATTCGGCACCAAGACATCGTGATTGTTTCTCGAAACGTATACGGCGGGACCTATCAGCTACTCCATGATTTTTATGGTGACCCTACCCGCATGGCTGCCAAATTGGAGTGGTTTGATGGCTATGAAGTCGATGAGTTTAACCGATTAGCAACCGAAGTAAGCGCAAAATACGAACAGCAAATTGAGAACGGCTCACGGGTATGGGTCTTTATTGAGTCCCCATGTAACCCCCACGGATACGTCTTGGATGTTGCAGGCATTTCAAAATCAGCGCATGAACAAGGGTGGAAGGTGCTTCACGATTCCACTATTGCCACGCCCTTTTTAAACAAACCGCTTCAGCAGGACGATGAAATGTGCCGTCCAGATTACTTGATCCATTCCTATACGAAGGATCTTGCTGGAAGCGGTAATGCAACGGCAGGAGTCGTTATCGCTAAAAATGAACGCATGTTCATTCCCAAAGGCGAAGTGTTTAAAGGAGTCAAGTGGAACGAAACACTTTTCTGGGATGCCTACTACATAAAAGGGGCTTTTCTAGATTCAGATAAAGCATTCGAAGTCATTTCAGGAATCAAAACGCTTGAAATGCGAATGATGAAAAAGTGCATCAACACGCTAGTCCTAGCGCGTTTTCTGGATTCCCATCCAAAGATCAATGTTAATTGTAATGCACTTGAAGGGCACTGGAACTATGGGGTTCGCAAGAGAAGCTTGCGCTATGAGCTGTCAGCGCCTCTTTTCACCATAGATTTTGAAGACGCTGGAATTTCCAGGGAGACCTTTGTGAGCCTATTCGATTCTCTCGCTCCGGTTTTCAACCACCAAGTGAGCCTGGGCCAATGCAACACCACAGTTCTTTGCCCAGCATTTACATCCCACTCTGAATTAGACCGTGAGGCGCTCCTCAGCGCCGGTATTTCTCAAACAACCATTCGCATGGCGATTGGGGATGAAAATCCAAAAGAGTTGATGGCTCACTTTCAACAGGCTTGTAAATTAATTGTGGACCGGGAAATGCCAGGCTTTTCCGAGCAGTTTCTATCGGCCCAGGAGGTCAACCATTTAGTTAAAACGACCTACGTAAGGGTCCATGAGCGATACATCAATGAATCAAAAGGGATGGAGCACTTCTTGGTATAGAGGCGCTTCAGGTAGAGGAGGCAAGTGTGTGCTCAAGTGTGAATTAGTGCCGAGTCTTGCGCACCGTGTTCGTATGTGGATATAAAGCGCCGTATTATTTAAGAGTTATTTGTCTTAAATAAAACTATCGGAGCTATTTATGTCATCTTTTTCCCCAGAATCACGAGTAGGAGACATAGCCGTAGAACAGCCTTCCGCGACGCGGTCGTTTTATCGCTTTGGAATTGATTTCTGTTGTGGCGGAGGTAAGTCTCTTGAGTCCGTTTGCGAAAAGAAGGGATTAGATGTCGACCAGGTACTTTTAGACATTACACTCCAGGCTGCTGGTAACGGAGAGGAAAGTCCAAACGATTGGAAAAGCGCATCCTCAGTTGCGCTAATATCTCACATTATCACCACGTACCACGAACCGCTGAGAGTTGAACTTCCTCGATTAAAGTCCATGTTAGATAAGGTTCAGAAGGTTCATGGACACGTCGATCCAGAACGTTTTTCTGAGCTTCAAGCGGTCTACACCAAATTGGGTGACGAATTGATGGAGCACATGTTGAAGGAAGAGCAAGTCCTGTTTCCATCCATCATGCAAGGAAACGAAACAGAGGCGTCAACGCTCTTAGGTGATTTGGAACAGGACCATGAGGACGCTGGAGAGGCGCTTCGCGCAATTAACCGGCTCACAGACAGTTATGTAGCGCCTGAATACGCGTGCAATACATGGCGCGCACTTTGGTCTGGCTTTGAAGACCTCGAGAAAGCGATGCATGAGCACGTTCACCTCGAAAACAACATTCTTTTTCCTCGTACTCTCGCTGGTGTAAACTGAATTCAGAAAATCACGACCGAGTAACATTTGAGAGTGTACCGAGACCTATCGCAGTCCTTGTCTTTAACAATTACTGCATTCGTCTCATATGGCTCAGCCTACACGCGCCACTATACGCCTAAATAATCCGCTTTCCGTTGACCAATATATGAGTCAGTGGAGGGCTACGAACTCGTTGCCGCTCAAAGGCTTAGACAAGATTGAACGGCGCTATCGATTCTATTCTAAGTACAACTTGGAAAGGCAAGAGCGAGTTGAATCTGAATGGCTTCCCAGCCCGACTTTTATGAAGGAAGTGGATGGTATAGTTGGCCCACTGACATTCTTTTTCGTCACGGACGACTGGTGCATCGATTCCGCGTATAGTTTACCCTTGCTCCAATGGATTTCAAGTCGAAAGAAAGACATTCAGTTAATAATTGGACTTAAAAATGACAATTTGCAGGTGTTAGATGAGTATCTGACAGATGGAGCCCGATCTATTCCAAAGCTGATCATCGAAAATCAGGCTGGTGAAATTGTGGCGGTTTGGGGACCACAACCCGAAGAAATTCGGCTGATACGAAAGAACCTCATGGACAATCAGGCTGAAGGCAGTGTTGTATCAGGTACAACCATCGAATGGTATGCGAATTCGGGAGTCTTGGAAGTTGAAAAAGAATTAGGCCAGTTATTTTCATCTCTGTAAGTAGTATCATACGGCTTCTCTTTTATTTCCCAATTGACTTATGAATTCAGATATGCATTCGGCAGACGATTCTTGGACCCATTTACATGACATGGCCTTGGTCTTTTTGGCTTTGGCTTACTCTACGGATGCATCCCTTTCAGACACGGAGGTCGATTCGATATCTAGGGCTCTTAAATCCTGGAAGCCTGAAGCCAATGAGCATCAAATCCATGAGATTGTATTAGAAGCAGCTTCTATCTTTTTCGAAGCTGAAGCAGAAAGCGAGGTCGTTCAGTCAGTTAAATCGCTGGGCGTCTCACTAAGTACGGAGCAAAAACAGCAAGTTTTAGAAGACGCAATGCGCGTGGCTGAAGCTGATGGCGTTCTTCTTAACTCAGAACAGAATATTCTCTCTGTATTAGCTGCCGCGTGGGACATAAGAGCCACAAAAGATCGATTGATCGAAGAGACAACAGCAAGGCTCGAAAGCGATCCCGAATGGAGTGTATTGCACGATATCGCCTTAATGTACATCATTATGGCCCATAGCACGGATGGCGAATTATCGGAAGTTGAAATTGCCACCATGATAGATCGGCTTGGTGAGTGGGAACCCGATTTAGATGAACCTAAAATCAGATCGATTCTTCGGACCGCACTTGAGTACTACAGCCAAAGCCCAGACCAGGACGATATCACAGATTCTGTGTCAGCCATCAAAGAAGCATTACCTAGGGCCCAGCGGCTTGTGGTTCTTGACGATCTCGTAACAATTGCAAGTGCAGATGGGACTGTAAAAGTAGGGGAGAGGGAGATCGTAGAGTCTCTTTCCAAGGCCTGGAATATTGATATCCGAATTGCGTTTTAGCGGCCATGTTGAGAAACCAGTAGTAGGCGTCAAAGGGCGCCATCATCACTCAGAATATCGCGAATAATTTTCAGATGATGCTCCGTGTGGATCGTCATAAATTCAATCGCTTCATCGCGGTACATCACATTCATGATGGGGTGAATTAGCGTCGCTTTTTGTGATATCTCCAGTGGATTCCCAACTCGATTGCTGGTTTTTATGAGCATCCGTTGTAGAAATTTCTGATCCGGGCTTTCACTTGGCCTTGAGATAGCTGGCGCTTCTATTGCGCCCCTCGGGAATTGCTTCGCTTCCATAACTGAATCTCGGTACACGTTGGGGGCGCGACTACCCGTCCCAGGGTGTTCTTTTCGCAACGCCAAGATCATTCCCGATATCGCAATTAACGAATGTTCTATATGCTGACCAACACTCCATTTGCTGATCGTTTCCTGCCTAATCAGGGTCATATTCGTGAAGCCGTCAAGTTCAGTCAGTTGCTGATTCAAACGGTCAATAAAAAGTTGCATTCGCTATCTGTGTTACGGCATGACGAATCCCGTATCCGGGAGGTGGTTGCTAGAAAAGGCCACAAATCAATGATCAAAGGAGGGTCTAGATTTTGCCTTTCCTGACAGTTCCACGGGAGGTTTTTTTAAAGAGGCTGCGTCACCCGATTCCTGTTTAGAGCTCGATGAATATTGCGGCGAAGGAGGGGCCGTTTGCCCATCTGGAGTGTTCGAATGTTGTCCCGAGGAAGCACTAGAATATCCATGGCTTCCTCCAAACGCTCCAATATTTACGCTGATACCGCTTTTGCCGTTGATAAAGGTTTGAGCAAAAATCCGAATCAAGGTTCTGGTATTCGGAAAAAGACCCATAAAACCAATTACGTCCGTCACGACTCCGGGTGTAACGAGCAGGGTCGCGGAAACCAATATGATGGCTCCGTCAATGAGTTCCGTCCCCGGCATTTGACCGGAAGCCAGCTTCTTATTCAATTCTGTCCATACTGCAAGGCCCTGCTTTTTTGCCATGTACGAGCCGAGCAATCCCGTCGCCAGAATCAGTCCAAATGTCTGGAGGCCGCCAATAAGTTGGCCCAGTTGGATCAACAAATAGATTTCGACGGCTGGAAGAACAACAAATAACAGTAGGAGCCAAGGCATACTTTTTCTGATTTTCTGTCTTTCATGTACGAAAGCATTGTCCAAAGGCTTCGCTTGAAACGAATTATATTGCAATCGTCCGCCAATGCATTATAATTGAGAGTCGATCAGTTCGAGGATTCTGCTTTCGCAGAATCAGATCGTATACCATCTACAAAACAGGTAGAATATTTTGGCATCTTTCATCGCATTGATGATATCACTTTATTGCTTGATTGGGGTTGTTGCGGCCCCAATAGTGTCCTTCGGATACATTCAACGACTTGATCCAGCAACTATGAGTTCTTCTTTGGGCTTCAAATTGACCATTCTGCCTGGAATTGCACTACTGTGGCCAGTCGTTATTTCACGACTGTTGAGAGGCGCTGCCATTCCAGAAGAAAAAACTGCCCACAAGAAGATGTGGGGGGCAAAACATGATTAAGTCGCTTCGGAAACGCCACCTGAGGGCCTGGATTTCGCTTGCCGCGGTTGTTGTTGTCCTTCTTTCTATGGCTTGGCTGACAAAAGGAAGCTTATAATGGGTCATACATATAAAGCCGTAGGTTTTAATCGACAAAAGTACATCTATGATGGAGTTGTCCTAGGAGGTATTGTGCTTTATCTGGCACTTTTTATGGGGATTGGATTATCGCAATTCGAACATATTACCGCCGAAACGCTCATAATCCGGGCATTATCCACATCCGCATTTGTGCTATTGCATGTTATTCTAAGTATCGGTCCGTTGGCCAGGATCGACAATCGGTTTCTTCCTTTCCTTTACAACAGGAGGCACCTTGGTGTTGTAATGGCGCTCCTTGCCGTTGGCCACGGAATCTTTTCGCTTTTTCAGTTTCACATGTTTGGTGACCTCAACCCTTTGGCGAGCGTGCTTTCAACGGATGGTTCATTCTGGAATGCCCTCAGTGGGTCCAGTCCATTTCCATTTCAACCGTTCGGGTTTGCTGCACTCGTGATTATCGCGGTGATGGCGGCCACGAGTCACGATTTTTGGCTTTCCCAATTTTCAGCTCCAGTTTGGAAGAAGCTCCATATGCTCGTCTATTTGGCATATACCTTACTGATTGTGCACGTCGCATTTGGGGTTGGGCAGGAATCGGCTACATATTGGCCGTTGTTATTTACTTCATTTGGAGCAGGGTGGTTGGTATCAATTCACATCTGGGCTGGAGTTAAGTCTCACAGAAAAGACTCGGAATCACTCGCAGGAGATGCCAGCGAGTTTATTAACGCCGGGCCCTTGCTCGACATTGAAGATGGATATGCCATTTCATTAATGATCTCCGGAGAGACGGTAGCCCTGTTTCGCGACGGCCAAACGGCGTACGCTGTTTCCGGTATTTGTCAACATCAGAACGGTCCGCTCGCTGAAGGGCGTATTATTGATGGCTTTATTACTTGTCCTTGGCACGGCTATCAGTATTGTCCGCGTTCTGGGAAGAGTCCGGAACCGTTTTCTGAACATATTCCAACCTTTGAGACTCACCTGGAACATGGTGAAGTGTGGATACGGTCGACTGTTTCTCCTGTTTAATCCAACTCAATCACTCAAAACTTGAAACGTCCCTTATATATTGGCTACTTAGCAACAGCTGCTCCAGAGTCTTCTCGCTTCGTTCGAAAGGTTCTTGGCCTTGTTATGGTTCTCGTTTTGGGCTCGGGGGTACTTTGGAGCACTATATTTGCAGATTCCACCGATGGAACGTTCGAATACGGGGTGGTGAAAGAATGGCAAGGCACCATTGAACTTGATCCGTACCCAGTTATCCGTTCTAATCAGCAGGAGTTTTTGCTTGTGGCTCCGTTTAAACATGGAGCTGAGGATCTCGTCAAAAAATACGTCGGCTCATTAGTTCTGGTCAAAGGCAGTCTCATATACCGGGCCGGAGTCAGCATGATTGAACTATCAGAAATATGGCCTGATAGCGCCTCTTTTGGTAATTCAGAGCCTTTTATGGCTCGTGAATGGGATGAAACAGTTCAAACATTATCGGGCGAAGTCGTCGACGGCAAATGTTGGCTCGGTGTCATGAACCCCGGAGAAGGCCTTTTGCATAGTGCGTGTGCACGGCTTTGTTTGTTAGGAGATATACCGCCACTTTTTGTAGTTGGAAATGAAATGTATGTCTTGCTAGACGAGGCTGGCCTGGCGTTTAAAAGTGAAAATGGAAAAACTTCAAATGGTCCGACGACCCTGAAAGTAACATTGAGCGGCCACCAAAATGGTAAGCTTCAATATGCGATGATTCAAACAATTGAAGAAGGGCCAAATGACTAGGTACTGATGCAGTGCAATTCAGTTATGCAAATGCCAAGCGTAACAGAGGAAAGTGTACGCCAGACTCGAAACCCAGGACTCGGTAGCATTATTTAAGTATTTCTCCAGATATGTTATGTATGATAATACTAGTTATCGTACATTAGAACTAGTAAAGGTGTCATAATCCACGACAATCAGCATTCATGTATGTCTGAAAAACGATTTGTTGTTTCAATAACTGAGGCTCTCCCCGGAAACGTTACCTCCGAGCGGCTAATTGAAACGTATCTGTTAAAGTTCGATAGACCCTCGACTCGGCGAGCTTATCGAACAGACCTCGTCGATTTTTTTGGTTCTGAGGATGTTTCTCTTGTCGAAGCAAAATCCGTTTCCTTTGTTGCTGTTAATAAGTATATCGCAGCGCTTGAAGCAGCCGGATCCAAATCATCAACCATCAGACGGCGTGTTGCAGCCATTCGTGGATTTTATGATTGGCTTCACGCGTTGGGTGTAATTGAAAACAATCCGGCCCACAGGCAACTCATTCGGCGGATCAAGTCTGTCCGGACAAAGGATCGGGTTTTGATCGTTTTGACTTCGGACCAAGCAAACAGACTCTTGAATTCGGCTGCTGAGCAGAGTGTTCGAAACCATGCCATGATGCTCACCATGCTGCATTGTGTACTTAGGCGTAGCGAAGTAGCATCCATGGATGTCGAACATATTCGTCCTTTGGGTAAATACTGGATCTTGGATTTGCCTTACACAAAAGGCGGCGCAGATCAATACGTGAAAATCCCTGAGCACGTGGTTGAAGCCATTGAAGTACATAAAGAGGCTTATGGAATAGCCTCTGGGCCTCTTTGGAGGTCTCTTTCTAGACGAAATCTTGGCGGCAGATTAACCCCAACCAGTATCTATAGGATTGTCCGCGGAGCGGCGCTGGTTGCCGGTCTACCGGAAATTGGCGCCCATACGCTGCGTCACACGGGCTGTACGCTGGCTATCGAGGCCGGAGCGTCCATTCAGCAGGTCCAAAGCCATGCCCGTCATAAACAGATTGAAACCACCATGGTCTATGTCCATCAACGTGACAGGCTAAGAGATAGCGCAGCAGACTACATCAATCTTGACTTGAAAAAGGACTGACATGGCCATGCGCCCCATTATTCCCATCATAGCCGGGCCAACTGCGGTTGGAAAAACGAGTACGAGCCTTCGTGTCGCTAAGGAGATGAACGCGGAGATCATATCAGCGGATAGCCGCCAGATTTATCGAGACTTCGGCATCGTAACGGCTGCGCCAACGGCCGCAGAATTGGCATCTGTGCCTCATCATCTGATTCAAGAAATAGACCTATCGGAGCCGTATTCAGCAGGAATGTTTGCGAATCGAGTTGAACCCATCGTCGAAGATCTTCAAAATCGAAACATGGGAGCAGTTGTAACGGGTGGCTCTACTCTTTACGTGCACGCGCTAATTGAAGGACTTTCTGACATTCCAAAGGTTAAAGAATCTATTCGGCTTGAGCTGAATGCTAGGCTTGAGCGCGAAGGTCCGGGTGAAATGTATCGCGAACTACTTCAAGTGGATCCCACTTTTGCAGCCACGCTGGACGCAACAAAGAGTCAGCGCATTATTAGAGGACTTGAGGTTTTCAATGGAACGGGACACCCACTTTCAAGCTTCCATGCCCCTCCTCCCCTTTCCAACTTTGACTTTAGGCTCTTCGTCCTTTTTCGGGAGCGTTCAGAGCTATACAAGCGTATCGACCAACGCGTAGACGAAATGGTTAGGGAAGGGCTGTTGGAAGAAGTGTCGCGAATCTACAGGGAAAACGCCCAAAACGACTTCAATTCCCTTAAAACCATTGGTTACCAAGAGCTGGTCCCTCATTTAAAAGGAGAGATCTCGCTGAGAGATGCCATTGAGCTGATGAAGAGGAATTCGCGTCGATATGCCAAAAGGCAGTTGACGTGGTACGGTCGTTATAAGTCCGCGACCTGGATAGATGTAGACGGAACGGATGCCGCTGCCAACGTCATATCTGCGATTAAAACCTGAAGGGGACGTTCTTAGGCCCTATCGGTTGAACATAATTCCGATTTTGCGGCCTTCGTTCTCGTATCTGACGTCGTCGGCGAGCTTCTCTATTAGGAAAATACCTCGGCCTCCATCTGCCAACAAATGGTCTTCGTCTAGTGGGTCGGCAACGGAGCTACGATCGAATCCAGGTCCTTGATCTTCGACCCATAACTCAACCAGATTATCGGAACACTTGAAGAGGACGGTGACCTTTTTGGTCTCATCTAAACCGTTTCCGTGTTCAATGGCATTTGTGACCGCTTCGCTAGCCAGCAACACCCCAACGTACACTTTTTCATCCTCTGTGAAGCACAATCCGAAAAATGCCTCGGCTTCATCCACTATGCGCTCCAACTCATCAAAGGTGCTGAATATTTCTATCGTCTTTGACGCTGGGACAATTCCACTCATGAATAAAAGGGGTTGACAAGGTTTTAATGATCCGTAAAACAGTGGTCGCAATCTACGAAATAAATGAAGCGAAATGCATTCAACCTGAGCTATTTATAGCACGATTTGGTCAAACATGGAAGCAATGTGTGCCGCTTGTTTCTTGCGATTGTACGGCTCGGCTTTTTCTGCATCAGCTAGCCTCAGTTTTCCGTTCTGCCAGTCCGTGATCAGGGCTTCAATCGCTTCTGAAATGCCTTCTACGTCGTCAGGGTAAACACATCTGGCATTGCCATACTGAACAAGCGCTTCTCTGGCAGCACCATCCGGTACAAGTCCTAAAATGGGTTTGCGAGATCCGAAGTATTCAAACAGCTTTCCTGTTGAAATGCCCTCTTCCCCTTTTTGCCGCCCGACAATCATCCAAGCTACATCGCATTCCGTCAGCGCCGAAACAGATTCGTTGTGGTCAACATAACCGGTCATTTCTGTTGCGACATCTAAGTCCAATTGCTCAATAAGTCGTTTCCCTGATTCAGGGAAAAGTCCCACAAACCGCGCCTGGACGACGTTTTTAAACTCAGGCCGTCGTTCAAATACGCGATGGAGGGCGTTCAGGAAGCTGTCTGGTTGTTGTGCGTCATAAAAAACACCGGCGTACAAGAAGGTCATCTTGCCGGGCGAAGCGGCCGGAC
Organism: bacterium; assembly: GCA_013204185.1. Taxonomy (GTDB): domain Bacteria; phylum Bacteroidota; class Rhodothermia; order Rhodothermales; family UBA10348; genus UBA10348. Next base: position 37,354 of record JABMOI010000082.1, on the reverse strand, counting down.
TACTTTCGGCACTACTAGACGAATGGCCCTCGAAATCCTCAGGGTCAAAACCTTGCGGCACAACAGATACTCGCGAGGCGCATTCGGGATGTCTGTTCTGAATAGACTGGGCAATCTGAGCGTTTATCGAGAACACGAGCTTGCTTGCCGCAATCGCTTGGCGTTCATAGCGTTGGTTCAGCGCCTTATGCCAATACGTTGGGTACAAATGCCTTGGGTTGCCTATCCAGTCGTCTCTGTAGTCCAGGACCAATGGGATTCCCAGCCTGGTTGCGACTTCCCTGCCCGCAAGAAATGAGGTATATGGAGGCGCGGTAGCGAATACTAAATCAAATGGCGTTTGAGCGTGACATTCAATGGCCCGCTTCACAGCGAATCGCTTCCAGCCAATCTTGTTATCTGGCACCAAGACCCACTGGCTTAGGGTGCTAAACAGCTTTCTCGATGCTTCCTCGGGAAATGGAATCAGGTTCGAGCCGCTGGATTTCTTAAGCCGGGTTGGATCCCATGAACGCGTTCGTTCAATACGGACGTGTGGATTTTCGGAAACCTCCGCCAAAAGTTGTTCATCAAATGCGAAATACGAACCCGGCTCAGGTGTTATTACGGTGACTTTCCACCCAAATAAAGGCAAGTACTTAACTAATTTCGCGATCCGTTGAACGCCAGAAAGCCCCAACGGGGGAAAGTAATACGCAAGTACTACAGCATGTTTGTCTGGTGGTGCCTGCATAAACCTAAAGAAATGAGGCGATTTCAGACAAGGTTTTTCGCTTCAAAACGGGCACCGAGGCATTTTTAGCGGGGTAACCCACAACCAAGAGAATAAGTGCTCGCTCGTGTGACGGTCGGTCCATTATTTCATTTAGAAACCCCATTGGGCTCGGCGTGTGAGTAAGGGTGCTCAAACCGGCCTGATGAAGCGCGGATATTAACATTCCGGTTGCGATCCCGACGGACTCCGATACATAATAGTTTTTGGACCGTGAACCGTCCTTTTCAAGCTCGTAATTCCTAGCGAAGATGCCGATTAAGTACGGTGCGAGTTCCAAAAACGGCTTGTTTTCATCTGTGCCAAAAGGCCGCAAGGCTTCAATCCACTCCTCTGGGGCCTTTCCTGAATAAAATTCGCGCTCTTCTTGCTCTGCCGCCTCTCGAATCAATTTTTTCTTGGATGGATCGGAAACTACAGCAAAATGCCACGGCTGTTTATGAGCACCACTAGGCGCGGTAGAAGCAGCTAGGATGCAATTCTGAATGACTTCTAGCGGTACTTCTTGGGTGCTAAAATCGCGAATGGTACGCCTTCCATCAAGCAACTCGTGAATCGATTTAGAGCGCCCTACTGCTTCTTCGGCAGACAGCTGAATGGGATGGACAAACGGTTCATAATTCTTAGAAAGGCTCATAAAACAAGTAATTCAGTCGTAAGGTCGTTTAACTTGTCACAGCCGTCTGCCGTTAGCTGGACCATATTTTCAATTCGAATTCCGTATTTACCCGGTAAATATAGACCCGGCTCAATGGTAATTATACAGTGTTCTGGCAATTTGTCTGAGTTTCTGGATGAAACAGAAGGCCATTCATGAATATCGAGACCTACGCCATGTCCGAGGCTATGACAAAAATAAGACTCCACGCCAGCCTTTTTGAACGTATTTCGAGCAACTGCATCTAAATCTTTTCCCGTTATACCGGCCTTTGCCGCACCGAGAGAGCGGTCAAGCGCGTCGTGAACCGTTGCATAGGTTTGCAGAAACTCACCAGTTGGTTTTCCAAAGTGAATCATGCGCGTCATATCAGACGCATAGCCGTCAATAACACATCCAAAATCCAACAAAATGGGTGTATTGGAGGTGAGTTTAGCGTTACCAGGTCGAGCATGTGGAAGCGAAGAATGCTTCCCAAATGCAACAATGGTCTCGAATGAGCTCTTTTCAGCACCAAGGCATCGCTGCCGGTAGTCAATTTCTGTAGCCAGTTCTTTCTCCGTAATGCCTTCGCGTATCATGGGAAGGACATCTGCTACCACCTGTTCTGTTATCCGAAGTGCGGTTCTAATCGAGTTCGTTTCAAGTAGACTCTTTTCCGCTCGTAGCAACTGCAAAAAGGACGATATTTCTCGATACTGAAGCGGCCTATCTCCATGGAAAAGACTAAGCCCTTCTTGATAGGTCAACAGCCCTGCGCTTACAATCAGGTCAGTAATCTGGTGATTCCGAGCCCACGTGTGAGCCGAATCAATGGTTGAGCCCGAACCAATGTGGATTTCCAAGCCCTCAGTCTCTTGAGTAGCCTGCTCCGTATACCTCCCATCCGTAAAAAGATGAGCAGAATCGGACATGAGCAGAACAGAAGCATTCGATCCAGTAAAACCGGACAGCCATCTTACGTCCGGTCCCGAGCTAACCAAACAAGCGTGACGCTCTTCCAACCCAACCGCATTTCTTAATTCGTTCTGTCGAGTTGAAAACATCTATTGTTTATGACCTGGTGCTGTAGTTCGGCGCTTCTTTAGTAATGGCGATGTTGTGAGGATGCGATTCGACGAAGGAAGAGGCTGAAATACGTACGAATTGAGCATTTGCGAACAGTTCCATTGTAGTCTTACAGCCACAATATCCCATTGCAGAACGAAGACCACCCATCATTTGATAGACCACCTCGTGAAGAGATCCACCATATGGCACCCGACCCTCAATGCCTTCGGGAACGAGCTTCTTGATATCGTCCTCCACGTCCTGGAAATAGCGATCTTTACTACCCGCTTCCATCGCTCCAAGCGATCCCATGCCTCTATAGGTTTTGTACTTGCGGCCTTCGTACAGAATGGTCTCACCCGGGCTTTCTTCAACACGAGCAAATAGGCCGCCTATCATCACACTGTGAGCTCCGGCTGCTAATGCTTTGGCGATATCTCCAGTCTGCTTAATGCCGCCATCTGCAATGATGGGAACGCCTTTAGACCGAGCTGCTTCGGAGCACTCAATCACAGCGCTTAGCTGAGGAACGCCCACACCAGCAACAATTCGCGTTGTGCAGATGGATCCAGGCCCAATTCCAACTTTCACGCAATCGGCACCAGCTTCGATCAAATCAAGTGTAGCCTCAGCAGTTGCCACGTTTCCTGCAACGATATCAAGATCTGGATATGCTTTTCTAACTTTAGCTACGGTATTCAATACGTGCGTGCTGTGCCCATGAGCTGTGTCAATGGTCACAAAATCAACCTCAGCAGCTACCAGGGCCTTAACCCTGTCCAGCGTGTCAGGAGTAACCCCGACGGCGGCTCCTACGCGAAGCCTACCATGCCGGTCTTTACAAGCGTTCGGAAACTGTTTCTTTTTCTGAATATCCTTAAACGTAATGAGACCAGTAAGACGATTTTTCGAATCGACAACGGGCAACTTCTCAATTTTATGATTTTGCAGGATAGCTTCTGCTTCTTCAAGCGTTGTGCCAGCAGGTGCAATGATAAGGGGCGCCGGGGTCATGACCTCGGAAAGTGGAATAGCACCGTCGAGCTGAAATCGAAGATCTCTATTCGTTGCAATTCCCATCAAAACATTGTCTGGCCCAACAACCGGGATGCCTCCGATTGAAAAACGGGACATCATGGCCCGAGCGTCGGCAACGGTGTCGTTAGGAGAAAGGGTGATAGGATCCATAATCATCCCACTTTCTGAGCGTTTTACACGTCGAACTTCCGCAGCTTGCTGCTCAATAGACATGTTTTTGTGCAACACCCCGACTCCCCCCTCACGCGCCATCGCAATAGCCATATCCGATTCAGTCACGGTATCCATGGCTGCAGATACGACAGGGATATTTAGCGTAATGTTTTTAGTCAGCTGAGTTGCAGTAGACACTTCCCGCGGCATCACATCCGATCGGGCAGGAATCAATAATACATCATCGTACGTGAGACCCTCTCCCTTGAACTTAGGATGCGACGAATGAAGCTCCGCACCATGAGTAAACGTTTTTCTTTCAGCAGATTGCATACGTCTTTTCCCTTATAATTTTACTTTTCTGTAGAGTCCTGTCACTTCATCGCGAGTGAGTCTTCTCCACTTTCCTCGTCGAACACCTTTGGCCGTTAGACCCGCGTAGGTTGTCCGCTCTAATTTTTTTACTTCAGCCCCAAGTGATTCAAACATGCGGCGTACTTGTCTGTTTTTCCCTTCGTGAATGCGAACTAGAAATAGATTGCCAATTCGAGGATCCACTCGTTCGACTCGATCGGCTTTCACCAACCCGTCTTCCAGTTCGATTCCCGTCATCAGCTTATTCATGTTCTCCTCGCTAACCACCTCAGTGGTCTCGACGAGGTAGTCTTTGTCTATGAGGAAGCTTGGATGGGTTAGCCTATGGGCTAACATGCCATCATTGGTTAGGATTAGAACACCGGTAGTATGGCGGTCCAACCGGCCTACGGGAAACATTCCTTTCATCCCGTTCTGTTCGAACTCAACTAAGTCCATAACAGAAGTCCGACCTTTATCGTCGGAGGTCGTGGTTATGGTGTCCGTTGGTTTGTTTAACAAGACATATTGCTTGTCGGTCGGTACAATTCGCTTACCATTTACTTGAACAGAATCTCCATGGGAAACCTTGGTGCCCAGTTCTGTCACGGCGACGCCGTTAATGGATACCAATCCCTTCTCAATCATGGTGTCTGCTTCTCTTCGAGAGCAAACCCCACTACGGGCAATAAAGCGATTGAGCCGAACCGGTTCAGTTAGATCCAGATTGTGCTCAAACGGTCTTTTGCCTTCTGTTGAGTTTGCCGCTTTGTGTTTGGCACTTCGCGGTCGCTGTCTATGTGGTTTCTCAGTCCTGCGATTCTTCATCAGATTCCAACTCTACTCCATTCCCTTGTTCTACTTCGGAATTCCCTTCGACATTCAAAGGCAATTGAACCGCTGTGGTCATTAACATCCGTGCTTTCTCTTTCTGGAACGCCGGGTCGTCCAGAATAGCTTCAAGCTCACGCAAATTTGGTAAGTCTGAAATTGATTGAAGTCCAAATAGGTCCAGAAAGCGTGGGGTCGTGCCGTAAAGCAATGGTCTGCCAACCGATTCTGAACGACCCACGACATCGATTAAGCCGAACTCCATCAGTTTCCTCAGCGCATAGTCACAATCGACTCCTCGGATAAATTCCAACTCACTTCGAGATGCTGGCTGCCGGTAAGACAGGATGGCCAGCGATTCCATCAATGTGCGAGACAGTTTGCGCTGCCTATCTGTAACAAACAAGGCCTTGATGAAGGGTGAAACAGAAGTAATGGTTGCAAATCGATACCCTCCTCCCCACTTTTCAATTCGAAATGATCTTGAGGTTCGTTCATACATCAGGTTTAGCCTATCCACCACTGATTCTATTTCCGTAGCGGTCGGCGCATCTTCACCCGTTGTTTCTGCAAATGTTAGACCCAACAGATGAGCAGTGATGGGTTCTTCCGTTGCAAAGATGAGGGCCTCAACTGCACTTTCAAGCCGCGTAGACCCTAGTCCTTGAATGTTAGCTTCAGCCTGATTTTTTGGTTCACTATGTGGGGGTGTCTCACTCATCAGTCTCCTTGATTCCCTCAAAATCTTCTTCAGGCTCGGCATTCACCCCTGTCAAGGTGATGAAAAAATCACTAGGGTCAGTTCCAAGAAAGATATCAATTTCTTGCAGTCTTGCCATTTCTAAAATGGACAAGAATGTAGTGATTATAAACGGCTTGGAATGCCCCGTAACAATTCCAACGAAAGACTGCTGCTTTCCCACCTCAAGAGTGGTCTTCAGAAGCGCTCTCTGATCCTGCAGTGTGTACGACTCAGCTTCGATCGCGTGATACACCTCGTCTGGTGCATCAGTAAGGACACGCTTAAGGGCGAGTATCAAGTCAAAAACGGTGGCTTCAACAAGTTCTTCTTCGCCCTTGTATTCAACTTGGTCAATTGCTGAGGCTACTCCCCGATTGTGCCTCTCACTCCTCTCTTCATACTTCTGATCAAGTATTTCCGTCGCTTCTTTAAAGCGAATGTATTCAAGAAGTCGTTCGACTAACTCTTGACGAGGGTCTATTGGTTCTCCCTCTTCATCCACCTCGGCGCCTGGCAATAGCATCTTTGCTTTGATACTAATGAGCACGGCTGCCATGTAGAGAAAGTCGCCTACGCCGTCGAGGTCGACCTCTTCCATGTATTTCACGTAATCCAGAAACTCGTCTGCAATGGACGCAATTGGGATGTCCTGGATATCCAACTCATCTCTCCGAAGAAAAAAGAGCAGAAGATCCAGCGGTCCTTCAAATTGCTGCAGTCGAACCTTATACATCGTTTCCGTCTATTCCGTGCGTTCTTTCTGGTCTCGGAACCAGTGAGCCACCGTTCTTAGCCCTTGTGTCACATCCACTTTGGGAGTCCAACCTAATGTTCTTTCAGATTTAGAATAATCCAAAACTGATCTCATTTGCTCTCCTGGTTTCCCTGGAGCAAAGGCATCCTTCATATTCGGGGCCAACGCATCTCTCAGTGTCTGAAAAAGCTGAACAACGTTGGTTTCAACTCCTGTCCCAACATTAAAGATATCAGAACTGCTGAACTCCAAGGCTTTCATATTCGCATTCACGACATCTGAAACGAACACGTAATCACGCGTTTGTTGACCATCACCATTAATGAAAGGCTGAACTCCATCTAACATTTTCTCTGAAAAAATGGCGACGACTCCCGCTTCACCATGAGGATTTTGACGGGGGCCGTAGACATTCCCATATCTGAGGGCCACGTAGTCGATTCCGTAGGTAAGTTTGTAGAAATGGAGATACTTTTCAGAACTCAATTTGGTTATCCCATACGGAGAAAGAGGTTGCAAGGTGTGCATCTCGTCCTGTGGCACCTTTTCAGGTTCTCCATAGATAGCACCTCCGGTAGATGAAAAAACGACTTTCTTAAGGCCGTTTTTACGTCCCGCTTCCATCAAATTGAGCAGGCCTCCAATGTTCACATCTGCATCGTATCTAGGGTCCGCGACCGATTTGCGAACATCCATTTGAGCAGCTAGATGAAACATCACTTCAAAGTTGTGCTCTTCCCAAAGAGCAGCAATTGAAGCATCTCGAATGTCTAGTTGATGAAATATGGCACGCTCAGAGACCTGTTTCCGGTACCCACCCGACAAATCGTCAATTACGTGAACGACATGCCCTCTTTCGAGCAGGGAGTCGACTACATGCGAGCCAATAAACCCTGCACCACCTGTTACTACTATTTTCATCTTATTTCTCCAAGGCTGCCGGTCCTTCAGTTTCAGGAATGATTTTAATCAATGAATACTGGGACGGGTCCAATATTTCTGTTGCAACGTCCATAATATCATCCATTGAAACGGCTTCAATCATGTTTAAAATGGAATCCAACGAATAGTATCTTTGATAATACAATTCCTGTCTCCCAATGCGCATCATTCGGCTTCCCATGCTCTCTAGGCCAAGCATAATAGATCCTTTAGCCTGACTTTTTGCCCGATCCAATTCCATTTTGGTTACGGACTTTTTGAGCAGCTTATCAAACTCTCGATAGATCAGTTTTACTGAATGGTCCACTTTTTTGGCGTCTGTACCCATATAGACGCCAAAATCACCAATATCAGAATGCAGATTGTTGAAGGAATAAATGTTATAGCAATATCCGTATCTCTCACGAATATTCTGATTTAAACGGCTCGACATACCGCCACCCAAGATGGTGTTCAGTACAGATAGAGCCACGCGTTTCGGGTCGTGAACGTCATAGGCCCTCGTTCCCAAAATTAGGTGAGCCTGTTGAACTGGGCGTTTTTCAGAGAATACAGAGGGGCTATAATCAAGTATGCCCTCACGCTCGCCAGCATCCAAAATTGGGTTGGATTGGGAATAGTACTTTTCGACTAGCTTGACAGCTTTTTTGTGAGAGACATTCCCAGCAATCGCAATAATGGTGTTAGATTCAACATAGTGGCGATTTAGAAAGGACATAAGTCCTTCTCGGGTAAAAGAACGCACCGTTTCCTCCGTCCCAATTACCGGCCGCCCCATGGCACTTCCGGGATAAAGCGCTGCGTCGAGATGGTCAAATACTCGATCGTCGGGCGTATCCTCATACATCTTCATCTCCTCAACAATCACATCCTTTTCCTTCTCGATTTCCTTCTCAGGAAACGTCGGTGTATGGATTAGATCGATTACCGTGTCCAATGCACGCGGAAGATGTTCATCTAAACTGCGGGCATAAAAACAGGTGTACTCTTTGGAAGTAAACGCGTTTAAATACCCGCCCACATTTTCCATTCGCTGGGCAATATGATGCATTCGGCGTTTTAATGTGCCCTTGAACACCATGTGCTCTATAAAGTGGCACATTCCGCTCTCAAGATCGCTCTCATCTCGACTTCCAGCACCAATCCAAGCACCGACCGAAATACTCCTTACCGAAGGTATGTGCTCAGTTATGACTCTGACACCGTTGTCTAAAACGCTTTTCTGAAATGAATCAGGCATACAGCTACGTTAAAATTGATGCAACAAAACAATACTAGAAAAGCGGAGGCCACATGGCCTCCGCTTTTCTAAAGAATAGGCCCTTTTCTTGGAGAGGGCTATCAGCGTCTGTCACGACCTCCGTCGCGACCACCATCACGGCCGCCGCGTCCGCGACCACCGCCATCCCTTCCACGTCCACCGCCGCCTTCACGGCGTTCGCGCGGACGTTCTTCATAACCTTCTGGTTTTTCAAGAAACGGCTTCCGGCTAAATCGAAGTTTACCATCGTCGCGAACTTCAATGAGCTGAACTTTGATTTTGTCACCAACTTCGAGATAGTCATGGACATTATCAACGTAACCGTAGTCAAGTTCTGAGACGTGAAGAAGACCTTCTTTGCCTGGCAGAATTTCAACGATCGCACCAAAGCCTTCGACTTTGCGCACGGTACCTTCGTAGTCCTGACCTTCTTCAGGAACCGTTACGATTCCTCGAACAATTTCAAGAGCAGCTTCTGCGTCTTCGCCGTTGGTCGCTGCAATAACAACAATACCAACACCTTCCTCTTCGCGAATCTCAATGTTTGTATTGGTTTCGCGCTGAATGCCCTGAATCACTTTACCACCGGGGCCGATAATCGCTCCAATGAAGCTAGAATCGATTGTGATTTGGGTTAGGCGTGGAGCAAATGGTGAAAGGTCCTCTCTGGCTTCAGCGAGGGTTTCGTCCATAATGTCCAGAATGTGCAAGCGAGCATCTTTTGCTTGAAGAAGCGCTTTCGACATGAGATCATGGCTCAATCCGGCAATCTTGATGTCCATCTGGCAAGCAGTTAGACCATCACGCGTTCCCGTAAGTTTGAAGTCCATGTCTCCCAGGTGATCTTCCGTTCCGAGGATATCGGTTAGGACTGCGGTACGTTTACCGTCGCTGATCAAACCCATTGCAATACCAGAAACGGCCTTGCGAAGAGGTACACCTGCATCCATCATGGCCATTGAGCCCGAGCAAACGCTGGCCATAGAGGACGAGCCGTTTGATTCAAGCACGTCCGCATTGATACGAATGGTGTAAGGAAATTCTTCCTGACTTGGGATCATGCTTTGAAGAGCACGTTCGGCAAGCATACCATGACCAATTTCACGACGTCCCGGTCCACGCAAGAACTTTGCTTCTCCTACGCTGAACGGAGGAAAGCTGTAATGCAGGTAAAAGGATTTGTCTTTGTTGTCGAACACCTGATCGACAGGCTGAACATCTTTTCCTGTGCCCAATGTCACACTAGAGATAACTTGAGTTTCTCCACGAGTGAAAACGGCAGAACCGTGAACGCGAGGAAGGTAGCCAACTTCGGTCCAAATGTTACGAACATCAGTTAGGCCACGACCGTCAATTCTTCGTCCGTCGCGCAAGATGAGTTCACGCATGACATCAGACTCAACCTTGCCTACAGCTTCTTTGATGTCTGATTTAGTCCAGCCTTGTTCCGTTGCTGAAACCGCGTCTTCTCCTTCTCCTAGGAAGTGAGTTACAACTTCTGCTTTGATTTCTGAAATGCCACCATAAAACGTTTCTTTCGAATACGGTTTTAGAATGTGCTCTTCCAATCGTGCAGACGCAAATTCGCGAACTGCTTCAACGACTCCATCAGGCAAGCCTACAGGAGTATATTCGAAGGTTTTGGCTCCTCCAAAATCTGCGACGAGGTCAATCTGACCTTGGCACAAAATCTTGATGGACTCATGTGCAACCGAAAGGGCTTCAAGCATTTCCTCTTCGGATACTTCATCCATCTCCCCTTCTACCATCACGATTGCGTCACTCTTTCCAGCAACAATCAAGTTGATGTCGGAAGATGTAAGTTCTTCGAGAGTTGGGTTCACAATGAACTGGCCATCTACACGGCCAATGCGAACTTCTGCAATTGGGCCATCAAAAGGAGCACCGGCTAGCAAAAGCGCTGCCGAAGCACCCACGCCGGCTATAACATCGCCGTCGTTTTCATCGTCTGCAGATATAACACTACAAATGATCTGCACTTCGTTGAAGAAATTATCTCCGAACAAAGGGCGCAGTGCGCGGTCAATCAGGCGTGAGGAAAGCGTCTCTTTATCTGTAGAGCGTCCTTCACGCTTAATGAAACCGCCAGGGATCTTACCCCCCGCACAAAATTTTTCACGGTAATCGACCGTAAGCGGGAAAAAGCTTTGGCCTTCCCGAACGTCTCTTGCGAGAACAGCAGTACACATTACCATGGTGTCGCCAATGCGAGCAACGACTGCTCCATCGGCTTGTTTAGCGAGACGTCCCGTCTCGATAGACATTACTTTTCCGGGTGCGTATTCGATTTCCCGGATTGTTGCTTCTGACATATACAATTGTCTGTTTTTCTTCCTTTCCTACACATACAATAAAGTGAGACTGCCTAATAACTTGCCTAACAAGGAGTTACGGCATTCGAACTTGTGCCTCACGATGCCACGTCTTACCCGGAAAAGATGTTGGAAGACGTGACATGAAATGAGTGCGGCGCGTTCGATTCTTCGAACGCGCCGCATCATACTACTTACGGATACCAAGCTCAGCAATAATCGTACGGTATCGTTCAATGTCAGTATCCATCAGATAATTAAGCAATCTGCGTCGTTTACCAACTAATTGAAGCAATCCACGTCTTGTTGAGTGGTCTTTGTTATGAATTTTCAGGTGTTCTGTCAATTCTTTGATACGGGTACTGAAAATTGCAATCTGCACTTCAGAGGTGCCTGTATCTGCTTTACTTTTGCCGAACTGATCAATCAGTTCTAATTTTTGGTCTTTTGAAATCATTTGAGAACCTCTTTAGATTAATACCATGCTAAAGAAGAACCCGTACTTCAAGAGGAAATACCTGCTAAGAGGAAATACCTGATTGAAACCGAATCCTATCAATAAATGGGACAGTTTGTCCTAGCTCGTTAAGATATTGCGCTTAACAAGCCGTTGCAACGCACCCTATCTGCATTAAGTTGCTCGATTAGGTCCGATGCGGAGCCAAATTTACGCTCATCTCGCACTCTTTCGACGAATTCAACACGAACTTCACGATCGTATAAATCACCGCCGAAATCAAATAGATTTACTTCAAGCCTAACGGGGCCTGAGCGTTCAAATGTGGGACGAGAACCGATGTTCATCATACCACCCAACATCTCTCCGTTTGAATCTATTTCGGCTCGAACTGCATAAACCCCGTTTTTGGGGATGAGTTTGTTTGAAGGATGGACTTCAATATTCGCAGTCGGAATACCTATTCCCTTCCCCCTTCCTGCTCCTCGAACTACCGTGCCTGTTACGCTATACCTCCTGCCCAATTGAGCAGATGCGCTTGAGACGCTACCAACGGACAACAACGTTCGAATGCCCGAGGATGAAATGGTTTCCGAGTCAATTACGACTTCGTCACATTCAATCACTTTGAAATCTAACTCTTGCCCCATGCTCTGCAGCAGAGAAACGTCTCCCCTTCGATTGCGGCCAAACCGATGATCATAGCCAACAATAAGTCGTTTTACCCGAAACAGATCAACCAAGATGGACTTAACGAAGTCCTCCGGTTCGGTTTGGGACAACTCGACGCTAAAGGGAATGAGCGCATGGTGATGAATTCGTTGCTCAGCAAGCAACTTAGAACGTTCTTCTACCGGAGAAAGCAGCAATTTGCACTCAGAGGTTAGAACCTCCCTTGGATGTGGGTCAAAACTAGCAACCAACGTTTCTAGACCCCACGCCTGGGCCTCGGCTTGCATCACATTTAGGATGGACTGGTGGCCTAGATGCACCCCATCAAAACTTCCGATGGTAACAACGGTGTTATTCTTAATGGGGCCGCCAAGTCGGAAATCAACCATCACCAAGTACCGGCTGGTTCTGTTCCAAAAGCTCGGAAAGTGGCCAGGCCTCATCCACCGAAAGTGATCCACTCATTGTGCGTCGGAGTTCGACAAGATGGCCACCAACTCCAACTAGCTGACCAAGATCATGGGCCAGGCTGCGTACATAAGTGCCGCTTGAACAGGTGACCTGAAAGCTGAGATCTACCCCGTTTCTGGAGGTAATCAAAAACTCATGGACCGTAACATGACGAAAGGGAAGCACTACCTTCTCCCCCCTCCGTGCCTTTTTATACAAGCGCTCTCCACCAACCTTGACAGCCGAATAAACAGGAGTCTGTTGAGTAATTTCGCCTGTGAGTTGAGTCAAAGCCTGCTCAATATCCGTGTCTGAAACATTCGAGGCATCCTTTTCTTGGTTCACCTCCGTTTCAGCATCGAACGAAGGGGTCGTTTGGCCTAGACGAATCACGCCTGTGTAAATCTTTCGCTGACCCATAAAATGATTCATCAAACGCGTTGCTTTGCCCGAGAGGCATATCAGTAACCCAGTAGCCATGGGGTCCAGCGTGCCAGCATGGCCAATTTTGCGAATAGGTGCAATACGCCGTAGACGCCGAATCACGTCAAAAGACGTCAATCCCTTTGGTTTGTCGATAAGAAGCACAAGCGGATCCCAGCCCTCAAGCTTCGATCCAACTCGAAATATCGGTACGCTTTCCGGATTGGGTGCAAGCGCCATTAACCATCCTCGCCCACTTCTCGATTCTCATCATCCTCAGGCAGAGGTTCGCCCGTACGAGCGGAGCGTTCCTTTTGGATCTCTCCAAAGATCTGATCCATCTTGTAGGCATTTTCCAGTGTTTGATCGAGGAAAAAACGGAGTTCTGGAATGCTTTTTACCTGATGGCGGATGGCCTGACCGAGCGTTTTTCTAATTCTAGGTGCAAAGTCCTTGATCTTTGCAAGTACGGCGCTTTTTTGAGTAGGAGAATCGCCAAGAACGGAAAGATAGATATAGGCAATGGCTAAATCGTTCGTTACACGAACACCCGTTACCGTGACCATGGGGTGCAATAGGTCAGAATATTCCAGCGACAATATCCCAGCAATCTCTCGCTGGAAGAGGCTGGCAACCCTCTCCGTTCTAATACTCATAGTACACCACCGAGCCTATCTTTCAAGCAAACGTTTGGTTTCAACGATTTCGTAAGCTTCGATCTGGTCGCCCACTTTCAAATCGTTGAACCCGTCAATACCCATTCCACAATCGTATCCGCTCGTAACTTCTCTGACGTCGTCTTTGAAGCGTTTGAGGGATGCCAGTGTACCGTCATAGATCACAATGCCATCGCGAACCAAGTGGATTTTGTCTGGACGACGAATTTTCCCTTCGATTATATGGCAACCCGCAATCATACCCTGTTTTGGCACCTTGAAGGTCTCGCGGACTTCAGCAACACCATTGATTTTCTCTGATTTATCAGGCGAAAGAAGACCCTCTAGAGCATCTCTTACTTCTTCAATGGCATTGTAAATAACTGAGTATAGGCGAATGTCAATTTCTTCGCGTTCCGCTAATTGGCGTGCGCCAACAACCGGCCGAACCTGGAAACCAATAATAATGGCATCAGAAGCAGAAGCAAGGACGACATCGCTTTCGTTAATGGCTCCCACTCCTTTATGGATGATATTAACCACCACTTCTTCCGTACCCAGTTTCATAAGGGAATCGGACAATGCTTCAACTGATCCACCCACGTCTCCTTTAACAATCAAGTTCAGTTCGCGGAACTGACCAAGTGCCAATCGACGACCAATCTCGTCCAGTGTAATATGTTTACGCTGACGCAAAGACTGCTCACGGTGGATTTGCTGACGCTTGGAAGCTAGTTCGCGTGCTTCTTTCTCGTCGTCTAATACAATAAATGTGTCTCCAACTTCAGGAGCGCCATCTAGTCCAATTACCAACGCTGGGCTTGAAGGTCCAACTTCGCTAATTCTGCGGTCTCTTTCATCAAACATGGCGCGAACACGACCTGCGCAAACACCTGCAATGAAAGGATCTCCAATTTTCAATGTTCCGTTTCGAACCAACACCGTAGCAACGTTGCCTCGCCCTTTTTCCAATCTGGATTCGATAACCGTACTAACGGCATTTCGATTTGGATTGGCCTTGAGGTCCAACATCTCGGCCTCTAGTAGGACTCTGTCTAGAAGTTCTGGAATTCCTTGTCCTGTTTTGGCAGAAACAAACTCACACTGAACTTTTCCGCCCCATTGCTCAACGAGAACGTTTTTGTCCGCCAACTGCTGCATTACGCGATCAGTATTGGCACCGCTTTTATCGACTTTATTGATAGCCACGACCATTGGGACGCCAGCTGCTTGAGCATGGTTTATCGCTTCAATCGTTTGAGGCATCACAGCGTCGTCTGCGGCGACAACAAGAATAACAACGTCAGTTACCTGTGCTCCACGAGCACGCATGGCAGTAAAGGCTTCGTGACCCGGTGTATCTAGGAATGTGATGTTTTTCCCAGACGCAAGCACAACTTGGTAGGCTCCAATATGTTGTGTAATCCCACCCGCTTCTCCTTTCACAACGTCCGCGCTGCGAATGTAGTCCAATAGGGAAGTTTTACCGTGGTCAACGTGGCCCATGACCGTTACTACAGGAGCTCTAGGCTCTAGATCTTCTGGAGCATCTTCCTTAATTACGATGTCTGTGGCGGTGAAGTCCGTAATAAACTCAACTTCAAAACCAAACTCGTCGGCAACAATGGTAATGGTATCGGCATCTAGTCGCTGGTTAATGGATACCATCAAACCGGCAGCAAAGAGCGTACTGATTACTTCAGTAACCTGAACGTCCATGAGGTTTGCGAGCTCACCCGTAGACAAAAACTCGGTGACCTGCAAAACGCTTAACTGATCTTGCAAATCCTCTTCGGCCTTATCGCGCTCAGCTGCACGCGTATCTCTACGTTGACGTCTACGCTTCTGTCTGGCTTTGCTCACACCGTCCTGTAATTCGCGGAGCGTTTCCTGCAGGGTGGCTTCTACATCTTTATCGTCGACAACCGGACCCTTTTTCTTTTTGGCTTTGCCTTTCCCTTTGGCTTCTTCTTTTTTAGGAGCAGCTTTGACCTCACCTTTGGCGCGAGGCGCTGTATCCTCTGCACCTACTTTTTTCCGTTTCCGCTTCCGTTTTCGTTTAGAACCGGGCTCGGAATCTTCGACGGTTCCTAGGTCAATCTTGCCAAGAACGGTCGTACCTGTCAATTTGTACCGATCTGCAGAAAACACTTTTTCAGGTACATCAGGAAGTACAACAACCTCTTCAGCATTTACTTCGTCAACTGCGACTGCAGCATCTGCCTCTTTAGGGGCTTCTTGCGGCTCGGAAGGAGTTTCTTCTTTGGCCGGTTTAGGCTGTACATTCTCTTCGCCAGACGCAGGTGAATCACTTTTGTCTTCTTTGGAATCTACTTTAGGTAGCTTCTCAGCTTCATCGGCTAACACCTTGTCTGGCAGGGCCGCAGGCTCTTCTTCCTTGGCCACTGCTTGTGGCTCAGCTACTACACTTAATTCTTGTTCGTCCGAATGGCCCTCTGAAACAACCTCTTCCTTGGCACTCGAAATGGCTTCGCTAGGGGCCATTTCGACTTCGGAAGGCTCTTCAGCGGCAACAGGCTCTTCTGGGATTACTTCCTGAACAGCTTCCTCAACTACGGCTTCTTCAACTAGTTCTTCGGCTACAGCCTCAACCGTTTCTGTACTAACTTCGGCCGGAGCATCTTCACCTCCATCGCCTTCATCCTTACGAGCTGCACGCATTTTCTGAACTCGTTCAGCTTGAACACGATCGTCAGCGAAATAGTCCAACAAGTCCTCATATGCCTCCTCGGTAGTGATTGCGGCATTGATTCCGGATCCCGTAAGGGCATCTTTGTGACCGGATTCACCCATATGTACCACTAAGGCATCAACAGAAACGTTGAACTCCTTAGCCAATTGGAACAGGCGGACTTTCTTAAATTTTTTAATCGTTGACATGAGTCGAAATTTGGAGGACAGAAATGTTCAGGGCCAAAGGTGTACTATTCCACTGTGTCCTCACTCGATGGTGACGATGACGATGACTCTTCTTCAAATTCTTTACGGATGACGTTCAACACATGCTGTGCATCCTCATCCTCCATTCCAGTTCTTCTAATGAGTTCGTCCTTGGACAATTCTAGCACTGCACGTGCTGAATCACAGCCAATATCACGAAGACGCTGAAGCACATCTTCACGAATTTCATCGGAGAATTCCTGGATTTCAACATCTTCCTCTTCTTCCGAAATCTCGCGATAAACGTCGATTTCATAACCGCAGAGTGCAGATGCTAATCTGATATTAATACCGCCGCGACCAATTGCCTGGCTCACTTCATCCGCGCGAACCACAACTTTGGCTCGTGGAGGATTTAATTCATCGTTCAACTGAACAGAAACAGGATTAGCTGGCGATAGAGCCCGCTTAATCATATCGTGTTTGTCCTCAGTCCACTGGACAACGTCGATGTTTTCGTTTCCAAGCTCCCGAACCACTGCATGAATCCTAGATCCTTTCATTCCAACGCATGCTCCAACTGGATCAATACGATCATCATGGCTGATAACAGCCACTTTAGCACGGTCTCCCGGTTCGCGAACAATTTTCTTGATATCGACAATTCCCTCGTCGATTTCTGGCACTTCTAGCTCAAAAAGGCGCTCCATGAAAACAGGATCGGCACGGGAAATTATAATTAATGGATTTCCGGCGTTATCACGAAGTACTTCCTTAATGACCGCCCTAATCATGTCCCCCTTGCGGAACCTGTCACGGTAAATCTGCTCATTTCGGGGCATGATCAATTCCACTTTATTGTGGATGATCAGGATTTCGCGCCGTCTCATCTGATACAGCTCACCAACAACGACTTCGCCGATCAAATCTTTGTACCAGTCAAAGACATTGTCTTTTTCAATGTCTCGAATTCGCTGACTAAACGTCTGGCGAGCCGTGAGAACAGCTCGGCGTCCGAAATCTTTAAACTCGATTTCCTCAGCAACTTCATCGCCTACTTCGAAATCTTCGTCAATGACTTGAGCGTCTTTTTCCTCAATTTCTGTTACGGGGTCTTCAACGGCCCAGTTATCAACCACTTCCCTGATATGCAAAATCTGCATATCACCGTGATCGGGATTTAAAATGATCTCAAAAGAATCGTCGGAACCGTACCGCTTACGGATCATCGCCTTAAAAACATCCTCCACAATAAGCTGGAGGGAATCGCGATCGATACCCTTTTCCCGTGCGATTTCCGCAAACGAAGAAACAAGATCAGAATTCTGCATTATTTCCTTTCTTAATTGTCAGCTTCATGGCAACAAGGCCAATCAGCCCCTACCAAGGGAGTTTAATTTTTGCCTTTGATATACGATCAAGCGGCACATCTTTTGTTGATTCGGAATCCGAAATCTTTAGGCTCAGAACGCCGTCAGTTACGCCGAGGTTTTCCCCTTCGAACTGATTACTTCCATCTTCATGATTGGTCAAGATGACCAATTGCTTACCTACGTGTCGCTGATACTGTCTTTCTAACAGAAGGCAACGTTCCTCCCCTGGGGTCGAAACGTTCAGTAGGTACTTGCCTTTGACAACGTCTTCCGCATCCAAGGCGAAAGCTAATTCACGGCTAATTTTGGCCAAGTCACTGACGCTTACCCCGTCATCTCCATCCACGTATACCTCGACGAATCGTGAACCTTTTGATCCACGAACTACCACGGCGACGATGAATAACTCATCGCGCATAAGTACTTCTTGTGCCAGATTTACAATCTTTACGTCCATTGGCACGTGCTGATCGGCACTCAATTCGCTTGTATTAAGGGTCGTTTCTTCCAGGGTAAGTCTCTGTTAGCTCGTTATGTTATACGAAAATTGAATATCGACTTTGCAAAAAACGCCCGGTCCGAAGCTCGGACGGGCGCCCCCAAAGTCCATCTCCAACAAAAAAGGGCGGCTGGTAGCCCCCCTTTTCCTCCGCAACACTTAATATACACCAGAATAACTACGTAAATCAATCCCCACCCGTTCAAATCAGCGTTACTCGGCGTTCATTTTCTACTGTGTCCGGGTAGTCCGTAATAAAATGAAGTCCTCTGCTTTCCCGCCTGATGGAGGCACTTCGAATTACTAAATAGGCAACGGCTATCATATTGCGAAGCTCACAGAGCCCCGTGGAGACGCGCGACCTTCTATAAAACGTTTCCGTTTCCTCGTATAAGAGGTCAATTCGTCTTGCCGCCCGTTCTAATCTAAGGTTACTACGGACAATGCCGACGTAGTCCCACATAATTCGACGTAATTCGTCTTTGTTGTGAGAAATGAGCACCCATTCAGCAGGATGAGTCGTTCCGCTATCGTCCCAATCGGGAATCTCCTCATTCCAAGTCGAGGTTGTGATTAACTCCGCCGCCAATTTGGCCGATCGGCTACCAACAACTAGCGCTTCGAGTAACGAGTTTGAAGCCAGTCTGTTTGCTCCATGGAGACCAGTGTATGCAACTTCGCCACAAGCCAGCAGCCTTTCAATTGAAGTTTGCCCATTGACATCCGTAAATACTCCGCCGCACATATAGTGCGCGGCAGGCACGACAGGAATTTTGTCCTTCGTGATATCGATACCAACTTCCATACAGCGAGCATGAATTCGCGGAAAATGGTGTAAAATACTATCTGCCGGTTTGTGCGAAATATCGAGCCAAACGTGTTGCTCCCCTCTTGTTTTCAACTGGTCGTCAATGGCCCTGGCGACGATGTCCCTGGGAGCCAGCTCCTTTCGACTATCGTACTGCTCCATAAATTGATGACCATCAAGATTGAGTAGTACGGCCC
The DNA here is from genome assembly GCA_013204185.1 of bacterium. Lineage (GTDB taxonomy): Bacteria > Bacteroidota > Rhodothermia > Rhodothermales > UBA10348 > UBA10348. Next base: position 18,030 of record JABMOI010000082.1, on the reverse strand, counting down.
CTTCGCCTCGTACGGCTTCTGAGATGAGGAAGGAACGCGCATCCTCATGAAAGAGTGAGGTGGGATGAAACTGAACAAACTCCATGTTGGCCACGCGAGCTTTTGCTCTGTATGCCATTGCAACTCCATCCCCAGTTGCTACCCCCGGATTTGTAGTATGCAAATAGACCTGCCCTGCTCCGCCAGTAGCTAGCATCGTGGATTTCGCCAACCACGTTTCCACTTCGGCCGATTTCTCGTTGAAAACGTACGCTCCAAAGCACTTTATGTCTGGCCGGACTTTCGATACGTGTTGGCCAAGATGGTGATCTGTGATCAACTCCAGAGCAAAATGGTGTTGATAGACCTGGATATTAGGGTGGCTTTTTACCCTGTCTAATAAGGTCTCTTCTACTACTTCACCGGTCGTGTCTGCGGCGTGCACAATTCGGCTTTTGCCGTGACCACCTTCCCTGCCAAGATGAAGTATTCCATCTTGTTTGGAAAAAGACGCCCCCTCCGCAATCAAACGATTGATCTCCTTTGGACCTTCGCCCACTATGGTTCGAACCACCTGTTCATCGCACAGCCCAGCACCAGCGATCAATGTATCACGGACGTGGTTTTCGAAACTATCTGATTGGTCCATTACGGCCGCAATACCGCCCTGTGCATACTGAGTATTGCTTTCGGAAGCGTCAGCTTTCGTTATCACTGCAACACTTCCGAATTCAGCCACTTGCAAGGCGTAAGAAAGCCCGGCAGCCCCGCTGCCTAAAACTAAAAAGTCAACTCGATGTCGTTGTGTGGACATTTTTTAGACTATTGGGTCAAAAATGCTTTGATAAACACATCCAAATCCCCATCCATAACGGATTGAACGTCTGTAATCTTTGTCTCGGTCCGGTGGTCATTTACCATGGTGTAGGGTTGAAACACATAACTTCGAATTTGAGAGCCCCATTCTATCTTCTTCTTGTTGCCCTCAACTTCGTTTTTTATGGCCTCTTGAATATTACGCTCGAGCTGGTAAATCCTGCTCTTGATCATATTCATTGCTCGTTCCTTGTTCTGTAGCTGGCTTCTTTCCTCCGTGCACTCAGCTACCACCCGGGCAGATTCTCCATTTGAGAGTTCACCGGTCCAAATAAAACGAACTCCAGTCTCCACTTTGTTCACGTTTTGGCCGCCGGCACCACCAGACCTAAATGTCTGAAGCTCCAATTGATCTTGCTTGATATCAACTTCAATTGAATCGTCGATTTCAGGATATACAAAGACGGAAGAAAACGACGTGTGACGCCTCCCACTGGAGTCGAACGGACTAATGCGAACAAGCCGGTGAACGCCCGATTCTGATTTGAGGTAACCGTATGCAAAGGCACCCCTAAACGCCAATGAGGCACTTTTAATACCTGCAACATCTCCGTCTTGATGATCGAGGAGCTGCATAGAGTAGCCATTCCGTTCTCCCCACCGAGTGTACATGCGGAGTAACATATCGGCCCAATCCTGACTTTCCGTACCGCCAGCACCTGGATGAATGGTCAAAATGGCATCGCGCTGATCGTCGGGCTCGGCCAGAAGACTTTTTAACTCTAGTGCGTCGACTAAAACTGTTAATGCGGCGCATTCCGATGCAATTTCAGCGTCTAGGTCTTCCCCTTCTTCCGATGCCATTTCTACGAGGGTTTGAATGTCTTCTCCCTTCGTGTTGACCTCATTCCATGCGTCCAGCCACTCTTTTTCAATTGAAATGGCCTTTTCCGTTACCTGTGCTTCAGCTGGATTGTCCCAGAAGGTGGGATCTAGACGCTTGCTTTCAAGACTTTTTCTGATCTCTGCTCGTTTCTCAACGTCAAAGATACCTCCTGAGCGTACCGATACGCTCTAACAAATTTCGAATCTGTTCTTTGTCCATAGGAATTCTGCCAGACGATTAAATTTATAAATGTCTAAATATCTGAATGGGCTAGATTTTGCGCAGAGGTGCTGCACCCAACCAACCACCTGCGGCGCCTAAAACTGCTGCAATCAATACAGTGAGCCCCACAATCATGAATGAAGGGATATCGCCGATGATCGCTGCCATGATACCGACCATTTTCATGGTCTCCTCGGTAGCCACTGTAAAATTGTAAATAACTAACCCTCCCCAGCATGTCACCAGGGTTAGCATCCCTGCTATCACAGGCTTTTCCTTAAAAAGAGCCCCAGCCACAATGGCTCCGATAACGGCATACTGCCAGCCGAAGACCAAATGTAGAAGAAGTGCCGTACCCGCTGAAAGCAGCATGTAAAGTTTAGTCATATTTCCTAACTCAACCCTTTTGGGAAAACTGCTCTTGTTTTTTCATGGCAAAGCGTGAAATCCGCCGAATAGATTCTTCAATATTAGCCATCGAATTAGCGTAGGAGCAACGAATATAGCCTGTTCCAGATGGACCAAACGCATCTCCCGGAACCACGGCAACATGTTCTTCCTGAAGCAACTCTTGGGCAAATTCTTCGGACGATAGGCCCGTCGACGTAATATCGGGGAAACAATAAAAGGCGCCTTCCGGCTCGAAAGTAGGCACGCCCGCCGCTCTAAAGCCATCTACAATGGTACGCCGGCGTGCGTCATAGGCTTGTCGCATTCGTTCCACATCAGGTTGACACTCTTTAATCGCAGCCAATGCCCCCCATTGACTCGCAGTTGGTGCCGACATGATGATGTATTGATGTAATTTGTACATCGCATCATAAATCGGTTTCGGAGCGCATGCATAGCCGACTCTCCAACCCGTCATCGCATAAGCTTTTGAGAAACCACCCAGCAAAACGGTTCGATCTCTGAGGCTTTCAATTGAAGGAAGACAGGTATGACCTACTTCGAATGCCGACCCGTAAACAAGTCGATCATAAATTTCATCAGAAAGTACGAGGAGGTCGTGTTTCACGACAACTTCGGCAATTTCTTCAAGCGTCTCTCTCCTAAGAACTGCACCAGTGGGGTTACTTGGATACGCCAAAAAAAGCAGTTTAGTACGCGGTGTAATGCGCGCCTCGATGTCCGCTGCTGTGACCTGAAAATTGTTTTTCACCGAAGTCGGCACGTATGACACCGTGGCACCCGCAAAAATTGCAGTTGGGCCATAGGATACAAAACAGGGCTCAGGGATGAGGATTTCGTCGCCCGGATTCAAAAGAGCCAACATCGCTAATTGAATGGCTTCACTTGCTCCAACCGTCAACAGAATCTCATTGGTTGGATTGTAGGATACGCCGTATTGCTTCTGAATTTGTTCAGAAACTGCTTCCCGTAGCGGAGCGATCCCTGCATTTGATGTGTACCCTGTGAATCCTCGCTCCATGGATTCTCGCGCACCTCTAAGGATCGGCTCCGGAGAGATAAAATCCGGTTCACCGATTCCAAGGGTAATTACGTCTTTCATCGTGGCTGCGATTTCAAAAAATCGCCGAATGCCGGAAGGAGGCACAATCTTTACGCGATTCGAGAGCCTGTCGGACAAATTCAACATTTCGTATCTAGTCGGGCCAAGTTAAAGTTTTCTACGAGGAGCCGGTTCGGGCTGAGACTAAGAATATACGATCTCTTTTTGTGACCAAAGTTGATTTTCCGCGCAGAATCTTTGCTTGAACTGCCTCTATCAAGAAGCTAATTTGCCCTTACTTATTAATCGAACCAGATCTGCACCTCCATGTCAGACGTATTGAATCAGAATTACATAGACGGAATTTGGCAGGACGCCGCGAGCGGAGCCACATTTAAAGATATTAATCCAGCCATCAACAGCGATGTGATCGGGAAATTTCCTGAGTCCGGAGTTGAAGATGTAGACGATGCTGTTCGCGCTGCAAGGCGTGCTTTTAAAGCATGGAGCACGATGCCAGCTCCCGCACGTGGGGACATTCTTCGAAAAATCGGGGATGTTCTGACGGCTCGCAAAAGCGAATTGGCTTTTCAAATGACCCGTGAAATGGGTAAGCCGTTTTTCGAAACCAAGGGGGACGTACAGGAAGCCATTGATACGGCCTATTACGCAGCGACAGAGACGCGTAGACTGTTTGGACATACCGTCCCGTCTGAAATGCCGAACAAATTTAACATGTCAATTCGGCGCCCAATTGGCGTTTGTGGCATTATTTCCGCGTGGAACTTCCCTGTCGCAGTGCCGACCTGGAAAATATTCCCAGCGCTTGCCGCTGGCAATACGGTGGTATTCAAGCCAAGCGAAGATGCTCCACACAGCGGCGCGTTATTGGTTAAAGTATTTGAAGACTGCGGAGTGCCTCCGGGAGTCGTTAATCTTGTTCAAGGAAGTGGAAATACAGGTCGCGCGTTGGTCGAGCACCCTGATGTGAATGCTGTGTCATTTACCGGTTCTACCGAAACGGGTTCTAAAATTGGCGAATCGTGTGGACGCATGCACAAGCGATTCTCGCTTGAGATGGGCGGCAAGAACCCAATGATCGTGCTTGCGGATGCAGATCTTGACTTGGTAATTGATGGCCTCTTGTGGGGCGCATTTGGCACAACCGGACAGCGTTGCACCGCGACATCTCGCTTGATTGTCCACGAAGATGTGCATGATGCATTAGTATCTCGCTTAGCTGAGAAAGCATCCAAGCTAAAAATTGGATACGGCAATCTTGAAGACACCGAAATGGGTCCTGTGATCAATCAGAAAGGATTGGACAAGATTGAGTACTACGTTGGTGTTGGTAAAGAAGAAGGCGCAACGGTGCTCATCGGTGGAAAACGTCCTTCTGGCGAAGGTGTAAGCGATGGCACGTTCTACGAGCCTACCATCTTTACAGGCGTGACTCCCAATATGCGCATCGCAAAAGAAGAAATCTTCGGTCCTGTATTGGTGGTCCTGAAAATCTCTTCCTACGAAGAAGCCGTTCAGGTTGCCAATAACATCGAATATGGTCTTTCGTCAGCCATCTATACGAAAGATGTTGCAACGGCGTTTAGAGCGATGCACGAAATTGAAGCCGGAATCACGTACATCAATGGTCCAACCATTGGCGCAGAAGCTCACATGCCATTTGGCGGCGTAAAAGGCACTGGAAACGGACACCGTGAAGGTGGATGGGAAGTGTTTGAGTTCTACACGGAAACCAAAACCATTTATGTAGACTACAGCGGCAAGCTGCAGAAAGCACAAATCGACAACGTCGAAGACTAGTTTTGAGCTTCTAAGACACGAATTAGGCCTTGCGGAACGGGGCGTTCATCGGTAGATGAACGCCCCGTTTCTTTTGTGCAAACTTTCAGGTGAGCTTCATTTTTTAGTATTGCGCTAGTCACGCTCAAGCTCTTCCGCTCGGTCCAAAACGCTTCGAGCAATTCGCTTGCTCAAATCATAGAGCCGACGGGAGGATTCTACAATCTCGGACTCTAGGCCAAACACGCGCGCTCTTTCGCCAGAGCTGAGCGAAAGCCGGACCGCCAGGTGAGCTTGAAGGTGCGTTATGTTGATCGTGAGCTTGCCTTTTTCATTCCGAATCTGATTTGCTTTGTCTACACTTTTCGTATCCATGGCCTCGATTGCCCACTCAACACTTGGAATGACAGACAGAATTAAGTCCTTCATGAGTAGCCTAGTCTCCGCACTAAACTCTTCATGGAGCTTGGACCGCTCAAAGCCAGCGTGCACAAATCTTGATTCAATAAGATCCCCCATGTTCTCCAATACGTTTGCCGTATTCAGATACAACTTTAAATCGGAAGCCTCTTCACGCCCGAGAGACTGCGATGAGACCTTACCCAGGTACCTGGCAATCTGCTCAAACAGAGAATCAATCTCGTCGTCTAATTCCTGAAGTTGTTCAAGCTCGAATTCATTTCCCATCAGGGTGATATCGGCGGCTTTCCGAATCATTTCAACGATCCGATCCCCCATCCGAATCAATTCTAGGCGAGCTCTATCTAGGGCAAGTGACGGAGTCTCAATGAGTATATCGTCTAAATATTGTGCCTCTAATGCAAGATGGCCTTTCTCCGGACGGTCTTTCACAAGCCACGTTGCCAAACGAGCCAGAGGCGTGGCAAACCCAATCAAAATGACCGTATTTGCCACATTGAACAACGTATGAGCATTAGCAAGATCCCGAGCGATGTTCACATGCTGGTCCGTTGCCGATTGGCCCAGGCTATGCGATAACCATTCCGACATTTGAACCAGTTCTGGAATAAAACCAACCCACAGGAGGACGCCAATCACGTTAAACAAGACATGAATTACTGCAGCGCGCACGGCTTGAGCTGGCTTGCCAATGCCAGCTAGAAGCGCGGTGACACACGTCCCAATATTGGCTCCAAAAGCAAGGGCTATTCCAGCCTCTAGGGTAACGAGGCCTTGGGAAGACAACACAATCACGATGCCCATTGTGGCCGCCGAACTCTGAACGACGGCTGTAAAAAGTGCCCCTACCAAAATCCCAGCTAACGGCGACTCCATTTTGCTCATCAGGGCAATAAATGGCTCAAAAGACCTCAGCGGGTAGGTCGAATCGGACATCATCGTCATCCCAAAAAACACTAACCCAATACCCAGGGTCATGATGGCGACGTCTTTAAATTGCTGTTTTTTAGTAAAAACAAACCAAAGGCCTCCAATACCGATCAAAGCTGTTGCAAGCTTGGTCACTTTGAAAGCAATAATCTGAGCCGTTACCGTGCTTCCGATATTAGCGCCCATGATCACGCCCACCGATTCCGAAAGCGTCATCAATCCAGCAGAAATAAATCCTACGACCAGAACAGTAGTGACCGAAGAAGACTGAATGACGGCCGTGATAAAGGCCCCAGCTGCAGCACCCTTGAAACGATTCGAAGTGAGCCTAGAAAGGATGCGCTTCATCGCCGATCCCGCAGCTCTCTTCAGACTTTCTGCTAAAATAAAAAGTCCATACAGAAACAGGGAAAGCCCTCCCATCACTCCAATTACGAGGGCTATCCAGTCAATTGATGTTTGTTGCGAGGCTAGGTCATTCATCAAAAAGTGTGCATCTCAAATTCCGTTTGACATGTTAACACTAAGGTAACATTGACATCGTAACATTGCGACATCATTTCCTCTTGGAAATGGCGTCACCCCCATTTTGAAAAGAGTATATCATGAAAAGGAATTTTCTTTTCTTGCTAGCTATTACGATAGTTATTGGCTTTGCCGTGTCAACCGTGTTGGCACAGAGTTCAGTTAAATTGAGCGGCAGTCTATTCAGTGACTACGTTTACATTTTTTCCTCCCCGGATGGGGCTCACGACGGTGAGAATAGTTTCGATCTTCGCCGGGTAAATTTCTCAGCAGATTTTGTCATATCTGACCAGTTTGATGGTCGTCTTCGGCTTGAAGCAGTCGACGCAACTACAACCAACACGGGAAAACAAGCCGCGTTCATTAAGGATATGTACGTGCGTTGGAAAAACGTATGGGGCAAAGGACATAATGTCATGTTCGGTATTAGTAGGCCTCCTCTTTGGGCTGTATCCGAAAAGCATTGGGGCTACAGAGGCCTTGATCGGACTATTATGGCTGCAAACAAACACGCAAGCTCTCGAGATTTAGGCATTGCATTTAACGGCCCGCTGACCTCTGACGGATCGATCAAATACGCCTTCATGTTTGCCAACAACTCAGGCGGGAAACAAGAAACGGACAAATTCAAGCGCCTCTACGGCCAGTTAGAATTTAATCCTACCGAACATTGGGTGGCTAGCCTGGGCGGCGATTTCTACGCCTTTGATGGCGGTACCTCTGTTGCAGGAAATGCATTCGCCGGTTACAAATTCGACCACGCCAAGCTTGGAGTGGAAGGATTCCTGGCCCCCAAACACTATGACACTCCTGATGACGATGATACCCTTTTAGGCGTTTCCGTTTTTGGCTCCTACGACCTTTCCGAAACTAGTCGCCTAATTGGCCGATTTGACTCACTTGACCGGAATGAATTTGGTGATTCGACCGCCAAAAACTGGTTTATTGCTGGCTATTCATGGATGCCAAACGGTGGAATTGAAATCATCCCAAACCTACTCTTTAACAAGTTGGATACGGAGAATGACCCCACCATTACTGGCCGTCTAACCGTACTCGCTTCATTTTAACCCTTACCTAATCGGTTTATCTGTACCAAACAAATGCGTACCAAACTTAATCTTCTTTCTCTTCTCGTTTTGACGCTGGCACTTTCGGCTTGCAGCCGTGACGGTGGCTCCAGAACAGTTATCGAAAACAAAGGCTCAGACACCCTTGTGAACGTAGCTCAGGCATGGGCTGAAGCGTATCAAACCGTTGAGCCGACTGTGGGAATTGCCGTAACAGGCGGTGGCTCAGGGACCGGTATTGCTGCCCTCATGAACGACACAGTGGATATTGCAAACGCTTCCCGCCAGATCAAAGACTCTGAACGCGAAACGTTGATGGCAAACGGTCACAACCCGGTTGAATTCGTGGTTGGCTACGACGCACTTGCCATTTTCCTTCACCCAAGCAATCCTATCGATCAAATCTCGCTAGAACAACTCAAAGCCATTTATGGTGATGGTGGCGAAATCGAAAGCTGGTCTCAGCTTGGTATCAGCGTCCCAGGATGTGACAGTGACGAGATTGTCCGCGTGAGTCGCCAAAATAACAGCGGTACATATGCTTACTTCCGCGAAGCGGTACTTGACGAAAGCGACTTTAAACTCGGATCACGCGATATGCACGGATCCAAAGACGTTGTCGATCTTGTCATGAACACACCGTGTGCTATCGGGTACTCTGGATTGGCTTACGCTTCGGATGAAGTTAAAATGCCGTGCGTTATTTCTTCAGCTGAAGGTGGCTGTGTTGCTCCTTCCGTTGAAACAGCTGTTGACGGCACGTATCCAATTGCTCGTCCTTTGTTTATGTATACTGCAGACCAGCCAGAAGGCGCTGTTGCCACCTACATCAACTGGATTCTGAGTGACATTGGGCAGTGTATTGTTCTCGAGAAAGGATATGCACCTTCTTCTACACCTACGTGCCCTGCACCGGCAATGTAGCATATAACGTGTAACGAACCGAAATCATTGAATGATTTCTATTGAGGTCTGACTATGTCTCATTACGAGCAACGGCTCGAGCACGATCTTAACAGCATTCGATTTGGTATTGCCGAATTGGGTTTGACAGTCCACACTGGACTGTCAAACTCAATTGAGGCTCTGCTTACCCAAAATGCAGATCTGGCTTATTCAACCATTTTGGGCGACCACCCCGTTAACCGGAATGTGGACGCTTTAAATCAAGAATGTCATCGCTTTATTGCAAAACACCTTCCTTCTGCTGGGCATCTGCGTTTTATTTCATCTTCGCTTCGAACCATCATTTTGATGGAACGCCTTGGAGATTACGCAGCAACCATCTCCAAGGAATCGGTTCATTTGGACATTGACCTGCAAGGGTCGTTTAAGAATGACCTGCAAACGATGGCCTACAACGCTCTTGAAATGCTGGCTGACGCCGTTAATTCCTATAAGGAGCAAGATGCAGTTTTGGCACAAAAAACGACCGATGTTGCCAAAAAAGTAGATCGTGAGTTCGTCATGGCCTACTCGGACCTTGTAGAATTGGATGCTTCTGAACTGGAAAGAAAGGACCTTTTTGCCCGACTCAATATCATCAACTTGATCGAGCGGGTCAGTGATCAAGCTAAAAACCTGTGCGAAGAGGTAGTCTTCACAAAAACGGGCAAAACCAAACAGCGTCGTCCATTTCGCCTGCTTTTCCTTGACGAAAAGGACGACGGTGCGACTCAAATAGCTGTATCCTTGTGCAGAAAGTTTTATGCAAATCGGGTTACCGCCAACAGTGCGGGTTTACATCCGAGCGCCTCTCTGCGCTCTGATGTCCACGAGATGTGCACTACTAAGGGGCTAGATATCAGCGGTCTTGACCCAAGCAAAATGAATACGTCAGACAATACGTGGAAGACAAATGACGTTTTTATCTGCATCGATGTTAAAACATCGGACTTCATGGCCAAAGTGCCTTACGGATGTAGCGTAGTGAATTGGAAGACTCCTGATGCCGCGGATACAGCAACTTTGTTTGCTTTCATTTCTGAACACGTGGAGTCGTTGGTACAACTGGTACGTGGACCTGCAACGCAATCCACCTCGTGAACATGAATTCGAAACACTCAAAAGATCTAGCGCGCCTTGACCGTCGCGATTTATCCTGGTATATGGACAGGCTTGTCCAAGCTGTCATGTTTGTGGGCGGTATTTCTGCAATCATTTTCATCGTCGGGATTTTTGTCTTCATCTCAAAAGAAGGGTTCTCCTTCCTTTTTGATGGGTTTAGTTTTACTGAGTTTTTTGGCTCCATTAATTGGCGGCCCACCTCAGAAAACAATAAAACCTTTGGAGCTCTTGCTCTGATTGTAGGCACGGCCAGTATTACAGGGATGGCCATGCTCATTGCGATCCCCTTTTCATTGGGCGCCGCCATCTACATCGGAGAATTTGCGACCGGAAAGACGCGGGAGTCTCTGAAAGTGTTGGTTGAACTTTTGGCCGCCATTCCTTCTGTGGTTTGGGGGTTCATTGGCCTAACCATCATGAATGGAGTCATTATTCAGCTTTTTAACGTCCCTGTTGGGCTAAACGTCCTGAACGCAGGTGTTATTCTGGGCTTAATGGCTGCTCCCATCATGACGACTATCGCTGAAGATGCGCTCAAAGCGGTTCCTGATAAATACCGAGAAGCCGCAGAAGCAATGGGTGCTACAAAGTGGCAAGTGATTCGACAGGTAGTACTTCCAGCTGCAAAAAACGGGCTTGTTTCTGCCGTTCTTCTAGGTATTGGTCGTGGTTTTGGCGAAACGATGGCAGTCCTTATGGCCAGCGGTCACTCCATTAACATTCCTGGTAGTGTTTTCGATTCCGTCAGAGCCTTGACTGCAACGATAGCTGCAGAACTCGGTGAAACGGCGGTCGGATCCGACCATTATGGAGCCCTTTTTACACTGGGTATTTTCCTGTTCCTGATCACATTTCTAATCAACCTAACGGCTGACCTCGTTGTTCGCGGAATAAAGAGATCGTAAATGTTTACCCAAACTGCCCATAACGTACAGAATTACAAGATTGAAGGACGCTGGAGGATTCTATTCCTCGTTATGACGGCCCTCTTGATCTTGCCAGTTCTTATCATTTTGACACTCCTAATTGTCCGTGGTGGCCCGGCCATTTCTTGGGAGTTTCTAACAGCCTTTCCAATAAAAGGAATGACGGCTGGTGGAGTTTTTCCAGCACTGCTTGGTACCATCTACTTGGTTTCTCTTGCTCTGGTCTTTTCGGTTCCCTTGGGAATTGCCGCAGCGATCTATCTGAGCGAGTACGCTCCAGATAATGTGATGACTCGCATTATTAATCTGGCCATCATCAACTTGGCTGGCGTTCCGTCCATTGTGCATGCGTTGTTTGGTCTTGGCGCCTTTGTGATATTTATGGAATTTGGAACGAGCATTTTGGCCGCTAGTCTTACGCTCGCCATTATGACCTTGCCAGTTGTCATTGTCGCCACAAAGGAATCGCTGCAGTCCGTACCTCAGGCTTTTCGAGAAGCTTGCTGGAGTATGGGTGCAACACGATGGCAAACCATCCGGCGTATTGTATTGCCAAATGCAGTTTCTGGCATCCTAACTGGAGTCATATTGGAAGTATCACGCACGGCCGGCGAAACAGCGCCCATTATGTTTACTGGGGCGGCATTCTTTTTGCCTTTTTTGCCTGAAAGTGTATTTGATCAAACCATGGCGCTTTCTCTTCACTTGTTTGTGGTAGCAACCCAAGTGCCCAACGTTCCTCATGATTTGCCATATGGTGTTGCCCTACTGCTCGTGGCCATCGTACTGCTCATGAATGCCTTATCCATCGGTTTCCGAGTTCGTCTCAGAAATAAGAAGAAGTGGTAGAATGAAAGAAACCAACCAAAAGGCTTCCGGGGCGCCTCCAGTTCTGGAAATCAATGACCTTTCCATTGCATACTCAGGAAAAACAATCCTAAGAAATGCTACGTTTGATGTCCAGAACAATGAGATATTTGGGATTATCGGACCGTCAGGAAGTGGGAAAACATCGTTTTTGAAAGCAGTAAACCGGATGGACCAGCTGACTCCGGGAATGACAACGACGGGTTCGATCCATTTTCATGGATACGACACGGCGACGTGGCGCAACTTGTATTCGCTGCGCAAGAGAATCGGAGTCGTTTTCCCGTTACCTACCGGCCTCCCCCTTTCAGTCTATGAAAATGTTGCATTTGCGCCTCGAATCTCAGGCGTTAGGCAGAAAGTGGAGCTGGACCAAATAGTTGAAAAATGTTTAAGAAGAGCTGCACTGTGGGACGAGGTGAAAGATCGACTGACTTCACTCGGCTCTCTCCTTTCAGGTGGCCAGCAGCAACGTTTAACCATTGCAAGAGCATTGTCACAAGATCCCGACCTATTGATGCTGGATGAGTTTTCGATTGCGGTTGACCCTGTGACTACCATGCGAATCGAAGACGTGCTGAAGCAGTTGAAAAGCGAGATTTCGATTATTCTTGTGACCAACTTGGTTCAACAAGCAGAACGGCTCGCAGACCGGACCGCCTTTTTCCTTAACGGAGAAGTGGTGGAAGTAGGCCAAACTGAAGACATGTTTAATGGACGTGCCAAAGACGTTAGAACAACAGACTATGTGGAGGGGCGTTTTGGGTGATTCATCTCAGCCGGTTTCAGGTGGTAATCCTGGAAGTGGCCAACTTAAAGTAGAAATGCCGAATCAAGCCTTAGCGATCGAAACGACCAAACTCAGCTTGTGGTATGGGACGTTTCAAGCTTTATTTGATGTAGATTTTCAAGTTAAGCAAGGTCTCGTTACCTCGTTGATCGGGCCGTCTGGATGCGGTAAATCCACACTATTGCGTAGCGTGAATCGTATAAATGAACGCCTCGGTTACGTGCGCACTGAGGGCAAAGTGGAAGTTTTGGGTCATGACATCTATGCCCCTGGAGTAGATTTAACTCAAATCAGGAGCCAGGTCGGCATGGTTTTCCAGCGCCCCAATCCACTACCCGTTACGATACGTAAAAACATTCTGTTTGGATATCATCTCCACACGCCGCGGCCAACCACTAAAAGTGAAGACGATGCCGTCATTGAATCAGCACTTAAAGAAGTGTTGCTGTGGGATGACTTGAAAGACAAGCTGAACGCTCCCGCCATCAATCTCTCCTTGGAGCAACAGCAAAAGCTGTGCATTGCACGTCTTTTACCCATCAAACCTACAGTTCTCTTGATGGATGAACCGTGTTCAGCACTAGACCCTAAGGCTACAGCTGCCATTGAGGAGCTCATCTGGGGTTTGCGCGGGGAATACACCATTTTGATTGTCACCCACAATATGGCTCAAGCTAGGCGTGCCTCGGACGAGTGCGCCTTCATGCTGATGGGTAAAATGGTTGAGCACTCAAAAACGGAAGACCTATTTGTAACGCCTGAACACCAAGAAACGGCCGACTACATCGAAGGGAAATTCGGTTAAGCAAACCGGGGCCGGAATCTACTAAGATTAGTTTTTCTGGGTTGTGGCCTTTTCTAAATATTCTGAAATTGTCTGCATTATTTCTCGTAGGGTGTCGTCTTCGTTGTCGTTTGCAACAATGGGAATGTTGTATTCGTCCGCTTGTGAGACCAAGAACGACTGCAGGTCCCATATCTTGTTGAAGCTCTCTAAGTAGCGTTCTGACCTTCGAGACGATATTACTTGCCCACGTCCCACGAGCCGCTTCTTGAGTCGTTTGGCACGCAACACAGCCAATATTATGGGCACCACAAGGGCATCAGTCTCTCTGGAAATGCGCTCCATCAACTGCGGATGCAGGTGAACTCCTTCAATGATGACAGAAACCCGTTCATTGCACGTTCTGTTTAGTACACCTTCTACCCCGACCCCTACTTGTCGACTCTGGGTCAGATAGCCAGTAATCATCTCCTCAGTTTTGTAGGTATCACTCACAGTAGGCATTTGAGTATACGCTTCAAATGACGACGTGTGGAGTGTTGGAACCAGCCTTTCAGGTGCCAAAAGCCTCATCACTTCACGTAACATGTCTGTGGACTGCGTACGTACAATGTCTAGCCGATGGGCCAATTCCGAACTGATCGAACTTTTCCCGCTCCCGTTGGCACCGCCAACAAGAATAATGAGAGGTCTACCCGTATGAGAAAAGGCAACCCATCTTCTATAGGCGTTTGAAATATCCAGGCCTGCATACTTTTCAAGCAAATCGAAAACACGATCCGTGATCTCCTCGGTGGTCACCTCTTGCCTTTCCGCAGCAATCAATTCACCTTCTATCGCTGCGGCTATTCTATAAATTTCTTCCTTGGGCAGCCCACAAATTTGAAGCGAATCTGAAAGTTGACCCTTTGAAAATGGAGCATCTGAACCGTCACTTGTCAGAACTCGTATTTGGGGAGCTTCAATTGATTGACTTAAGTAGTCTTCGATGCACGAATTAAAACCACGTTTCTCTAAATGTTTTACAACAACCTTACGCAGGTAAAGGTTAGATACCGTGTGTTCATCTCCCAATTCTTTTCGAATGGAAGATGCCATTTTATAGGCTTGGTCAAAGGTTAAGCCTGCTTTTTGCAAGGAACGAGTTAGGATTCCGCGTAGAAACGGTACCGTTGAACCTTCGGCTGAGTCGACTATGTGAAGCTTATCGTTTTTGTCCATGTGGGGCGTTAAAGCGCGCCTCCAAGAGTTAGATTTGGTATTTTTAGCGGCATCAAGCTACAACTTGTAACCGCTCCTTTCAATCAGTACCCAATCCTTGCATGCTGACGCTCAACAAATCGGATATTCAAGCCAACCTCCCCTATCCAGAGTTAATTGAAGGGTTGAGATCGGCATTTAAGAAAAACCCGAAAATACCTGCGCGGCAACATCTTAAGGTACCAGTGGCTCATTCTACGCCCGCAACCTTGCTTTTGATGCCTGCATGGGATCATTCCTACGTCGGAGTTAAAATTGCAAGCGTATTCCCAGAGAACGGTGCCAGAGGCTTGCCAGCTATCGATGCCATTTACGTCCTTAAAAGTGGGGAAACAGGAGAGACACTTGCCATTCTTGATGGAGCGGAAATTACGCGAATACGAACAGCAGCTACGTCTGCACTGGCTAGCTCATACCTCTCGAGACCTGATTCCAAAACCTTATTAATGGTCGGAGCAGGTGCTTTAGCAGTCCCCTTAATTCGGGCGCACTCTCACATTCGTACGTTTACAAGGGTTCAGATTTGGAATAGGTCAGAACGCGGGATTGATCAGGTGAGGTCAGAATTGGAGAATGAAATGGAAGTTCAGCACGTTTCAGACTTGAACGAGGCCACAGCTGGGGCTGATGTCATTTCCTGTGCTACCCTCTCTAGCACTCCCCTCGTATTGCGAGAACATGTGCGTCAAGGCACACATGTGGACCTGGTTGGCGCTTACCTCCCTACGATGCGAGAATCAAACGCCGAACTCATTTCAACCTCCAGTATTTTTGTGGACACAAGAGCCGGAGCTTGTGTAGAAGGAGGAGATTTGGTTCAAGCTGCTCTAGAAACAAGTTTCAAGATGGAGGACGTGAAAGCAGAATTGTCGGAATTATGTCAAGGCATCCACTCAGGGAGAGAATCGAACTCAGAGGTCTCTGTATTTAAATCTGTTGGAGCAAGCATCGAAGATTTAGTAGCGGCTTCAATCGTTTTCAACCGATTCAGCAAATGAAGGTAATAATAGTGGGGGCCGGTATTTACGGCCTGTCAGCTGCATTACGTCTAGCTGAACAAGGGCACAAAGTTGAAGTGATTGATCGGGGCGCTATCCCGCATCCTCAGTCTTCAAGCTTTGATTACCATCGGCTAATCCGGCATGCATATGGTGACCAACAAGGCTACGCAAACCTTATTCCCGCTGCTTTTGGGGCTTGGGACAGGTTGTGGACGAATTTGGGAGTGTCTCATTACATACAAACTGGGTGCCTTGCTTTGGGTAGCGTAAGCTCTGGCTGGATTCAGCAGTCCATTCATTCTCTTGATCAAATGGATATTGCTTGCCAGGTGCTGGACCATGGTCAAGTAGCTGAATCCTTTCCCTGGTTAAAAATGGGGACTGATGAAAAGGCGCTATTCACTAAGGCAGGCGGTATTCTGTCGGCGCGAAAGATTCTAGAATCGATTTCCATTCAGTTGGCATCTCTGGGCGTTGGGCTTCGCAGCCACACTGAAATAGAGTCGATAGACTTTAAACGCTCTATTGTCTGGGGTACAGAAAAGAATAACTACCAAGGAGACTTCATCCTTTGCGCATTAGGAGCAGGTCATACCCGTTTTTTCCCCGGTGAAATCATACCCATAAGGCAGGTCTATTCCTTAATTGATGACGCCCCGCAGTTTGCAACCATCGAAAATGGCTGCCCCATGATATTGGACATATCGGATGTGGGGGGCTTCTATTTCGTTCCAGGGTCTTCTGCTTTTCCGCTGAAAATCGGAGATCATTTATCCAGGCTTCAAGGCAATCCGTATGGCCCAGAAACAATCAACGAATCAGACCGAAATCACATTCAAACCATCTCAGACACCAGGTTAAGCCCAGATTGGGCTCAGCCTAGTCGATATGGAATCTGTTATTATTCATGCACGCCAGACAACACGATTCAATTTGAATCAGAAGTTAACTATGCCAAAATGTATGGCGGGTCTGGACACGGCTTTAAGTTTGGAGCGCTTTTTGGCGAACTGATTGCGGATGTCATAACCGGCCAGCGCAAACCAGCCGACGTATCTCGAATCATATCCGGCAACTCGCCTGTTTAGCAGAATGGCCGTTAAGCCAGTTATTTGAGGTACATCCGAGATTCTTTTCCGTCGATAATCGCCTCAATTTCCAGGTGTTTCATGATGGGTGATGCTTTGACTTTGGTCATGAGCACTTCTTCAATCTGAAACAAGCCCGTTGCATTGTCCATGTGAATGGAGATGCGAACCGGCTTATTGCTCCCTTTCACGATTTCAACGCGTGAAATCGTGTTTGCCGAAAAACGGTGCATATCTCCAACCTCTGGATCTAACTGGAGGTTGATTGGAATGAGGGACCGTCCCTTTGTCATATCTGTCCCATCAGCGACCAAGACTACCCCTGCTTCGATGGAATGGATGCGTATATGCGCCATATGCCCGACAATGATCTCATGCACTAGTGATCGGATCACGACTCTAGCTGCCATATCATCTGGGTACAACCATTCCAGGTAGGAGACCACAAAGGGATCTATCAAGTTAATGGAATGCCACTCGTGGTGGTCACGAGTCACGCCCATCCCAGTGTCATGTAAAAAGCAGCCCAATGCTACTGCTACCTGAGAGTGCTCAAAATCGCTTACCGTCTCTGCCTCGAGACTTGTCTGTATACCACCGTCATTGAGCAGCCTTAAGATCTTAAGTGAGTTGTAGGTCGTGATGCGGGCATGCACGGGTCCATGGTCGTTGTAGCCTAGTCTTCGAACGGAGACCACATTCGCATAACTGTGATACAGGTTAATCTCTTTGTCTGCCACAAGCCGTTCTAACAGGGTGTGGACTTTCCCAGAGGTGCGCTCGAGTAAAACCCGATTCAGTTGGAGTTCTTTGGGCGTTGGTGCTTTCCAGTCTGGAACAATAGAAGTCATATTTTTTTCGTTGCTATTCACTTTACACATTCAATGATTCATACATAATGAAAAGAGGGGCGACATGTTCACATGTCGCCCCTCTTCATCAACTATTCAGTCAAGCAGGACGCGAGGTCCTACTTTTCCTCACTAGCGTCTGCATCTGCTTCTGTATCCGTTTCTTCAACGTCTTCAGTCGCTTTTGCTTTCGCTTTCGTTGCTTTCTTTTTTGGCTTTGCTTCAATTGGAGCTTCTTCAGCTACAACTTCGTCGGCGGCAGCTTTTTTGGCTGCTTTCGCTGGAGCTGCTGCTT
>JABMOI010000081.1 GCA_013204185.1 bacterium | reverse complement strand
TGCAAGCGCCAGAGGCCCCAGCATTTCCATCCTTTTGGGTTCGCCAAGAATGGTATCAATGAGATACTTCGACCCCGCTGGTAATACAAAACCGCTTAACCGACTAATCACCATCAAAACGAAGCCAAATCCAAGCTTCTTGCGATGAGTCCACATGAGCGCCCGGGCTTCGCGCCACGTAGCAGACATGTTTTTTGTGTTTTTGGCTTGTTTTTTTGATTCAGTCGCGGAAACTGGTGCCGTATTTGGAACTGTATCTGGAACAGGATCACTCATCGAATCACTCACAAGATCAATAAAAAGCGAGAAAAAGAGAAAAGAGGGGTCTTAGACGCAGCGGGCTTTGCTACGATCCACAGGCGGTGGCTTTACTCAAGCCGGCGCAGTTATCCAAGCCATACAAAAACAAGAGCCGCCAGCGCTCCGCCCAAAAGCGGTCCTACAACCGGTACCCATGCGTACGCCCAGTCGCTACCTCCTTTACCCGAAATGGGTAGGATGGCGTGGGCCAAACGAGGCCCTAGGTCTCTCGTTGGATTAATGGCATAACCGGTAGGGCCGCCGAGAGACAAGCCGACCACCAGAACAACCAAACCTACTGGGAGAGCGTCTAGAGCGCCTAAGCCTACTTCGGGAGACGCGATATGTAATACCGCATAAACCAGAACAAACGTCCCAATAACTTCAGCAATCGTATTTCGGGGTAAGTTGCGAATCGCAGGGGCTGTTGAGAACACAGCTAGCTTGTCTGATTTATCCTTTGTGGCTTCGAAATGAGATTGATAGTGAATCCAAACCAAAACGGCACCCAAAAAGGAGCCAATGAGCTGAGCTGCCATGTAGGTAGGGACCAAATCCCAAGAGAAATTCCCAGCCATAGCAAGTCCTAGGGTGACAGCCGGGTTTATGTGAGCGCCACTAATGGGAGCAACCACAAAAACAGCAACAAAAACAGCCATGGCCCAGCCGATGGTAATAACAATCCAGCCACTCCCATGGCCCTTGGTTTTTTGAAGGACTACGTTGGCAACTACTCCGTCTCCTAAGAGGATCAAAAGGGCCGATCCAATCACTTCAGCTAAAAATGGGGTCATGTCTCAATCTGTTTATTGATTTGTGGAAGCTAAAACCAATTTGGCGCGGTCTGGATAGTCCGTAATAAGACCGTCGGCTCCAAGATCGATTATTTCTCGCATCCGTTCCACCTCATTGACCGTCCAGGGTATCAATTTCATATTGGCCGTGTGCACCGCCTCTACTAAGGTCGAATCTACTAGATTGTGATTAGGGCTGTACACATTTGGAGTAAAAGTGAGCTTCGCCATATTGGCTTCAAACCCCTCTTGATTCGAAATTAGCCACACAAGACCAACATTCGGGTTAATTGAATGCATCGCTTCTAACGCTCGAGGGTCAAAAGACTGAACGTCTGCCACTCCAACCAAACCGTTGAATGCAATGACATCGTAGAGCAGTTGTGCGTAATCCCAAACGAGCGGGTGACGCAAGCCGTCGCCATCGAGGCTGGACTTAATTTCAATATTATATCGGGGGGCCGGGTAGCCGTTTTCCTTTACGTGTTCATTGACTGCCCGAATGACGTCAGCCAAAAGAGGCTTATATGTGGGCTGTGGGGTCTGCTCAGGAAACAATGCGTGGCCTCTTTTCCCGCAATCGTACGAGGCAATTTCCTTTGCAGTCATATTGAACAGAAGGAGGGAGGCTTCTTCTTCCTTGGTGACGGGTGTACCATCTGGATGAGAGCAAATCGCGCTGGACATCCAGGGTTCGTGAGAAAGCACGACTTGTGAGTCCCGGCTGATCACGGCATCCATTTCCAATGTGGTAACGCCAAGGTCCAACGCTTTCAAAAAGGCGGGAATCGTATTTTCAGGCACCAAACCTCGCGCGCCGCGGTGGCCCTGCAAGTCAAAGGAAGAGTCTTGCATATCGTTGTCGTGCAATGAATTAGGCGAAGGGGACGAACAGCCAATCGCACCAAGTAAAAGTAAAAGACAAGGCAGCAGCGGTCTAATCATTTACGTCCACTTTGTATTTCTTGGCCGTTTCAGCAAACCGACTTACTTCTAGATTCCGTCTTTCAGGGGTCCAATCTAGTTCTTCCCCCATGATTTCAGCGGTTCGGATGGCCGCTTGAACCGCTGCTTCGGCGTTCAGAAAAAGACACCTCGTTCTGCGCGCAAGCACGTCTTCGACCGTTCTTGCCCATTCATGAGAAACTGCCCGGCGGATGTCGAACTCGGTATAGAGCAGTTCAGGGTGGATGAGTGGGCTTTCAACACGATTGGAATCTGAAAGCTTAATATCAGCTTTCGTTTCTTCAGCCTCAAATTTGTGTGGGTCCTGAAGAAGCATGTTCCTCGTTAAACAGACTCGCTTCACCATCTTCGCTGTCTTTTCAGCTCGATTCACGGCATCCTCAGCCATCTGTCTATAC
Source organism: bacterium (assembly GCA_013204185.1). Classification (GTDB taxonomy): domain Bacteria; phylum Bacteroidota; class Rhodothermia; order Rhodothermales; family UBA10348; genus UBA10348. The sequence goes on along the minus strand of JABMOI010000081.1, from coordinate 15,676 downwards.
GTGGTCCACTTTCCGCCAGTAATGGTAACCAGATTCCTTTTGGAAACGATTAGTGTGTGATCTCTCGAAATAGATTTCGTTTCTTTGTTGGCTTTGACCAACGGCCGAAGACCAGCGTACACGCTTAAAATATCGCTTCTTTTGGGGGCCTGGCTAAAATACCTCGAGGCATGTTCGAGTAGGTAGTCAATCTCGGACTCCCTTGCCATAGGCTCGTTTTCTATTTGTTCAAGCGGCGTGTCCGTTGTACCAAAAAGTACCTTTCCGTGCCACGGCACGCCAAAAACGACGCGGCCATCGTCGGTGTCGGGGACCATGAGCGCCGTGTCTGTAGACAGGAATGAGTCATTAAGGACAATATGAATGCCTTGGGCTGCCTGCATCATGGGTTTGACGCCCGCGTCGTCCATTTTTCGGATGGAGTCAGTGAAAATGCCCGTTGCATTGATAACCACTCGAGCGTGAAACGCGTACGCCGTGCCGGTTTCGCTATCCTCGGCTTCAACGCCCGTTATACGCCCATTCGACTCAATAAGGCCGGTTACGGGAAAGTAATTAAGTAGAGAGGCTCGCTCGTGGACTGCGGTTTGTGCGAGGCTGACCAGAAGTCTGGTATCGTCAAATTGACCGTCCCAATAGGTGACCGCGCCTCGAAGACCCTCTGGATGAAGTCCTGGAACAAGTTTGAGCGTTTCTTCCCGATCTAGAAAGGTCGAAGGTCCAATGCCTAAGCTGCGAGCCAAGGCGTCGTATACTTTCATCCCGATGCCATACCAAGGCTTGTGCCACCACCTGTAGCACGGTACAACAAATTGAAGGGGGTGGACCACATGAGGAGCGTTTTTGAGCAATCGGCCTCGCTCACGCAATGCCTTCATCACCATCTTGACGTTTCCTTGGCGCAAATACCGGACGCCGCCATGAATCAATTTGGTGCTTTTGCTGGAGGTGCCCTTGCCAAAATCGTGGGATTCAAGCAGCAGGGTCGAATACCCTCGAGAGGCTGCATCCAGCGCCGTTCCTAACCCGGTGGCTCCGCCACCAATCACGATTATATCCCATCGCTCGATCGAGGCCGCTTTTCTTAGAAATGCTTCTCGATTTGGTATCATTCGGATATCCAGCCAGCCGACCGGTCTAATGCTTTTTGCCAGTTTAACAGAAGTCCTTTCATTTCATCAGAAGGGGCTGCATGGTTAAACTCGGCTTCCTTCTTCCACAATTGTGTCACTTCGGAAATGCTAGACCAAAATCCGACGCCGAGTCCGGCGAGATACGCTGCCCCAAGCGCCGTGGTTTCGAGGATTTTGGGGCGAATAACGTGCGTTTGGAGTACGTCAGCTTGAAATTGCATGAGCAAATCGTTGGCACTCGCTCCGCCATCCACTCGCAGTTCAGCTAGGGAGATAGAAGCATCTTTCTCCATGGCTCTGATCACATCGGCCACTTGAAACGCGATAGATTCTAAGGCTGCTCGCGCGATGTGGGCTTTCGTTGACCCACGAGTCAGGCCAAAGATCGTTCCGCGAGCATACGGATCCCAGTGCGGGGCCCCAAGACCTGTGAACGCAGGTACTAAAACGACTCCATCTGAAGATTCTACTTCCATGGCCAAGGCTTCTATTTCAGAAGAGTCGCCAACAAACTCGAGTCAATCTCGAAGCCACTGAACCACGGCGCCGCCAATAAAGACGCTGCCTTCAAGCGCATATTCTGTCTTTCCGTCAATTTGCCACGCAATGGTCGTAAGCAAGTTGTTGGTAGACGGAACGGACTTGGTGCCCGTATTCATGAGCATGAAGCAGCCCGTACCGTAGGTGTTCTTGACCATACCTGGATCAATACAACCCTGCCCAAAAAGGGCGGCCTGCTGATCCCCAGCAATTCCTGATATTGGAATGGACGCTCCGAAGATCGACGCTTCGGTGTGAGCTACAATTCCGCTCGACGTCACAACTTCGGGTAATACACTTTTAGGAACAGACAGAATATCACAGAGCTCTTCGTCCCAGCCTACCGAATGAATATCTAGTAGCAGAGTCCGGCACGCGTTGCTGGTATCGGTGGCGTGCGTTTTTCCGCCTGTCAGATTCCAAATGAGCCATGTATCAATGGTTCCAAAGGCGAGGTGGCCTTCGTTGGCCAATTCGCGGGCTCCATCAACATGGTCTAGGATCCATTTAATCTTGGTACCAGAAAAATAGGCATCCAGAACAAGTCCTGTTTTTTGCTGAAACAGGGGCGCTCTCCCTTCCGATTTTAACGTATCGCAGGTCGAGGCCGTTCGGCGGTCCTGCCACACAATGGCGTTGTAGACCGGTTTGCCGGTTCGCCTGTCCCAAACAACGGTTGTCTCTCGTTGATTGGTTATACCAATGGCCTTAATGCTCGAGGCGGGGACATTGGCTTCTTTTAGGACTTGTCTGGCGGTCGCAAGCTGCGACCGCCAGATGTCCATAGGATTGTGTTCGACCCAACCGGGTTTCGGAAAAATCTGTTCAAATTCTTCCTGTGCCACACCAACAATGCTGCCTGAGTGGTCGAATAGAATAGCTCGTGAGCTAGTCGTTCCCTGGTCGAGTGCGAGAATCATAGACTCCTAGCCTTCTGCTTGAATCTGGGCGGCTACCGCTTGAACTTCGTCCAAAACGCGAAGCAGGTTGCCGCTCCACATTTGGCCAATCTGTTCTTCCGTGTATCCGCGGCGAACGAGTTCTAACGTTACGTTGAACGTTTCGGCAGCACTGCTCCAACCTTCAATTCCACCGCCACCATCAAAGTCAGAGCTGATTCCAACATGGTCGATACCAATCAGGTTGACGAGGTAATCGATGTGGTCTACGAAATCAGAAACGTTTACTGGCTCGGCTGTTACTTCGCCTTTGCGCGCTTCAAATGCTTCCGTTACCGGAGCCATGCTCGCCATATAGGCGTCGCGTTCTTCGGCTGGGAGCTGAAAGACTTCGCGGCGTCCCATCAAGGTCACACCCATTTCAGCTGCAATGGCGCTGCGGAGCGAATCAGAAACCGCGCTGTAGGTGGAATCTTTTGCTGAGTTTACATAGCTACGGAAAGCGACAGTCTGAATGACACCGCCATTGGCTTTAAGCGCCATAAGTTGTTCATCATCCATGTTGCGGCTTACGTCGTTCATGGCGCGAGCCGCAGAATGCGAAGCGATAACTGGCGCACGGCTCAGCGCCATAGCCTGCATTGTCGATTCTTTAGACGGGTGAGACAAATCAATCATGATGCCCCATTTGTTCATTTCAGCGACGGCTTCTTTGCCCATTTCGCTCAAACCGTTGTAGAGCCAAACGTTGTCGCGCTCTCCTGTATTCGAATCGGAGAATTGGCTGTGTCCGTTGTGAGACAAGGACATATAGCGACCACCAAGTTCTTGAAATTTCTTGATGTTACCCATATCGAGGCCAACCTGGTACGCATTTTCAATCGCGATCATGGCCACTCTTTTGCCTGATGCCACAATGCGGCGAACGTCGTCCGAAGTAAGCGCCAATTCAATTTGATCTGGAGCTTTTTCCTCCGTTAACCAGTGAATAGCCTCGAATTTCGCCATGGCGTCTGCAGTTGCTTTAGCAAACCCTTCGTCCGTTAGCGGACCTTGGCCCACGTACACAACCAACCAGGTTACATCTAGCCCGCCTTCAACCATTTTAGGAATGTTGACTTGGGTTGGTAGATCCATCGTGTAGTTGGCTTCTTCGGTGAAGTTGGCAACGTTGATGTCGTTATGTGTATCCAGGGTAATTACGCGATCGTGAATTCCGCGGGCGCGTTCTACGAGTTCTTCCTCCGTTTCGGCAGCTGGGGCGCATGCGCTAACGAGTAGCATAGCCAGCAAAAGAACAATCTTAGTGGCTGAATTAAAAACTTTCATAACACAATGTTAGAGTGGGGAGATGGGGTGTGGGGCGCTGCGGTTAGAATTGACGTCGTCATCTAAAGAATGCAGCGGACTCACAATATACTGTTCCCCCCAATCTATCACATCATAATTATCATTTGGCCGCCACCGCCACCGCCACCGCCCATGCGAGGATTGACTACGTTGTTGAAAATAGACCCAAATCTGTAGGTCAAACCGAAATCAAAACCGTACGAATAGCCAGTTGGGAGCTGAATAGATTGCAGTAGAATTTCTTCTTTTGTTGCGGCGTTTCCTGGAAGATCAATTTGATCTCGAATGCGGTTATAGGATGCAAACGCATTGAGGGATAATCCGCGAAAGAGTCGAATATTTGCGGAGCCAAACACGCCCATGTTGTACGAGTCCGTAAGGCTACGATCGAAGTTTGTGATCATGTGATTCACGTCCGTCGACACGGAAACGCTTCCCCACTTCTGCGAAAGGCTCAAGCTCAAGTCGAGTGAATGCTGCAAAATGGTCTCTTCGCCGAGGCCAAAAATGGTCAGCTCATCGTAATTGCGTTTACCGAGCGTCACTTTGTACTGCGCCGTGAGCAGCTTCCGTGTTGACTGGGTGTAGGGGAAGAAATTGTATTCAATCGAAGGTCCAATTTCTAGTTGAGATTTGGCGTTTGCAAAGCTGGATGATGAAACGGAGGCATTTCCTCCGAGGGCCCACTGTCCGCCAATTGAGTGGACAACTTGAGCAGAAAACCGTTCGGAGTTTGTGCTACTTTTTATCAGTTCGGTGCCTGTATCAAACTCCGACGTCGACTCGCGGACGTTCCCCGATATGCGAACTTTAAGCGCTTCTGTGGTCCTGTTTGCCGACAAATTGGCACTTTTCCTCGTGAATTTGGAAGAGGACTGGCCATCTAAAGAACCATTGCCACCAATGGAGAAGACCCACGCATTCCACGGATCTGATTCAGGAGTTCGGTTTTCTTGTGCTTCGATTGGTTGCTGTTTGGCACGAACTACCAGCCTGTCCGCCATTCCAGCATGGGCCAGATATCTTGATAGACCTATGGTCAGATTGTGAAGCAGCGTTTGTCTTTGTTCGTCATTTGAATCATTAGATCCTGTAGCATACTGCAGGGTGTCGCTTAATGCTGCAAAAGTTCGCTGTCCAAAAAAAGTGAGGGTTACTAGGGATCCTCCTGAACCCGTGCTTTGACTCGCATACATGACGTGCACGTCGGCTTGGGTTCTCTCGGTAACAAAATCCAGAATGGGCAATTCTTGGGTTATGTATTGGGTATCACAGAAAAACGTACAGTCAAAAAAGACGCGGAGGGTTTCCGGTGAGGAGTCTGAGCTGTTGTTTTGGCCGAACACAAACTGCGTCGAAGACAGGATTAATAGTGCGAAAAGAGACGAGAATAGGCGGGTTGTGAAACTCAATGTCGATCCTCCAGAAAGGCAAATGGCACTCTGTACATGTTTTTTGTCTGAATGAAGACACTGCATGAGCGCGATTGGATTACGTGACGTGTAATCCAGGATGAAAAAAATGGTGAAGCGCTGTTTTCCGATGAATGGAAGAGTTTATGACGCCTGCTAAGTTGCCACTTGTTCTATAAGGAGACTTTCATGAACTTCCAGTCATAATCAAACGACGGCAATTGCCGGAATATTATGCGACGCAAACCCTTTCTTTTAGGTCTTTTTCTTCTGTTTCTGTTCGTCTTGCCAGCCGTAGCCCAAGACGCCCCACTTTTTACTGAGGATTTCCCCCCTGAGGAATTTGCTGCCAGGCGCGAAAAGGTTTACGACGCCATTGGACCCGGTGCGGTGGCCGTTATGCAAGGCGAGGCTACGCCAAGGGGATACGTTAAATTTCGGCAAACCAACGAGTTTTATTATCTCTCAGGGATTGAAGTCCCTCATTCATACCTGGTTCTAAATGGTGGAAGTCGGACCGCGACCCTATATCTAGAACACCGGAAGGAAGGGCGTGAACGAAGTGAAGGCAAGATGCTTTCGGTTGAAGACGCCGATCTTGTCCGCGAGCTTTCTGGAATTGACAGGGTCTCGGCGGTGGAAGACCTGAGTGCCGATTTGGGCGGCATGTTGCGACGAAACTCGTCGTCTGTCATTTACACGCTTTTTCAACCCGCCGAAGGGTTTGCGGAAAGCCGCGACTTAGGGATTCGACGCGTTACGGACAGGCTATCGGACCCTTGGGATGGACGGCCATCTCGGGAAGCACACTTTATTGGATTGCTTTCGACTCGTTTTCCGGGCTTTGAAATCACGGATCTAAGCCCCGTTATTGACGAGCTGAGGCTTATCAAGAGCCCGTTGGAGATGGAAATCATTCGAAAAGCGACGAATTTGTCCAGCTTGGCCATTATGGAGGCCATGCGTTCTGTCGAACCGGGCGTTGTAGAGCGGGAAGTTGATGCGCTAGCTAAGTTTATATACTACCGCCACGGTGCGCAGGGAGACGCCTATTACTCTCTCGTAGCCAGCGGCCCGAACGCACCCTTCCCGCATTACCACCAGGGGGCTCGCACCATGCAGGACGGGGAGCTTTTGCTCATGGACTATGCTCCTGACGTAGGCTACTACATGTCGGACATCACTCGGATGATGCCGGTCAACGGAAGGTTTAGCGCAGAACAACGCCAACTCTATGGGTTTTATGTGCGGGCGTACCGAGCCATCCTAGATCGCATTCGCCCGGGCGTAACAGCGAACGAAATCAAAAAAGAAGCGGCCGCCGCCATGCGCGAAACGCTCGCTCAGTGGACCTTTAACAAGGCCAACCACAGAGCTGCAGCGGAGCAATTTGTAGAATCTTACGAACGGGGCGCGAATAGCCCAGGAAGTGGCCGTCTCGGTCATGGCGTTGGTATGGCAACGCACGATGTCGGGACGTTTGATGGACCCCTGCGCGAAGGGATGGTCTTTACCATTGAGCCGGCGCTCCGCGTTCCAGAAGAGAATATCTACATCCGCATGGAAGACCTCATAATCATCCATAAGGACCATGCTGAGATCGTCTCGGATTTCCTTCCCATGGAAATTGACGACATCGAAGCCCTTATGATTGAAGAGGGGATTTTGCAGAAGTATCCTGAGATTATTCAACACAGTTCTGCCAATTAGAGATTGGTCAAAAAGAAAGCGGGGCCGGCTTCCATTGGAAGCCGGCCCCGCCTAGTTTCACGCAGATAGGTAGGTAAGACCTACTTCATCATGTGGAAACCTTTGACTGTGCCTTCGACATTGTGGCCGAAGCGAATTCCATATGCGCCGTTGGTTGACTTGAGCTTGCCAGCTCCAACCACTTCGGATTTCGCATATGATGCTACGACAGTGCCGTTGATCGTGCAGCTAACGGTGTCGCTCGTAACGGAGATCGTAATTTCTTGAGAAATTGACTCGCCGTCGGCGGCAGCTTTATTTACTGCTTCATGATCTTCTTGGCGGTCGCCATTCATTTTGAATGACTCTGGGCCGAAGCCACGAACAAGAAACTTCCCGCTACCATACGCCATGCAATACAGAAGGGACTGCTTTTCAGTACCCATATCGTTGCCGCCAATGAACAAACCATACGGATGTGAGTGGCCGCTCAAGTTTTTGAATTTTGGCTCAGTAAATGTAGCCATAACCATGTAGCTACCGTCTGCCTTTTCGTCTGATTGCCAGTAAGAAACGGAAGGGCCAGTGGTCACGTGAAGAACACCATCTTTCTCAGAGAGACGGGATCCTTCTAGTTTCTGTCCATTTTTGGTTTCATTGGCATCAATCTGGCCTGTCCATCCTTTGACAAAAACACCACCGTCTTTAACGGCAGTAGATGTGTCCTGAGCTGAGGCTACGCCCGGCACAAACACGAGTGCCAGCATGCAGAGAGCAGTAATCGAAATGTAAAATCGCTTCATAGAAATAATTCTGGGTTTAAGTGGGCAATTGCGATAGGTCTACTCCAGTATTTTGTTTGGGATCCACCCCGTTCACGGTCTGCATTTGTCCATTCGATCAAAATGGAAACGCACGTTATGTCTGAATGATGGATTTTTGCATTCAATCATAAAACACACACTCCAACAAATTTAGAAGATGTCTTTTCGTAAAAAACTGATCGTAAACGGCCTTATTTGCTGTTTTACTTTGATTCTGGTGACCAGTGCAAGAGCTCAGGATAATGGTGTGGGCTCAGGGAATGGACAATCAACGAAAGCCATCTCGCTGAAGTATCTCCAATTAGATTCTGAGATGAATTACGCATCGCTTGAACAGCTTTACGTCGCGGATGCTACGTTTTGGGATCCTACCGGCGAGGTTTTCGATGGGGAGGTAGCTAAGGGAATTATTCGAGGTGCTCAAGACATTACCAATCTCCAACGCGGTTGGGGGCTTAAAGCCATTCGATTCGCTCCAGATGTCTCTTTCTACGCGGGAACCTATGCGCTTCACCGCGGAACGTACCATGCTAAATTTGAAGGATCAGATGCATGGGTGGAAATCCCTTTCGTCACCATTCATCAGGTGGTAAACGGAAAGGTTCAAAGCCGTATGGATTTTGGCGAATACATTCAGTCTTTTGGAATGGGGAATGGTTTTGATGAGACCATGAAATCGACGTCTAGCGTGGCAGACACCTACATAGAGGCCTACCTCGACGAAAATTTTGAAACGCAAGCTTCGCTCATGGACACATCCATTACATTTCAGGACCCCACGGCTTCAGCCTATGGTCCTAGCTGGGGGAATCCAATCCACAGTCCTGACCAGTTGATTGCAAATCGGAGAAAAGTATTTCAAAACATTCAAGACTTTGGCTTTGACATCGAAACGCAGTTCGTTTCGAACCACCACAAAGTAATTATGGGGCACGTTCGTTATACAACAGGAGACGGCTCGAAATATAACCAGCCGGCCGTCTTCGTTGTTGAAGTACGGAACGGCAAAGTAACCCGTCACTGGGACTTCGTAGACTACTCCGTTGGGCCAACTAGTTAAGCTAGACTTATCTAACGGGCTTCAAAACTAGATCCTCAAAGTCGAACGAAAAGTCCACTAGGGGCGAGGCAGCGGCCATTTTAGCGAGTTCAACTTTACCGTCAGTACCTAGGGAAAAGGTCACGAAGGCGTCTGCTCGCAGTTCCCTATCATCCCATCGGACCAGGAACGTGTCGTACTGCCAATGCTCCAACGTTCCGACGAGCGAAGGGGTGTGAGAAAACATCATTCGTAGCTGCCCATCCTGAAATTGCACATCTACGTCTCCATACCACGCGTCGCGATACGTCCCTGCATAGCCTGAGGGCATGAGAGAAGGAACCGAGTCTGCGTTTCTTGCGCTCACCGATTCCGCTTCGATCCGAGCTGCGGAAGCCGCATTGTTCGCCGCCGCGAGGGCATAAGCAGCTAACCAGTCGGTATCCGACGCTCCGAGATACAGGTCCAAAATGTGGTTAACAATGGCATTAAAGGCATCGCCGGATTCTTGATTCGTGAACACCGCTACGCCGAGCTTGAGTTCGGGAATCATGGCGATTCGAGATACATACCCCGGTAGACCGCCCGTATGGGTAACCATTTTAATGCCGCGATAGTCTTGCACGTTGAAGCCCAATCCATAGCCGAAAAAATTGGTGCGGGTCGCCTTGAGGTAATCAGGTGGCTCTGATATGGGTTTTGGGGTTACAATAGTCCAGAGTTCTTTCGTGGTCGCCCGAGAAAATAGCCGATCGCCCACGGCAACTCGGCCAGAGTCCAGCTGCACGGTCATCCATTTTGCTATATCGATGGCATTGGCATTAATGCCTCCGGCAGGATTGGTGTTGTCGGATGCAAACGGAGCGATCTGTTTCAACGTGCCGTTTACGGGAGCGTGAGGCGCTGCCACATTGGCGCCGTGACCCGCGGCGGAGTGCAGGACGTTGCTTTCCGTCATTCCAAGTCGGTCCAGAATGCGAGTCTGGACAAATTCTTCCCACGTTTGGCCACTTAAGGCTTCTATGACTTCGCCAGCTACGGAATACAGCACGTTGTCGTAAGCGTAAGCCGATCTGAAACTGGTTTTAAGTGGAACGAAACGCAGTCGGTGAACAATTGCCTTTCGATCGTAATCGGATGGGGGCCACCACATTAGATCCCCGGCGCCGAGCCCTAGTCCGCTCCTATGAACGAGCAAGTCTCTAACCGTCATTTCGGCTGTCACGTATGGATCAGACATTCGGAATGATGGGAGATAGTCGATTACCGGATTGTCCCATTCCAATTTCCCCTCTTCCTGTAGAATTCCTAAGGCCGTCGCGGTAAAAGCTTTGGTATTACTGGCGATACCAAACAGGGTGTGTCTGTCGACTGGTTCGCCCGTTTCAATGCTTTTCGTACCGTATCCCTTTGCCAACACGGATTGCCCATCCTTGACAATCGATACACTTACTCCCGGGACTTCAAACTGCTTCATTACGGACTCGACGAACGTGTCTAGCTTCCTTTCGTTGAGTTGAGCAAAGCTGTCTGTTGGACAAAAAAGCAGAGCTACAAGGAACAGTACGATCGGAAGGCTCTGGACACTGGAGGTGGATTTAGTCATGTGGGGCATCGGAATTAGGATTCAAATTAGGATTATTCGAGACTGCTCAAATACGACCAAATAGCTGAAAGCTGGGAATCGTTCATCTGAGAAAAATAGGGCCACGGCATCATGTTAGGATCTAAGATGCGTTCGTCTGGAGTCGATCCCGTTCGGATGGCATGGATGAAATCTGATTCCATCCACGCACCGAGGTTTCCAGTCCGGGTCAGGTCCGGGCCCGGGGGCGGACCTTCAAATTCAGGGCCTTTTAGCTGGGCGCCATGGCACTCCGAACAGGCAGCAACGCTAACCAAATAACTCCCATAATCGAGTGAGCCATGGTCAGGCGTTGCAGCCGCATGTGGCGCCTCAGGATCTAGGGCAACAGCTGGGGGTGTGTATAGACCGACGCCCAAAAATACTTTGGCCAGCCAGCCAGGTTGTGTCTTGGGAAGTTCGTTGTCCACCGGCGGAAGTTGTTTGAGGTAGGCAATAAGTGCGGCTAGATCCTCGTCGCTATACGCATGGAAATATTCGGATGGCATTCCAACCAATACACGGCCATCCGCTCCTATCCCATGACGAATGGCTTTTTCCCATCCTGCATCATCCAAAATAGATCCAACGCCTCCCAAGCCCGCGGTCAAATTGGACGCGACAAACAGACCAAAGGCATCCGGTTCACCCATTTGCTGTCCAGCCAAATTTTGCCCGTGACACCGCTGGCAACCACTCGTAGTTTGGACAAGTATCTGTCCTCGGGCCACCAACATAGAATCCTGTAGGGCGTCGGGTCCTGAGTGCGAAACGGGTGGAGCTTCTGAAATAACCGAGCTCCCTCGAACCATAAGTACGAAGAGGGCAAGGATGAACAAGGCAATCAGAGAGACGAACCCTATTCCAAGGTATCGGAGCGCTTTTTTCATGACAGTAAACTCTCAGTAGTGGGTGGGACGGGGGTTGGTAGGGGCCAATATCACGCTTTCTCAAGTTCAACCAACGCTTCGGTGATAGACTCCATACGCTTTTCTAGTAGCGCCTGGGAATCCAACACGCCGCGATTGTAAAACCGCTTACCTATTTTTTCGGAGATAAACTCGAGTAAATGCTCGGCCTCGAATCGGCCCATTTCGTACCCTGCTTCTTCGTCAAAATAGGTTTGCAAAGCAGCGGTTATTTCTTCCAATTCCTCTTGTGGAAATTCAATCAGCGGCATGGTCAGGTTGTTTGGTGAAACAGTATTTTTGCAAAGCAAAGCGTGTCCAAGGCAACTAAATGTAAACTATTTTAAGCTTTTTGATGAAAGACTTGATCCCGTTTTACGTACGACCTAATGTTAGGCATTGAAATAGGGTCTAAAAACTTAGATAATAGTGGCGCTGGCATGAGTGATTTTGAAAAGTTGGGAGCATTCTACCTCGGAAAGACGATAGACTCAAAACGAGGTGATGCAGATCGGGAATTGCTTCTTTACGATGCCAAAGACCTGACCACGCATGCACTTTGCGTTGGTATGACCGGCTCCGGGAAAACAGGACTTTGTATTGGTATCCTGGAGGAAGCGGCGATTGACGGAATTCCAGCCATCGTGATCGATCCAAAAGGGGACATTGGAAACCTGATGCTCACGTTCCCATCGCTTTCCGCTTCCGATTTTCGTCCGTGGATTGATGAAAGCGAAGCGCTTCGGAAGGGACAAACGCCAGATGAGTTTGCTTCCAAGACCGCTACCATGTGGCGGGAAGGATTGGCCTCTTGGGGCCAAGATGCATCTCGAATAGAACGTCTTCGCGGCGCGGCAGACGTGTCTATTTATACCCCAGGAAGTTCTGCGGGGCTCCAAATTACGCTGTTAAAGTCTTTTGCTGCGCCTTCCGCCGAGGTTTTGAGTGATGCAGATGCGCTTAGAGACCGAATTATGTCCGCCGTATCGGGCCTGCTCGCCCTTTTGGGTATTGAGGCGGATCCCGTGCAGAGCCGTGAGCACATTTTGCTTTCAAACATTCTGGACCATGCGTGGCAAAAAGGAAGTAGTTTGGAGTTGGCCGATTTGATTCGGGCCATCATGAACCCACCCTTTGAGTCGCTTGGCGTATTTGACGTCGAGACGTTTTATCCATCATCGGATCGAAACGCGCTAGCCATGAGGCTGAACAATGTGCTGGCTTCGCCTTCCTTCGCGGCATGGATGGAAGGGGAGCCGCTCGACATTGCTTCGCTATTGCACACACCGAGCGGCAAGCCCAAAATATCAATCCTGTCCATTTCTCATTTGGGCGAAGCCGAACGCATGTTTTTTGTGACGTTGGTGCTTAACGAAATGATTTCTTGGATGAGGCAGCAGTCTGGCACGTCAAGTTTGCGCGCTTTGCTGTATATGGACGAGATATTTGGCTATTTCCCGCCTTCTGCGAACCCACCGTCTAAAGCTCCCATGCTCACCTTGCTAAAACAAGCTCGAGCCTTTGGACTGGGATGCATTTTGGCGACTCAGAATCCGGTCGATTTGGACTACAAGGGCTTGGGTAACACCGGGACGTGGTTTATTGGCAGGCTGCAGACCGAGCGGGACAAAATGCGGGTGCTGGACGGCCTTGAAGGCGCCTCTGCGGCCGCCGGGCAATCGTTTTCAAGGGCTGAGATCGACGTGGCCTTATCGGGACTAGGAAAACGGGTTTTTCTGATGAACAACGTGCATGACGACGCGCCCGTGTTGTTTGAAACGCGCTGGGTTCTGTCCTATTTGAGAGGCCCTCTAACAAAAGACCACATTGCGGCCCTGATGGACCCCATTAAGCTTGGCGCTCTCAGCCATGCACCGAGTGCGAGCGGCCGGGCCGAACAGGTCACTCCCATCTCACAGGGTACTTCTCCCGAGGCTCCTAGCGCGAAAGACACTGCTGATGCTCCCGTCTTACCATCTGGTGTAAGGCAATTGCTTGTGGGGTCAAACACGAGCCTTCGATCGGGTTCGCGCAAGATTTACAGGCCGCTCTTAGGCGCCACGGCGGGGCTTCATTTCGTGAGTGCGAAAGCCAAAGTGGACGATTGGATTACGTTTGCCTACTTGACTCGTTTTCCTGAGTCCAAGACCGACGATGTATGGGAGGAGGCCACCGTCGTGCAAGGCGATTTGCCCGAAACCGAGCCGATGTCTGAGGCATCTGGAGCGTTTGGGCAGCTCACAACAAGCGCTTCAAATGCGAAAAACTATGATCTCTGGTCAAAAATGTTGTTGAGTTATGTCTATCAAAATCAGGCTCTTACGCTGCAGTACGATTCGGCTTTGAAGCTGATTTCAACGCCTGGAGAAGCCGATGGTGCGTTCCGAGTAAGAGTTGAGCAAGCAAATAGAGAGGCTAGAGACCTGGCGCTGTCTAAGCTCAGAGATAAGTATGCTCCGAAACTCGCTGCGCTCAATGAGCAGATACGAAAAGCCGAAGTCAGAGTGGATCGAGAAGAGTCACAATATGAACGAAGTAAGTTGTCTACGGCTGTTTCCGTTGGCTCGACCTTGCTGGGAGCCTTACTGGGTCGAAAAACCATGAGTGTGGGCTCTATGCAACGAGCTGCTTCGACCATGAACCGAGCGGGCGGTGCATTCAAAGAGCGTGGCGATATTGCTAGGGCTGAACAAGATGTGGCTGCATCGAGGCAAAAAATGGCCGATTTGGAAGCCCAATTTGATCAGGACGCAGCTGCCCTATCCACCCAATTTGCAGCGGTAGGACCCTTTGAGGAAATCGTTGTAAGACCCCGGAAGAGCGACATTACCCTGTCGGACCTGACGGTTCTGTGGACACCATGGCAGATCGATTCAAACGGAATTGCCGAAGCCATGTATTAGCCTGGTTGAAGGCCTAGTCCGTCAATAAATTTGAATTCCGTGCATAGCGTGCCTTTGAGGTTGGTTTCACAGGATTTTTAACTGCCGAGACCTGATCTTCTTGACATATCATTGCGTTTAATGACGTATCAACACGATAAACAGGAAGGATTTCCATGGCAAAATTAGTAGACATCGAAGGAATTGGCGCAACATATGCGGCCAAATTGAAGGAAGCTGGAGTTGAGTCTCAGGCAGCGCTGCTCAAAGAAGGTGGCGAGAAAAAAGGCCGTTCAGCACTTGCTGAAAAAACAGGTATCTCTGAGAAACTGATTCTAGGATGGATCAACAGGGCTGATTTAGCTCGCGTGAAAGGTATTGGCGAGGAATACGCCGACCTACTCGAGCATTCAGGAGTAGACACCGTTCCAGAACTTGCAGGACGAAATGCCGCCAACTTGCACGCCAAAATGGTTGAAGTAAACGCAGCAAAGAACCTAGTTCGCGCACTTCCTACGGAAGCTAAAGTAGCTGATTGGGTTGCTCAGGCTAAGACAATGGATCGCGCCATCAATTATTAGTCTTGCCTAGCTTCTGAGCTTATTCTCAGGGCAGGGTTAGTTAAAATTGATTGATTTGTGGCCCGGATCGCCAAGAGGCGATCCGGGCCACGCTTTTTTACCGGTTACTTACGATATTGGCGTCCACCCACCGGCTTTCGTTGGAGGGTCTGAACTTCAATTCCCAATTGCATGAACATGAGCAAAGCGCTTTTTCCACTGGTCTTAATCGCGAGTGTTTTCATTGCTGGGTGTGGAGAAAAACAGCCACCCGCTGCTCATTCAAACCTTCAGTTGCAGGACGGACAACGTGCTGGAATCGACATAGTAGCCTCTTTTGATGGAATTGGAGTTGGGTTTGAAGGTCCGCAAGGGACTAGCCAGCAGCGAAATCCGTCGGACAATTCACTGGCTGTGGGGCCGGACCATATTATCCAGACAGTGAACACTCGAACGGCTATTTTCACCAAAAAAGGAGCCAAGTATGGTGAAACAGGCCGCGCGTTGTACGGCCCGGTGGGCAACAATAACTTTTTCAAAGGTTTTGGCGGAGCGTGCGAGGAGACAAACAACGGAGACACCGTTGTCACGTTTGATCAATTGGCGAACCGTTGGCTGGTGGTCATGCCCATTTTTAGGCGGCTACCCAAGCGAGCCAACGAGCCGGCCGTGCCAACCCCTGCAGACGGTCCGGTTTTAAGCACACCTGGAAATGAGAATCAGCCGGGCGCGGCAGCCACTCTGTTTCATCCCGAAGCCTTGACCGAGGAAGAAGTGGCGGCGGCAATGGCAGCCCAGCAGGCAGAAAGAGAACGC
>JABMOI010000080.1 GCA_013204185.1 bacterium | reverse complement strand
TCCGGCCTTGGTGGACACCATGGTGGTGCTTCGCGCCCTCGACGTGAACAACCACGTGATTGTAGGGGAGGCTCTTGGGCCAGAAAACACGATGCCAGTAGCCCACCGGGCCATTCAGTTTTTAGAGGGGCGTCTAAACTAAGTGTATATTCGGCGAGCTTAATTGCCTTAAACCTAAATCACTTCATTGAGCGCACCCAACCCGCCCAGCGAGCACGCGTTTGAGTCCAAGCCGCACCGCACGCTTCTACGCCTAACCATTCCGGTTCTGTTTTCTTTGGTGGCCGAGCCGCTAACCGGGCTTGTGGATACCGCCTTTGTTGCCAGGCTAGGAGCTCCGGAGCTTGCAGCGTTGGGCGTCGGGACCATGGTGCTGTCCTCCATCTTTTGGATCTTCAACTTCCTCGGG
Source organism: bacterium (assembly GCA_013204185.1). Classification (GTDB taxonomy): domain Bacteria; phylum Bacteroidota; class Rhodothermia; order Rhodothermales; family UBA10348; genus UBA10348. Next base: position 7,557 of record JABMOI010000080.1, on the reverse strand, counting down.
ATTGCCACCCAAACAGATGTCGCAAAAGCGCATGGAAAGGGCGATACCTTGCTTAGGAGCCAGATTTCAGGTCTGGCTGTATTGGTGGCGGGCTCCCTTGGTTTGGTCGCTGCGCTCCTTTTGTGGCCCCTTACGCCAAGCATTGCTTCTCTTCTTGGGGCGAGCGGCGGGGTTCAGGAAGCCGCGGTTTCTTACATCAACATTCGCTGGTTCGGAGCGCCCGCCATTCTGATTACCATCGCAGGATTTGGCGCGCTTCGGGGCGTACAGCACATGATGGTCCCGTTCTGGATTGCCTTGGGTGTAAATGCGCTGAATGTGGCGCTTGATGCCCTCTTGATCTTTGGTTTTGGGCCCATACCAGCCTTTGGAATTGAAGGAGCAGCCGCAGCAACTAGTATTTCGCAGTGGGTTGGAGCCATTGCCACCGTCGCTGTGCTCCACCGCTCATTGGCCGTGGTATGGACCTGGGACGTCCCGCGGGTCCTTCATTTGTTTAGGGCAGGTGGTGATCTTTTTATTCGAACGGGCATGCTCACCCTCTTTTTGGTCGTGGGGACACGCGAAGCCACGCGTTTGGGCGCAGAGTCCGGCGCCGTTCATCAAGCCATTCGTCAGTTTTGGATTTTTACGGCGCTCTTTTTGGATTCGTTTGCCGTGGCGGGGCAAAGCTTGGTTGGGTATTTCCTGGGCACAGATCGAATTGCTTTGGCCCGCCAAGTTGCCAAGACCATCATGCAATGGTCCTTTGGCTTAGGAGTGGCCCTTATGATTGTAATGTGGTTTGGACGAGGGGCGTTTGCCGTCCTATTCGTTCCTGAAGCGGCCCGATATGCCTTCGCTGGGCCGTGGCTCATTGCCCTAATCATGCAGCCCGTTAACGCGCTGGCTTTTGGAACGGATGGGGTTCATTGGGGCACCGCCGATTTTAAATTCTTGCGCAATGCCACGACCACGGCAACCCTCATTGGGGTCACTCTGCTTTATGCTTGGTCATATTTTGCTGGATTGAGCTTGATGGCAATTTGGATTGTGACCTCTATTTGGATTGCTGTGAGAGTGGTTTTTGGGATGATGCGCATTTGGCCAGGCTCCATTAACGGGCCGCTTGGGAGGGCTTAAAAGCAGGCGCCCAATTGCGGCGGGCACTGGTCGCGCGCAGGCTGGGAAAGGGCCCCGAGCTGCCACTCGTCATTTTGTGCACAACTGGTGGTCGCAATTGTGGCCAATTCCAGCTAGTTTTCTTTCCAATGATTAACGCACTCTAAATCCATCGTACATGCCAACAGCACATTACAATCGCATCAAAACTTTCATGCAGAAAGTGGGTCAAGACACGCCTGAAATAGCCACGATTCCGGATGAAAAAACGAGGATATTGCGCGCGAAACTGATCTTGGAGGAAGCGCTGGAAACTGTTGAGGCGCTTGGGGTTAGGGTTCAAATTGGGGGCCATGACCTCGAGGAATCCGAACTTGTGTTTTCGCCAGGAGCGGAAGTGAACCTGCAGGAAGTGGCGGATGGCTGCGCGGATATTTCAGTGGTCACCATGGGTACTCTCATAGCGTTTGGTATTGATGACGAGCCGCTGCTTGAAGAAGTCGACGAATCGAACCTGCGCAAGTTTAGCGAGGGTAGCTACCGCCGGGAAGACGGCAAGTGGATGAAGCCGCCAGGATGGACTCCACCAGACATTATGGCGGCCATTGATCGAGGATATGGCCGATGAAAATGGTCAAGGCAGGGCTTTTCTGCGTGTGCGTTCTTGCCCTTTTTAGCGCGTTTAGAACGAACCACGCCCATCCAGATTCGCCAACCATAACGCCCATTCCGTTTCCCACGAACGGCATTGCAGGGGAGCCTCATTTAACAACGAGCCCCACTGGCACGGTTTACTCGTCTTGGGTCGAGCGCCGAGACGACAAGGCGTATTTAATGATGTCCTCCCTTCAAGGAGATGCATGGACTCCCGCCACTGAAGTAGCATCGGGGTCGAATTGGTTTGTGAACTGGGCGGATGCGCCCTCGCTAACCGTGGCTTCAAATGGCCACATGATGGCGCATTGGCTCGAGCGGCTGGGTGGCGGCAAGTATGCCTATGGCGTGCGTTATTCGGTGTCTAATGACGCTGGAAAGACCTGGACAACCGCAGAGTGGCTGCACGCGGATCGCTCTGAGTCCGAACATGGTTTTGCAAGCGTGATTGCGCTTCAAGACGGGTTTATGGCCGTATGGCTAGACGGAAAGGGCTACGCGAGTCCAGAGAAGGCCATGGCATTAAACAGCCGAACCGTTGGGTTTGATGGAGCGTTGGGACCTGAAACCATCCTTGACACCCGTACGTGCGACTGTTGCCCAACCACACTGACTACCATTGGAGATGGCCGAATCGTGGCTCTTTATCGCGGAAGAACGCCCGACGAAGTGCGAGATATTCAAGCCGTGTTTTGGCAAAACGGTTCATGGAGCGCGCCCGTCACGGTCTCCGAAGACCATTGGCAGATCAATGCGTGTCCTGTAAATGGCCCATCGGTTCATGCGAACGGTCGCCGCTTCGTGGCCTCTTGGTTTACTGCGGCAGGAGGGGAGGCCAGAATAAACGCCTCGCTTTCAGAAGACGGAGGGTTTGCCTTTGGTGAGCCCATCAGACTGGATCTTGGGCATCCGGTTGGCCGCGTGGCATCTCGGATGCGTACTGCGTCGGAAGCCGCCGTGCTCTGGATTGAAGGGTCTGGTTCAACGACCAACGGATTGCTTTTAAAAACGATTAGTCAAGGCGGTGCTGTGAGCGAGCCCATCCAAGTGGCTCCTATCTCAGAAGGTAGAAGCTCCGGCTATCCTCGGATGGAGGTTGATGGCGAATCGCTCATTGTGATGTGGACCGCAGCTACAGAACCGGCCACTATTCAAACAGCAAGAGTATCGTGGAAATAGTCCAGGCTTCTGCTCAAGATGTTTACCTCCTCACAGAAACGGCCGAATCATTTTTTGTTCGATTGGGGTTTGAACCGATCTCTAGAGAAGAGGCACCAGCAGATATTCGGGCTTCCGAAGAATTTCGCTGCCTTTGTCCGGAATCCGCAGCCTTTATGCGGCGTTCGGTAAAAACTAAGTCCAATCCTTCTCGCTGACGGCCTGAAGCTGATCTAGGGCTAAATCACTTTTATTCTTGTTTTTGTTCACTCGTAAGTAGACCATCATGGCAAAAGAAAATCGTCGCAAACTACGCGCAAAACGTACCAACCAACCGGATTACAATCGGATCGCCTTGTGGGCAGCCGTTGGTTTTGCAGCGTTCGGTGCTGCTTTGGCTTTTTACGCTACGACGCTAACTTTCAATATCGAAAGTCAGGGATTGGTTGAAGCGAGTGGTTGTTCGCTGAACGACTTCATAAACTGCGATGTGGCCAATGCCTCTAGTTATGCCAAAATGTTCGGCGTGCCCGTAGCATGGTGGGGCTTTCTTTTTTATGCCTTCGCCGGTTTGTCTGCATTGTTCGGCGTGACATCTCAAAACAAGTCGGGGAGCGCTCCTTTCGTTGCGGCCTCATTCATCCTAGGCTTGTTTGCCGTGCTATTTACGTTTGTTAAAGCGTATCACCTGTATTCGCTAGGCGTTCTGTGCATTGTTTGCGTGGGCATGTACGTTGCCAACTTTGGAACTGCCATTGCCTTGGGGCTTGGTTTGGGATACGGTCCTGCCAAATGGGGTTCATTCTTTTCCGATTACATTGCGGGTTTGAAGGGCAATGTTGAAGGCTTAGGCTTCTCGCCACAGATCGTTAAAGTGGGCATCGTAGGAGCCTTGGTCTTTGGTATTGGGTTTGCTGGCGCGCTAAATCACCACCGTGATTTGACCGGCACAACGGGTTTTGACCTGGACGCCGCCGTCGCAGCACATTTCAGACAGCAGGCCATCACCGTTAACACGAATGAGGATGCTGCGGTATGGGGTAATGAGGAAGCCGATATCACGATCGTTGAGTTCGCTGATTTCCAGTGCCCAGCATGCCGCGAGTCTGCGTTTCACCTGCGTCCAGCGCTATTTGAATTCCAAGACGATGTCAAATTGGTCTTTATGAACTACCCGCTTGACAGCAACTACAACACGTCCATGCAAGCTCAGCTCCACGCAATGGCCGGGCCTGCAGCCATGGCTGGTGTGTGTGCTACGGAGTTTGGCGATTTCTGGGGCTATCACGATGCCATCTTCAAAGATCAGGCGGTTCTTTCAAACCAACTCCTCATGCAAAGCGCAGAAGAGTTAGGCTGGAGTACTCAGGACTTTGCCGCTTGTATGGTTCGTGACGATGTACGCGCCCGCGTTCTCTCCGACCTATTAATGGGCCAAGAAACCCAGCTAGGTTCTACTCCAACCTTGTTTCTAAACGGCAGAAAACTGTCGTATTGGAGAAATACGGACTTCATCCGCGCCGTGATCAAGGAAGAAAAGTCACGGTTGTAAGCCATGCCGGATGAAAATCGGCAAGAGGGCAGCGATAGCGGCGTTCGCTTAAACATTGAGATTAAAGCATCCTCGGAGCAGCACGAGGCAATCCGAAAGGTTTTGACCTCGCGCGGAGCACGGTTTGCGGGTGAGGACCATCAAATCGATACCTACTTCAATGTTTCGTCTGGCCGGTTGAAGCTGCGAGAGGGTAACATTGAAAACAGCCTGATTTATTACAATCGAAGCGATCAGGCAGGTCCCAAACGATCGGATGTCTTGCTGGTTCGTCAACCAGATCCGGTGCTGAAAGGGCTTCTCACTGCGTCTAACGGCGTGAAAGTTGTTGTCGATAAACGAAGAGAGATTTGGTACGACGGCAACGTTAAGATTCACTTGGACCGAGTCGAAGCGCTTGGCACGTTCGTGGAAATAGAGGCCATAGACATGGATGGCTCTTTTTCTGAGGAACGATTGCTGGAGCAGTGCACTCAGTTCATGGAATTGTTTGGTGTTCAACCCAAGGATCTTATCGAGCGATCTTATTCTGATTTGATTCTTGAATTGAGATCGTAGTTCGCGCTCCTTCATCTATATTGCGATTTCAACCAATCATTTCGAGGTGTGTAATGAACAAACTTCTGACCGAGCTCATCGGCACGTTTTTTCTAGTTTTGACTATTGGCTTGGTCGTTTCAAACGGTACACCACTGGCGGGTTTGGCTATTGGAGCCGCCTATATGGTTATGGTGTACATGGGTAGCCACATTTCTGGGGCGCATTACAATCCGGCTGTGACCTTGGCGGTCTTTATGCGGGGCAAAATTGAAATGGCGGGCGCAGTGAAGTACATGGGTGCGCAGCTCCTTGGGGCGCTACTGGCTGCCTTTGCGACCTTACACCTCACGGGCGGCAATACCTTCTCGATGGCACCCGGCTCAGGTGTAGATGTGAGTATGGCCCTATTGGCAGAAGCCTTGTTTACTTTTGCATTGGCCTTGGTCGTCCTGCAGACTACAATTAGCGACAAAACGAAAGGCAACTCGTACTACGGCCTCGCCATTGGTTTTACGGTGATGGTTGGCGCGTTCGCTGTGGGTGAAATCTCAGGCGGTGCCTTTAACCCTGCTGTAGCCGTCGGATCTGCTTTTGTTGATACGATGATGGGCGATGGCGGCTTTGGCAATGTTTGGATCTATCTGGTTGGTCCCTTTGCTGGTGGGGCGCTTGCTGCTGTCGTGTACAAAGTACAGGCAGACTGAACTATTTAACCGTTAATGCGTGCTGAAGAGCCGGCCGCTTCGCGGCCGGCTCTTCATTTTTACCACCCATGCATCGACATGCATTCACATTCCGACTCGGCTACATTTCAAAACCTAGAAACGCTGCAACCCAAAATTGTGAAGGTTTGGCGGTTGAAAACAGGTGCGTGGCTAACGGTATTCGTTGTGGCGGCCCTCGTTTATGATGTCCTCAACTTCTTCGACACTGAGAAATTCCTTCCCTTTGGCGTCATACCGGCCATCCTACTCACCGCCGGGCTTTCCTTTGGGTTTTGGATAACCCAACTTAGATATTCGACCTGGCGGTACGCGCTCCGACCCGACGAACTCGTACTTGTCCGCGGCGTGTTCAACCGAGTCTTTACGATCGTGCCGCTTTGCCGCATCCAGCACCTCGACGTTTCTCAAGACATCTTTGAGCGGGAATATGACCTCGGCAAACTGATAATCCACACAGCGGGCACGCGTAGCTCTGAAGTGATTCTGCCTGGTTTGGCCATCGAGGAAGCAGAACGTCTTCGCGATGAAATGAAAAAAGTCATTACGGATGAAGCCCTCTAGCGAAGCCAGACGCCTTCATCCCCTTACGCTGGTTCAACGATTTATTGTGAGCCTGCCGGGATTGGTGTTCATTTTACTCCCAGTTTTTAGAGAAACCGATTCAACAGCGTGGTTCAACCTCTTTATTGCCGTTGTCTACGCGGCGTTCCTCTTGCCGTGGATCGCGGTCTACTACCTTCGGTTTCGGTACTGGATAACGCCCACCGAGTTAATCATTCATTCGGGCGTGGTAACGAGGCGAAAGCGAAACATACCGATTGATCGCATCCAGAATATTGAGGTAGAGCAGGGGCCTTTGCAACGAATCCTCAGGACTGCCAAAGTGGCCATATACACGGCTGGTAGCTCAAAAGCGGAAGGCGTCTTGGAGTATGTTTCGGTGGATGAGGCGCGTGAGATTCGCGAGGGTATTCGCCAGATCCAAGAAGATCTGAGTAGGGAAGGACAGGCGGACATTGGGGCGTTGAAACGGGAGGCCGCGCATGCTGCCACCTTAGATCAAGACACGTCAGGCGTTCAGGAGTCGGAACAGCCTCTATTTCAAATGGGCTTCAAGCGAGTTTTGATGGCGGGAGCGTTTCATTTTTCGCTGTTGTATATCGCGGGGATGTTCTCCCTCATTCAGTATTTCGATCCAGACCCAACCGTGTTCATGGATTGGCTTTTGCGCGGGCCACTCGAAGAGTGGAACGAGACCATTCAGGCTTCTCCTTGGACTGCGGCATTGCTAGGGGCCCTACTAGCCGTGTTTTTAGGCTGGGCCACGGGCGTGTTGGTGACCATAAACAAAGTGTACCACTTTTCGGTGTCCATCCGGGATTCAAAACTTCATCGCAAGCAAGGATTGTTGACCTTGGCCGAAGGCACCATCCCGTTCAGAAAAATCCAATCGTTTATTATTCGAACCAATCCCTTCAGCCTCTTCTTTGGCTATTCCCGGCTTGAACTACAAACGCTTGGAATCGATGTGAAGGATAGCGGATTTCAGGTGGCGGCTCCCCTAGCCAATCAGCAAGAAATCGACCATTTCTTGAGCAAAGTTGGGAGTATGCAGCTACCTAGTCACTGGAAGTCTGTGTCTCCCATCACGATACGTCGGTTTGGGCTTCGGTATTCATTTGTGTTTGGGGTCCTGCTCTTGGCCCTTTATGGGTTCTTCCCATCCATTTTCCCCGCCGCTTATTGGAGCGCAGTCCTACTACCCATCGTCTGGATTATTTCGTGGCTGAGATATCGGCATATGGGTTTTGCGCTGATGGAGAATGG
>JABMOI010000008.1 GCA_013204185.1 bacterium | reverse complement strand
CATTCCCACAGGGCCTATTAACGTGGTCACGCAGGATTCAAAGAATGCCGATGTGCTTTACGTAGGAACCGACGTTGGCGTGTACGTGACGCTTGATGGCGGCGAGACGTGGAGCACACTGGCAGCGGATCTTCCATCCACGTTTGTGAGCGATCTCGCGCTTCACCCGACTGAGGATATCCTTGTGGCATCGACACACGGCAGAGGGGTCTATGCCATGGATGTGAGGCCACTACAGGATGTAGCCGGTTCGGGTCAGATGTCGCTCTACTTAGATCAGCCCGAATCTGTCCGGCGCCCGTCAGGATTCCGTTTTACCAATGGGTCAGCGAAGCTTCTCTTTTACACGAGCTCTCCAACGAGCGTGATGCTGAACATTAAGGACGCTATTGGAACGGTCGTATTCTCTAGAACAGCGAACAGCCACATCGGCTTCAATGTCGTTGAGTGGGACCTCAAGGCCACGGGAAGCGAGAGCGCCGTGCCAGCCGGAACATACTCCGTTGAAGTCAATGGAAATGGTTCATCGTCAACGGCGACACTTGAAAAACAGAATAGACTCTTGGGTGTGCATTCCTTGGCCCGGCCGTTGGCCGGGCCAAGGAACACCTCTCTATATGTATTTCTCGCCCCGAACAACCTGCGCATCTTGTACATAGACAATAACCGCATAGTGTTCAAAGAATGATTCCGCTACATACTCCACGATTGCTTCTGCGACTCCTGCGCTAACTAACGACTCTATGCGAGTGTCAGGCCCGGCCCATTCACTGGAACGAATCCCCCTGGAGCCCTTCCCAGATGCCTGGGTGAGCGTATAGCCCTTGGCCCCAAGCTCTGTGATCTTGCGTAACAACCGGTCTTCTAGTATCCGTTCTGTTACAATGGTCACAAGTTTTAGCGGGACTAATAATTTTGTAGACATAGCTTTAATGCATGTGTTGAAGTGGTTGATGCTAAGCTTATCCCAGCAAGTATTCTGCTAAGGTGTAATAAATAGGAATGCCGATAGTCACATTGAAGGGAAACGTGATTCCCAACGAAGAGGTCAGGTAGTAGGTTGGATTTGCTTCCGGCAAAGCAATTCGAACCGCGGCCGGAGCGGCAATGTAGGACGCGCTCGACACCATGGCGGCGAGAACGGCTGCACCCGATACAGAAAGGCCGATAAACTGCGAAAGCCAAACGGTTAACACTCCGTGGAAGATGGGAAGCAGAATCCCAAATGCAATCAAAAACGGTCCTACCTTTTTGAGATCTTTTAAACGACCTGCCGCAACAATGCCAAGTTCTAGCAAGAAAAGAACTAAAGCGCCCTGAAAGCCGGACTTAAAGAAGGGCTCTACCGGAGCAAATCCTTCTGCGCCAATCAGAGTGCCAATTATGAGGCCCCCAACTAGCAAAATGACGCTCCTTCCGGCAAGCACCTCGTGAAGGCCCGCCTGCCAAGATCCCGCCCGCTTGTCTTTTACAAAGGCAATCATGAGGGCTACTACAATGGCTGGGACTTCCAAAATGGCCACCAAGGCAGGCATAAAACCTTCCGGAGGATGACCCATGGCAGTTCCAAAGGAGACCGCAATGATAAACGTAACGGCAGATACTGATCCGTAATGAGCAGCTATAGCCGCGGAATTAACTCGGTCTATTTTTCCAAGCTTTCTAAGAACGGCATATGCTATGATCGGTGTGACAATGCCTAATAGCAGGGTGAGAATCGCAGGGCCTATAAAAACAGAAAGCGGTGTCTTGCTGAGCTCGACACCGCCTTTCATTCCAATGGCCAACAGTAAGTAAATAGATAACCCGTTGTAGAGAGCCCCGGGAAGCCTCAAATCGCTTCGGACTAAGGAGGCTATGATCCCTAGAACAAAAGCAAGAATGACTGGAGAAATTAAGTTTGAAAGCAGACTAAAATTTTCCATGGGTAGATGGGTCGCGCCTTTCTAATTATTGTGGGAATGAGGGTCGTGCGTGCGCGTGGCCCCACCCGCCAACATGGTTGGCAGATGGGGCCACGCGTCGCTGTCAAGCTTCCAGATTGGACTAATTGACGAGTGTTACTTCACCCGTTTTCACGTTGTACATGGCGCCAACAACCTTGACTTTGCCCTGCTCGACCAAGTCGCGGATCACTGAGCTACGCTCTAAAATATTCTGCACTGTAAGTTCCACATTGGAGTGCGCTACCGCGTCAACAAATTCTTTGTTGGAGGAATTGCGAGCTCCGTCCACATTTACAGAATACACAGCTGGCGCAATGTTGCTCAACGTGTGTGTCAGGTTACCCAGTTCCACGTTGTCGCATGCTCCTTTCACAGCTCCACACTCTGTGTGGCCCAATACCATGATCAATTTGGATCCTGCAACCGCTGTAGCAAACTCCATACTTCCAAGTATGTCTGTATTCACAAAGTTGCCTGCAATGCGAGGCGAGAAGACATCTCCTAACCCTTGATCAAAAACGATTTCTGGCGGAACGCGTGAGTCAATACAGCTAAGGATGACCGAGTGTGGATACTGTCCTGAGCCGGTCATTGATACCTGCTGAACAAAATCCCGATCAAGCATATTGCCGGCTTTAAAACGCTCGTTTCCATCCATAAGTGCTTGCAGGATAGCATCCGGCGTGAGAGCGGCCTGGGTGGCGGAGGTTTGAGTTACCGTTTGAGCAGATACTTCCAAGATCGGAAGAAACAGGAGGCTCAGGGCGAAACTCATCCCTAAAACGCGGGGAAAAACGTTGTTTTTCATAGCAATAGTGTCATCAAATTGTGTGTTTAGGCTAAGGCCAAAAAAAAGCCAACGTTCGACCCCAAGGGTTGACGTTGGCTTACCTTCTCTTTGCTCCCGACCCTCTTAACGCTGCGGTGAACAGGCGAAGCGGGTCGTGTGCGTGGCTGGTTGCCTTAATTATGTAGTTAGATCTAGACTTACCCCCACCCCTCGTTGCGCAAGGCAACTATGTAGGTGTCTGTTCATCCAGATCCGCGCTCCTAAACCTAGCTCCAGAAAACTGGTTCCATGAAGTTTCTGCAATATGAAGTGCGATCAAGACTGGAGCCTTTCTTCAAGATCTGCCTCCAGTGTAAAAACAAAAATGCGCTCCCCCGTTCGCGTACTAATATCTGTGTGCATTGAGATTAAAGACATTCCACAAGCTTCTGCAACCAAGGCTTTAATCTCCTTCCCTGATTGCTCAATAAGCTTGGAGCGCATCATCTTTAGGGATTCGATTCCAGCCGGCTCCAGACACAGTTTCTTTTCTGCTTGACTCAAAATGCCAGTCAAGCGGACTACAATCTGATCCCCTAGGATAGTGGAACGTGCTTTTTCTGGACCTCGTCCCAAAAACTCTCGCTCAAACCGTGTCAAGCGCTCCGTAATGGTCGCTTCAATCTGGCCTTTCGTCTGGTGCATAAAGTGCTCGTTTGAGCAATATTAGTGATCGTTGTTTTCGCCTGCTTCGTGCTTAGCCACCACTTCGTCCTGGACGTGTCGTGGCATAGCCTCGTAATGATCAAATGACGAACGATAAAGTCCTCTACCCTGCGTCATGGATCGTAAGGAGGTTGAGTATCGGTATAATTCCGCTTCAGGAATTTGTGCGATCACCTTTTGAAAGACTCCTTCGGCGTCCATTCCCTGAATGCGAGCCCGGCGCGTATTCATGTCTCCCATCACATCACCCGTATAGGCGTCCGTCACAAGGACTTCCACATTATAGATGGGCTCCAAAATGACGGGATTCGCCTGGCGGAATGCATCCTGGAAACAGGCGCGAGCCGCAGATTTAAATGCCGCTTCGTTAGAATCGACCGCATGCATGCTACCATCGGTAACCACTACCCGGACGTCTCCTACCGGATAACCAGCAACGGGGCCTGTAGCACACGCTTCAAGAACTCCTTTCTGGATGGCCCCGAAGAAACGTCTCATATCAATGACGCCGCCAACAATTCCATCAATGAAGTGGATTTTACCACCCCACGGGGTCAACTCGGTATGCTCACCTCGAACCTTGATATCGTCTGGGGGAACGAAATCAATATCTGCCGGCTCGACTAACAAATGAATATCAGCATACTGACCAGCGCCACCCGTCTGTTTTTTGTGTCGATATTTGGCGCGTGATCGAGTCTGAACGGTTTCCAGATAGGCTACTTTGGGGCGGATGTATTCTATATCGACGCCAAACCGGTTTTTAAGACGGAATTTGGCAATTTCTAGCTGCATTTCACCCTGGGCGCCCAACACCAACTGGTGTAAATGTTGATCGTGGGTGATGGTCAGTGATGGATCTTCCTCATGCAACTGGTGCAGCCCCTGAGCCAATTTATCCTCTTCACCTTCCCGTACCGTAACAACGGCTGTTTTGTAGGAAGGTGTGGGGAAAGAAATCTTTTCCATCTCCACCTTGCTGCCTTTCTGATGGAGTGTATCGTTGGTATGGGTGTTTTTAAGCTTTACCAACGCTCCTAAATCGCCCGAATACATCTTTTCTACGGGATCTCGGTCATGACCATTAATGGTGTACAACTGGCCAAGACGCTCAGATGCCCCCGTATTTGCGTTCAATAAGTCCATTCCAGGTGCAAGCGTTCCTGAATGGATACGAAAGAATGAATAGTCCCCTACGTGTGCTTCCGCCATGGTGTGGTAGATAAATGCCACCGGTTCGCCATTGGAGTCCGGCTTAATACTTCCTCCACCCATTGTTTTCGCGGCAGGCATTTGATTCGGGGTAGGACACACATTCCCCACGAATTCCATCAGTCTGGATATGCCAATATTTTCTGTTGCACTTGTCAAGAAGATGGGAAATAGCTGATGTCGAATCATGGCTTCACGAAGCCCTGAGCGCATTTCTTGCTCAGTTAGCGAACCCTTTTCGAAGAAGAGCTCCATCAAGCTTTCGTCGTTCTCCGCAATGTTTTCGACCAATTCATTGTGCAGGCGCTCGGCTTCCTCGCGAAATTCATCGTCAATGGCTTTGGCTGTCATTTTCCCGTTCCCGTCGAACGTGATTTGAGCCATCAACAACACGTCAATGATTGACCTCGAGCCATCTCCCACTGGAATTTGAACCACGGTGGCCCCCCTACCAAACCGACCCTGTATCTGATCGATGAGGTCACGGAAATCTGTGCCCGCTTTATCGAGCTGATTAATCACGAACATGGATGGAGTCGATTCTTTGACTGCAGCTCGCCAGGCCAACTCGGTTCCAACCTGAACACCATCCGTGGCATTGATTACAAACAAGGCAGAATCAACAATATGAAGGCTTGAAGCAACCTCTCCGACAAAGTCCGGGTACCCAGGGGTATCGATCACATTTATTTTATTTCCGCCGTATTCGACGTGCAATAAAGAAGAAAACACGGACATGCCGCGCTCTTGCTCGCTAGGATGGTAATCGCTTACCGTAGTTCCTTCTTCGATGGAGCCCATTCTTTTAATGGCTCCCGTATCAAGCAACATGGCCTCGGCCAGCATGGTCTTACCACTGCCCTGGTGTCCAACCAGTGCGACGT
>JABMOI010000079.1 GCA_013204185.1 bacterium | reverse complement strand
CGGATAGGGGTAGAAGTAGTCATCGAAATGAATCCCATCTACATTGTACCTGACCACAACATCTCGAACTACATCTGCGATGTAGTCATGCGTTTCCAGAATCCCAGGATTAAAAATGGAGACGACTTCGTCTTTTAGGTCCGGATCCGTGCCTTTGTATTTCACATCCAAGATCCAGTCTGGACGGGTATTTGTAATGTGGGTAGAGCTTAATCCAAAAGGGCCCCGCGAACTCACGGCCCGAAAAGGGTTCATCCAGGCGTGCAATTCCATTCCCCGTTCGTGCGCAAGATCAATAGCCAGTGCGAGCGGGTCGTAGTACGGGTTTGGAGGCACACCCATGGTCCCTGTCAAAAACCGTGACCAGGGTTCATTCTGTGACTCGTACATGGCATCGGCTTCAGAGCGAATCTGAAAAAACACCGCGTTGATTCCTGCTTGCTTAAGATCGTTGAAGATTGCCTTCAATTCTGCAATCTGACTTTCGGTTGACTGAACGGGCTGCGAAGGCCAATCCAATCCATACACGGTAGTCAGCCACGCGCCCCTCATTTCATGCTTATTGTCTTGCGCCAAACATGAAGATACTGTGAGGATGCTTACCAGGAAGAAAAGGCTTACGCTCTTTGACATTTTGTTGTTGAAAGATGTCATATTTGGGTTGATTCGTTCATCGCTAGTTAATACACTACTGGTTCTATCGAAATTTATTCCGGATCTGTGCCCACCCGCCAATTGGCCTCGTATCCGACTAGATTGATCTTAACTCACTTTTGGAGGCACTATGCGCAAAGCTACTAATTTACTCTTGATTTTAGCGTTCCTTTTTGTAGGAAATGCTTTTGGTCAGAGTACAGACTATTCTTTTGCTGTTCCTAGGACAGACGACCCCCACGCACCGTTTCCGCCTAATCACTCTGGTGTTAGAACCGTTGCAGGTCCTTTTGATCTAGATGGAGACGGTAAGAAAGAAGTTTTGGTTTCTGACTACACAGGTGGAAGCCGCGTTCACGTACTGGAGTCCACAGGACCAGACACTTGGGAGCTTGTGTACTCCACTCCTTGGCTTGACGATTATGCAGGAACTGCAAATGGTCGTTCCATCGGTGGCGGAGACATGGATGGAGACGGAAAAGGAGAAATTTACTTCTTCTCTGGATACAGCTTTGTCGAAGGATCCAAATATCCAATCGGTCTCTACGTGTTTGAATTTACAGGCACCGACAACGATTACGGCCTAGAGCCAGCCACCATCTACCAGATGGGCGACGATCAGCCTAACCGCTGGCAACAGGAAACCATTGTTGTTGAAGACATTGACAACGATGGCAAACAAGAAATGATGTTCGGCAACAACGGAAATAACGCTGGTGACAACTGGTGGATTATTTCCGTTTCTGGAGACATCGGATCAGGATTCGAAACTTGGACGAATGAAGCCTACCTCAACTCCCGCAATCAGCCTTGGGACCCAATCGACCGTGGCGGCGGATCACCTTACGGTATCCTAGCAGCTGACCTTGATGGCAATGGCATCAATGAAGTTGTAATGTCCAGCTGGAACAACAACAACATTACTTTAGGCCAAGCTACTGCGGCGGACACTTATTTCTTCCCAGATGGAGCTCAAGGACCTCATTGGGCACATATGAACCCAACTTCAGACACCGTTCCTCTCTTTGGTATCCTTAAAGTGGACATTGACGGAGACGGTAACGAAGAAGTATATGGTTCTGAGTACAATACAGGTAACGTTTGGGTGGTTAACTACAATCCAGGCGAAAATGTATTTGCAATCGTTGAAGACAACTACAAACTCGCTGTAGTACCTGGTTTGTCTTCTCTCGGATTGGCAGCTGGCGACCTTGATGGTGATGGCAACATGGACCTTATTGGTAGCGGCGCGGCGTTCTCTCACAATCAATTCAACGATGGTAAAGACCCAAACTGGGTGAATATCGTTGAGTTTGTTGGTACAGACCCTGAGAATCCAGCCGACTACACTCCGATTACCCAGGTCTTTTTCCCAAATGACCGCACAGACGCATTTGATAAAATCACTCGCGACTCCGCGGGTGTCATAACGGAGCGTCGTGCAAATGCTTCAAACGGACCTCAGTTTGCATCTAAGTTTGCATTCTTGGGTGATGTGGACAACGACGGTTTTAATGAAGTAGCTCTTGGCTTCCAAGGCCAAAGTGATTCATTGCGCACGTTCACGGAAGTATTCAACCGAGCAGATAGCACGTATGTAGTAGATGCTTCTACGTTGACAGCTGTTGCTAACACACAGCGTGTGTTCATGCGCGTTTTGTCTGCAAGTGCTACAAACGTTGGCATCCAAGACGAACGTGTCGTGATTCCTTCTGATTACGTTCTTGAGCAGAACTATCCGAACCCATTCAATCCTACCACGAGCATCCGCTTTGAGCTTCCAATTGACAAAGCAGTTTCTCTAACGGTTTATGATGTGTCTGGCCGGATTGTTAAAACGCTTGTGAACAATCAGTTCTATTCAGAAGGCGCTCACGAAGTTAGCTGGGACGGTACTACCGATAGCGGTACACCAGTAGCTTCTGGTACGTATCTGTACACTTTGAAATATGGCAACTTCGCTCAGACGAAGACCATGGTGCTGTTGAAGTAGCCAGGCCTGCTTCTTTTCACGGGGAGGCCCTTTCGGGCCTCCCCCTTTTTTTGCGGTTCAACTGCTGAACTGCTCGGATCACGTGCAAACGCATCGTTTGCAGAGTCAAAACGCGCCCATTATGCGTAGGAAAAGCATCTTTTTTCTTTTTTTCCTTTTTATAGGAGTGCAGTTTGCATTTGCTCAAGGCAAGATTGCGGGACGAGTTACCGATAACTCAACCGGTGATGCATTGATTGGTGTAAACGTCTCCATTAACGGAACGACTCAAGGAACGAGTACGGACATTGATGGGAATTATATCATTCTCAATGTCCGTCCCGGTGAGTACGAACTGAAATTTTCGTACATCGGCTTCTCGACACAAGTGGTAGCAGGTATTCGGGTCGCAACGGGACAAACCACACGCTATGACCTTTCCATGAGGGAAGAAATCATTGAAGGAGAGGAAATTGTGATCCAGGCAGAACGGCCAATGGTTCAGAAAGACCTTACTTCCTCTAGCAAGACTGTCAGTGCTGCCGAAATTGAAGCGCTTCCCGTTGAAGGGTTCTTTGGGATTCTGATCACACAAGCAGGTGTTAACCAGGGTCCTGGAGGCGAAATCCATATTCGCGGTGGTAGAAGTAACGAGATTTCCTATTTGGTTGATGGGATGTCCGTCGGAAACCCATTTGAAACGAACGGTTTGGCAACCACCGTTGCGGCTGAAGCCATCCAAGAAATGACGGTAATCTCTGGCGCCTTTAATGCCGAATATGGCAAGGCCATGTCAGGAATTGTGAACCTGGTAACCAAAGAAGGCAACGAGAAGATGGAGGGCTCGCTGAGCTTCTATGGTGGAGACAACGTTACCAAACACAGCGACATTTTCGGCCCTCCAACGAGCACAAGTAATCTGGGCTTAAACGTTTTGACAGCGGAGGGTACGCTGTCTGGGCCACTCCCCTTTTATAAAAAGATTCGGTTCTTTGTCTCTGGCCGCTACGATCGCAACGAAGGCACGATTTACGGAAAGGACCTTCATCTTCCTTCGGATTCGGCTAACTTCAACGGCGACATCGACTTACAGAACAAAATTAGAGAATACATTCCGGACTACAGCGGACCTTTGTGGTACTATGAGTTGCACGGTAAACCATGGTACGAGTTTGCTGAGGGTGACCCCCTACCAGGGAAAGATCGGGCCTTAAACCCACGTGAAAGCGGGAATTTCATTGCAAAGCTAAGCATGAGACCCTTTGCGGGTTCCAAACTTGAGTATTCATTCCTCATGGATGGCGCCAAGCGCAAGTCGTTCAGTTTCGCCTATAAATACAACCCAGACGGAACCACATCATTTAGGGACATTTCTTACAACCACAGCCTCCACTGGACGCAAACATTGAATGATCGCTCGTTTTACACGGTGCGAGCATCATACGCCATCAGCGACGCCAAATCGTTTCTGTATGAAAATCCTTATGACCCTAGATATGTATCTACGGGCAACATTATTGGATTTCCTGGCAATCAGTTCTTGATGGGAGGAAACCAAAAGGACCATGTCTATGAGTCCTCCACTTCCTTCCGAGTCAAGGCAGATTTAACCTCTCAAATTGGGCTGATCCACGAGACAAAAGTTGGTGCAGAGTTAAACCTGCACTCGCTAGACCGTCAGAACTTTGTGATCTTATATGATGGAGACAACTATCCTGTACCAGAAGTACCGGACGTTACCACACCAGCTCACGATAAATACACGGGTCAAAAGGTCATGGAGTTCAGTCTCTATGCCCAAGACAAGTTGGAATTTGAGGACTTCATCATTAACGCGGGGCTTCGTTTTGAGCGGTTTGATCCAAACGGTCAATACTTCCCAAACCTGCTCAATCCTCCGGTACACGAGGATGAGTTTGCGGCTTTAGCTCAAGATGCCAAGGCCACGACCATCCTAATGCCGCGTCTTGGTGTTTCATTTCCCATTACGGAAAGCGGAATCATCCACTTTTCTTATGGACATTTTGCGCAGATGCCGCGCCTCAGAAATCTCTACTTAAACCCAGAGTTTGAGTTTGGGGTCGGGAGCAATCCTACGTTCGGAAACACGAATATGCGTCCAGAACGCACAGTTCAGTACGAAATCGGGTTGCAGCAGGCACTTACCAGCACACTGGCTTTTGATGTGACTGGGTTTTTTAAAGACATTCGTGACTACCTAGCCCTTCAGACCATCCGGTTTAGCTCCATCGCTGGAGAGGATGTCTATAACATCTACCTAAACAGAGATTACGCGAACGTAAAAGGGGTGACCTTTGCCCTAACGAAACGCCGGGCAAAAAATGGTCTTCTGTCCGCAGGAGTCGACTATACGTTCCAAATTGCAGAGGGAAATAACAACGAAACCAACGCTTTCTTTTACAACCATTTGTCAGGAAGAGAAAACGAGTTGGAGCTCATACCTCTAGGGTTTGACCAGCGTCATATCCTTTCAGGAACCGTTACGCTTACAAGACCTGGTAAATGGGGAGCTTCGTTTATCTCCTCGTTCTCTACAGGCTACCCGTACACGCCACTCCTGTTTGATCAGAAAATTGACCAGCTTCCGAACCAAGATCGTAAACCAAGCCTGATTAAGCTTGATGCGCACCTTTACAGGGATATTAAGCTTTCTGGCCGAGGGCACCTTCGAATCTTTGCGAAAGTGTTCAACGTGCTCGACAAACTCAATGAAAACTCTGTTTTCAGCGATACCGGTCGCGCAACATACTCTCTCAATGGTCAACGTGGTGTTCATGCTTCGTGGGAGCCTGCTTACGGCCTTCCGGGTATCCAAAACCTAGAAGAGTACAACACACGTCCAGATTTTTACAGTTCACCTCGCGAGGTGAGACTTGGAGCCACCCTGTCCTTCTAATCCCATGCTCCAAAAAAACGTTTTACATATGTTCACTACGAGTCGGATGAAATCACTCGCCACCCTCTGCTTTATCGCTATCCTAGCGCTTCCTGCATTTTCTCAATCTCGAGAACGAGGATGGGACTATCGTCAGCAAAGCCGTTGGCTCGATGCTCAAGCGAATAAGCGAGGCGCAACAGCGCTTGCAGACTGTTTAGAAGACAACACGGATCGGCGCGAGGCCATTCTTAATGGCAACCGCATTACCACTCAGATTCTAAACTTTGGCTCTATTTCCTCTCCCGGAAATACGCTCACAGACATTGTCTGGAACGGATTGGGTTATGGCTATGAATTTGGGCCTTTTGTTGCCGCAGAGGTCATTGATGTGGGTCATAAAGACCCCAAAAGTGTTCTCAAGCGCGATGATAATGGCAACGTCGTGACAGACGATCAGGGCCAGCCAGTTTGGGTCATGCACATCGTCTCGGATGGTATTGTGTCCAGTGGAGCCGAAATTTCACCCGACCAATCTGAGCGATGGGGCTGGCAACCAACTCCATGTGCGGAACCCGTCGGTGCATTTGAAGGAATCGAAGTGGTTAGTCGTGATTCTGACCAGATTCCTACTTCCGATGCGCAAGACAAGGACTTGGACGGTAAGCCTGATTCATGGCCAGCATCTTGGTACAATGACAACCTCAAAGAGTACGTATGGCCAGGAGCCCTACAGCAAGGCGCTTCGAACGCTGATAAAGAGGCGCTGTACTTCATGAACGACTATTCCAACAAGGAATTTGCCTACCAGCCGTTCAAGAACGACCTAGCCAAAAAGGGACTCGGACTGGAAGTTGAAGTACGCCTCTATCAGTGGGCTAACCCGCTGGCCGAAGACGCGATTTTCTTGGTGTACAAGATTTCAAACAAAAGCGATACCGATCTCGACAAAGTTACCTTTGGTATGTGGGGAGATCCTCACGTTGGAGGCCCTGGCGACTGGCAGGACGACCTAGCCTTCTTTGACCAATCCAGAAACATGGTATTCGCGTGGGATAACAACCAGATCGGCGACGTTCCTGGTCGTATTCCTGGGTATTTCGGTTACAAGTTTTTGGAAAGCCCAGGTGTTGGAAACGAGATTATCAACGGGGTTTTCTACCCAGGGGACGGAATCGACAACGACGACGACGGGATGATCGACGAATCCTGGACAGACGGAATCGATAACGACAACGACTGGAACCCTGAAACGGATGATGTAGGTATCGACGGGATTCCTGGCACCGGAGACTTTGGCGAAAAAGATGGCAAACCGACCGCTGGCGATCAGTTTGATATCACCAAGCCAGGCGAACCAAACTTTGAGTTTACCGACATCGACGAATCAGATATGATTGGCCTGACGTCCTTCGCCTCACCACGTTTTTCGGGTTCCAATATCCGGGAAGACGAACAAGTGTGGGGATGGGTCGAGCCAGGCCGCTTTGACTCTGTTCCATCCGAGCCTGGAGACTACGTATTTCTGTATGGATCAGGTAGTTTCCCCCTCCGCGCAGGTGAAACCAAGCGTTTTTCTATCGCTCTAATTGTCGGTGAAAACCTGTCTGACCTTCGTTTGAATGCAACCACCGTTCAGCAAATTTTTGACGTCGGGTACCGTTTTGCTCGC
The DNA here is from genome assembly GCA_013204185.1 of bacterium. Classification (GTDB taxonomy): domain Bacteria; phylum Bacteroidota; class Rhodothermia; order Rhodothermales; family UBA10348; genus UBA10348. The sequence continues at coordinate 3,882 of JABMOI010000079.1, read as the reverse complement.
CCGCCAGACAAGCCGAAAATTCGCGCTGTCGCAGGCGACAAAAAGGTTACGCTGTATTGGGACAATCGAGCAGAGCAATCTCTTGATCCCCTATCTAGGTCCTTGGACTTTGAAGGCTACGCCATTTACCGATCAACAGATCACGAGTTTAGCGACCGCCAAACGATCACAGACATTAATGGCTCTAAATTCCTGTTCCAACCTCTGACAAATAAGCTAGGCGTTGAAGCTAAGTTCGACCTAAATAACGGGTTAAGAGGCCCGAGCCCAATTGTATTCCCTCAGCGGGGTGTGTCCTTCGACTTAGGAGACGACACCGGTCTTTTCCATACGTATGAGGACACGGATGTCGTAAACGGTCAGACGTATTACTACTCCGTTACTGCGTACGACCGTGGTTATGCTCCGGGGCAAAGCGGATCTTTTGTATCAGGTATTCCGCCTAGCGAAACAGCCAAAACCATCACCTATAATCCGGTTGATGATAGCTATATCTTCGACACGAATACGATTGCTGTGACGCCAAAACCGCGCACAGCTGGGTATGTGGCACCTTCCATTGCAGAAGCCGGCGGTATTCAGCACAATTCAGGGCACGCAACCGGAGATATCACCGCGCGGATCGTGGATGAACTAGCCGTAAAAGATGCAGCTCAATATTCTGTGACGTTTAAGAATTCTCCACTCCGTTATACAGTGGAAGATGCCAAGGACATTACGACGACCATTAAAGCGGTCCTCGGTAAAACGTCTTCGCTTGGTTATAGAAACATCAAAACAGAGTCGTTCAGTCTCATGACGGCAAACGGAACGATTCTCGCGAGTGGTACCGACTATTCGTTGAATGCCGAACTGGGATCCGTCGTGGTCGTAGGCGCCGGGATTTCTGATGGCGACCTTCTCACGGCAAAATTCCGGTACTTCCCAATTTTTGAAAGCCGCTTGGTCGCAAGCGAGGAGGCAAATCCTGTGTTCGACGGGATTCATTTATTCGTTGAAAATGACCCCCTCGCGCTTGACGAACAGGAAACGGGTTGGTCCTCAGGCGGAAACGGTATCGAATTTGAAGTAAACACAGCTAAAGCAGGCCCAGGAAGAATTCCTCAGCCAAACGATTACGAAATCGTATTCGATGACGCGAATGTTAGCACAGGCTTCAGTAACAACCTTCCCCTTCCCTTTACTGTTACGAATCTGACTCAGGCCAATCAAACGATTGACGTCTTTGTTACGGACGTAAACCGGAACGGCCAATGGGATACAAATGAAGCCATCATTTTCCTTGATATAGTAAATGGCACGCTCACTGCTAGCTGGCAGCTCGCTTTGGTTGACTCTGGCGAACGGCCTGGTTCAGGGGACGTGTTCTTTATTAGAACTCAAAAGCCATTTGGTCCAACTGACTCTTACAGCTTTTCAACGGTCGCTGCCAATACAGACAGCGAATTGGCGAAGAAAGAGCTGCGGGAAGTTTATGTCGTGCCTAATCCGTATGTCGCAACAAACGAATTAGAACCACGAAACCCTGTTTCAAGAGCGGAACGAGGAGACAGAAGGCTTTATTTTGCCAACGTTCCTCGAAAATGTACCATTCGCATTTACAGTCTAGCAGGAGAATTGGTTGACACGATCTACCATGACTCTACGCTTGATGACGGAAAGGCATTTTGGGACCTACGTACCAAAGACAATATGAACATCGCATATGGGCTCTACATATTCCAAGTGGAATCTGAAGAAGGAACCTTTATCGGCAAATTCGCGGTGATCAAATAATGTCAATTGTAACACAACCTATGCGCACGATATTGCGGACTTCTGCCCTTTTCCTGCCGGGCCTTTTCCTGCTGGGCCTTTTCATGCTGGGCTTCGTCCTTGTTCTTCCAGCCAACGGACAAAGTTTGGCTGAGGGTGGGCAAACCAAAACGATTACTAAAGTTGGTACAACGGCAGCTCAGTTCATGAAGCTTGGGGTTGGTGCACGGGCCATCGCGCTTGGCGGGACGTTCGTTGCACAAGCCAATGATCTTTCGGCATTGTACTGGAATCCAGCGGGTCTCTCAAATATCAATGGTGGGGCGGTTCAATTCTCCCATACACAGTATCTGGCAGACATATCATACAACTATGCTGCTTTCGGCGTTCGCGTCGGCAATATGGGTACGATCGCTGCGAGCCTTTTATATCTAGATTCTGGAGATATGAAGGTCAGAACGATATCGGACCCTGAAGGAACTGGAGAGTTGTTCAAGAAACAGGACCTAGCCCTGCAATTGAGCTACGCTAAGGCCCTAACAGACCGCTTTTCGATAGGAACGACGTTGAAATACATTCGAGAGCAAATCTGGCATAGTTCGGCTTCTGCCATGGCCTTTGACGTAGGCGTCTTGTTCACCACTCCCTATGAAAACTTGAGGCTTGGTGCTTCTATGTCCAATTTTGGGCCGAAAATGCAGATGACGGGAAGGGACATCATATTCAGTTCAGATCCGACTCCTAACCAATCAGGCAATGTCGAGATCGTAAACTCAGAATATTTGGTTGACCAATACGCGTTACCCTTGATGTTTCGCGTTGGATTGGCTTGGGATGCTTTTTCCACTTCCAATCATCACGTTGTGGTCATGACCGATGCTGCTCATCCAAATGACAACTCTGAGTATCTCAATATGGGTCTTGAATACCAATTCAGAGACCTTTTTGCGCTCCGTTCTGGATACCGTAATGCATTTGAGGTAGATGGCGAACAGGGTTTGACCATGGGTGTCGGAGTGAACCTGAGGATCGACAAGTCGACCAAGGCAAGTTTTGATTATGCTTATGCAGATTTCGGTCGATTGGAACAGACTCATTGGTATACGTTGAACCTTCAGTTCTAAGTTCGCTTAACGGGAAATGGGAAACGGGAAATGGGGAATGTGGATATGAGAATCAAGTGGATTCTTCGACTGTCTATCTTTGCGTTTTTGGGTTTAGTTGCGGCATCTAATTCGCATGCCCAGATCATTGCCGACTTTATAGATTCGTTTACCGAACTAGGTGAAGCGTCTATCGTGGTTGCTGGAAAACAAGCCAATCTTACGCATTCAAGCGCCGAGATTGACCAGATTTTTACCGGTGTCGTCGTAGAAGTTGGAACGCTCGACACGGAGGCAAAAGGATTCTTCCGTTTTCTAGTTGATGGGGCTTGGACCGAGTGGAAGCCAGCTCATATTAACAGATCGGCGACCGGCGGAACCATAGTCGCCGGTTACAGACAGAATCAACCTATCGGGGCTTCGAAGTTCGAATTCAGAGCTGAAGTATCGTCTGAGAACTTAACGGTTGTCCGAAACGCCGGTGTTTTCAATAATGCCTTTGACGAAGATTCAAGACCGGCTCCCGCTTTGTCTCCATTGGTAGGAGCCAAGTCTGGCAATATTATTCCTCCTCGCCTTATTACGCGTGCCCAGTGGAACGCCAAGCCGTTTGTGCTTGGTAATCCAGTACCGCTAGCTAACGGCCCGTATGAGTTCATGACCATGCACCACGCTGCTGGTTATTCAGCGGAAACCGAAGCCCAAGGCAAAGCGCAAATGCTGGCCATGCAGGACTTGCATCAAAATGTCAGGGGCTGGAGTGATATTGGGTATCAGTTTGCCATTGACCGCGGAGGCCGCCTATACCAAGGGCGTCCGTTTATGGACAATAGCACTTCCCTGTCTCAGGTGCCCGTGTTAGCTCGCGGAGCGCACGTAGGAGAACAGAACACCGGCAATATTGGCGTTGTAATTATGGGATGCTACCATCCGCCTGAAGGCCCGAATTGCCTTCAGCAGATAACTCCTGCAGCGTACGAAACCTATAAAGTCTTATTTGCCTTCCTGAGCGAACGCTACGGTG
>JABMOI010000007.1 GCA_013204185.1 bacterium | reverse complement strand
GCTAAGTACCTCGGTATTGAGTCTACTCACGCTCTTATTGATCACTTTTGATCTCTTTACATTTCTCAGTTAGTCATAATGGAAACCAACACATCACCTGTTTACGTTGTTTTAGGAGCCAGTGGAGGCATTGGTTCGCAAGTAGCCCGAAATCTCTCTGCCAGAGGGGCGCGATTGGTTTTGGCGGCACGATCTGAGGCTAAATTGAATGAATTATCTCGCGAAACAGAAGGCGTCGTCTATCCAGTGGACGCTACCGATGCTTCCCAAGTAGAGGGACTGATCAAGTTTACCATGGAAAAGTTTGGGCGTATCGATGGCATTGCGCACTGCGTGGGCTCCCTATTATTGAAGCCTGCTCATTTGACTTCGGTCGAAGAGTTTGATCAGACCCTCAAATTGAACCTGTATTCTGCGTTTTATGTGGTCAAATATGCGACTCGGAGCATGTTTAACACGGGTGGATCCATTGTATTGTGTTCCTCCGCAGTAGCCAAAACAGGGCTAGTGAACCACGAAGCTATTGCTGCTGCAAAAGCAGGTGTACAAGGTCTGGTTCAATCGGCAGCAGCGTCATACGCACAGCGCCAGATAAGAGTGAACTGTGTGGCGCCGGGTCTGGTTGAGACACCGCTTACCGCGCGCATTACAGGTAATGAAGCATCAAAAAAACACTCCGAAGGCATGCATGCGTTAGGCAGACTGGGTACGCCAACGGACGTCGCAGATGGCATCGATTGGCTGCTAGACGGGTCGCGAAGCAGTTGGGTAACGGGTCAAACAATCGGTATTGATGGTGGACTGAGTACACTCCGCACCCGATAGCGTGGACCGGTAGCGTGCTTAGACCAAGCAAAATGTACACTGAACAGCGTAAGTCGTGATCTTGAATAGTCTCCCACAGCACTTAAAAGAACGAGTACGAACACTTTCTGAGCATCCCCTCCGAGAGGACGGTGCTTTTGTGCTCTACTGGATGCATCATGCGGTTAGAGAGTATGAAAACCCCGCTCTAGACGTTGCCATCCACACCGCTTCGACCCTGAATATCCCGCTTCTGGTGTATCAGGGACTGTCCGGTGCTCATCGGTTCAATTCTGATCGCCACTTCACCTTTATTATGGAGGGAGCGCGTGATGTTGCAGCTCAGTTTGAAAGGAGGGGGATACGCTATGCATTCCATCTAAACGGTGATTCATCGGCGGTTAGTCCACTTTATGGATTGGGGCGGCAAGCTGCGCTTGTCATCACAGAAGATTATCCCGCCCCACCTTTTCCCCGTTGGGTCAATCGGCTGGCAGAACAAATCACGACCCCTGTCTGGGCCGTGGATAGCCATTGCATCGTTCCCATGCAAAGTATCGGGCGGTGGTATGCCCGGGCCTATCATTTCCGGAATAAGATTGCATCCAATGCCTGGGAGCGGGCCGCTCGGGAGTGGCCCGTGGCGGCATCGACCCCTCTGTATTACAGCGAAAAACTTATCTGCGAAGCTATCGATTGGGATACGGTTTCTATTCTTGAATTATGTGCGTCCTGCGATATAGATCATTCTATTGGACCCATTCACCACACCCGAGGAGGAACGATTGCTGGACATGAAAGATGGAGTGCGTATCTGGAAAACGGATTAAACCGGTACGACAAAACAAGAAATGACCCAACTTTAAACCACCCATCGGGAATAAGTCGGCTCAGTGCCTACCTACACCATGGACATGTTTCGCCGTTCATAATTGCACGGGATGCCGTTCGAGCAGCTTCATCTGGGGCTCAGAAATTTTTGGATGAGCTGCTGATCTGGCGAGAATTAGCCTTCAATCTGTGTTTCCATAACAACGACGTCCAAGAAATTAGCATTCTACCGCAATGGGCTCAAGATTCGTTCGATCGTCATCTGCAGGATGAACGTGAGAACGTGTACGATTGGGAAGATGTCGCTTGCAGTCGAACAGACGACCCACTCTGGAATCTAGCGCAGCAATCTCTTCGGATCCACGGTGAACTACACAACAACGTCCGGATGACATGGGGTAAGGCCGTCCTCAACTGGACCGAATCGCCGCAAGAGGCCTTAGATATTCTGTTAGACCTCAACAATCGGTATGCGCTCGATGGGTCTGATCCAAACTCTTACGCGGGCATACTATGGTGCCTCGGTTTACTGGACCGCCCATTCCCCCCGGAAAAACCCATTTTTGGATTGGTCAGACCCCGCTCTTCCGCTAGGCACCGGGCGCGCATCGACATGGGTAAGTATGCGGGTCAGTTAGCACGTTTTCCAAGAATGTCTTCCCCCAAAGTCGCCATTATTGGGGCGGGAATAGCCGGGCTTTCTGCGGCGCGAACGTTGCGAGACAATGGGTGTGTTGTAACCGTGTTCGATAAAGGGCGAAAACCTGGAGGCCGGACAGCTTCCATCGAGTTCTCAGGGCATCATTTGGATCTAGGAGCGCCCGTTTTGTCCCTCAAGGATCCCCGGATTCAGCTCTGGGTCGAATCATGGCATAAAAAAGGGCTGATTCAGGACTGGATGGTCAGAGAAGCCGATTGGAGTGCGTTCGATGGGCAGGTCCACCATCAAACTCTTCGGCACGTGGCAAGCCCCACCATGCGCTCTTTGTGCCTTCATTTAGCCAACGGTCTTGAAATACGACAGCGGGAGCCCGTTGCCTCCTTACTTCGCAAGGAGGATCAGTGGTTTCTGGGTGGGGAAAACAATGATTTAGGTTCATTTGATGTGGTTTTACTGGCAGGAGCGGCGCGGCAAGCCCTGTCATTACTAGGGGACGGTGATCCATTCGCCCCCGAGCTGAGGACGATTGAATTAGCTCCTCAGTGGACTGTGGGAATGACGTTTGCCGAACGCTTGCCACTCGAGATAGACTTGTTAAAGGATCCAGAAGGTCCGATTGGTCTGGCTATCCGAGAATCGTCCAAACCCGGACGTCCTGAAGGGGAATGTTGGGCACTTCATGCCTCGCGCTCCTGGGCAGCTGATCACGTGGATGAGGACCGCGATCACGTCGCTCAAAAGCTCACCGAGCTCTTTATGACGCGGCTTGGGTTGCTGTCTCTCAAACCGACTGAGGTGATTGCTCATCGGTGGCGTTTTGGTCGAGTTGTTTCTCCTCTCGCTGCATCCTGCCTCTGGGATGAGGATCGGCAGATCGGACTGTCCGGAGACTATTTTAGGCAAGCTACTATTGAAGGAGCCATGCTAAGTGGCATTGCCGCTGCCGGGCGCATTTTAGGGTCTGCAAAGCAGTCTAGAGGCGTAGGAAATGGCATTCAAGCGAGCTTGTTCTCAAAGTTGGATTAGCCTCTTGAAAGCAGACCCTTCTGCCTCCGATTTCAGCTTCGCTATATGATAGCCATGGCGAGACTTGAACTCTCGACCTCCGGGTTATGAATCCGACGCTCTAACCGTCTGAGCTATCCCGCCAAAGAATATTAAAGATACAGCGTCCTGTCGATCGGCGCAATTAGACCTTTCTCTGCATTCGGTGTTTCAGCGTAGGATGCAT
>JABMOI010000078.1 GCA_013204185.1 bacterium | reverse complement strand
GCTTCTGTATTTATATTTTTTCGCGACGAAAATGACGGCATACGAGATACCGAAAGCTTTGAGCTTGATACGGATGAAGTTTATCTCGGAGGCACCAAAATTGTGCGGAGCCATTCACAGAGACTGAGGGATCGGACTAAAATCATTAACCGACTTTATGACCAAAATAAAAGCTGGGCGAAAAGTCAGCAGGTGATCTCCCTCCATGTCGACGCCTACGGAGCCAAAGTAGAACCACAGATTGACGTTCACTTTAAAACGGCAAGCAAAAGTGGCTATACATTAAGTAAATCGCTTAGAGACACCATGGCCGCAAAGTACGCAGAGTTTCAGCCGAATCGGACGTACAAAGGGGGTATCGACAACTCAGCAAACCTATGGGTACTCAACAATACAAAGCCTGTGGCTGTTCTGGTTGAGCTCGGAAATATCCGCCACAAAGGCGACCAGTATCGCCTCGTCAAGCCGGCAAACCGTCAGGCGATAGCAGATTGGCTTAGAGACGGATTGATCAAGAATGCGCAGGGTAAAAAGCTTTAGGAAGAAATTGTAAGGAAGCACTTCCGGCCAAGAAACTGATCGCTACCTCGAAATTTGGACTGCGTGTGACCGAGGTTTTCCGTTGATGGAGATCTGGACAAAGTAGGTTCCAGAAGGCACGGAGCCTGCTTTCCAAATGGTTTCATTTGCTCCAGCAGCACGTCTCCCTTCAAACAAGGTTTTTACTTCCCTGCCCACCGCATCAAAAACCATAATCTTTACATCGGAATCGCGATCTAGAGAGTACGATATGGTAGTCCAATCGGTGAATGGATTCGGATAGTTGGAAAGTAAGAAGTCACCCTCAGGTAAGAGCGATCGCTCTAAGGCAGTAGCATTTGGGTCTAGAACGATAAACTGTCCCATCATTCCGCCATCCTCATGGCCCAAGAAATGACAGTGATACATGTAAGGGGTATCTGGATCGGCAAAGTCCTCAAACGTTGTGATAAACCGAACCGTTTCTCCTGGATAAACTAAAACGACGTCTTTTAACCCTTGCTCGTTCGCTGGTGGGGCGCTGCCGTTTCGATCCAATATTTGAAACTGAACGTCATGGATGTGGAATGGATGCGGTCCGCCTGTGGCGTTTGAAACCGACCAAATTTCAGTATCTCCCAGGCTCACCACTTCGTTGATCACATTTAGATCTAACTCTACGCTATTGATGGCAAGTGCCCCTTGCGGCCCAGGTACATTGTTCAGAATCATGGGGCGCGTTCTCGTTGCGCTGGACTCAAGAATGGGTTCAAGTGGAATTAAACTAGTCGGGATTGATGTGATGGAAGATGAGCCTGACACCCGAATCTCTAGAATCTGAAAATCTGTTCCGTCTATATTGCCAGCGCCTGGAGGGGGGCCTCCTGGGCCCAGGTTAACGCCCCCTGGTTCTCCTCGGAGAAGTTCTGAGGAGTAACTCATTAAGGTCCGATTCTGACCGTTGGAAGAGGAAAGGTCAAGCAAAACTTCAGCCCGTTCTCCGGGAGCAAGCCGCAATCTAGTTAATTCGACAGGCGCAGGTAACAGACCTCCATCCGAACCAATCTGAAATATGCTCGCGTTGTTATCCAACCCAAGTTGATACACGCGGGAGTTTGAGCCATTTAATAATCGAAGACGCACAATTCCAGCTTCTACTTCCAGAAAGGGCTCTACAGTCCCATTCACCACGATGGTATTCCCGGATTCGCCAATCCCGCCACCGTTAAAAACGAATTGTCGCTGCGGCGAAAAGCGCCGATCCTGGAGAATAACGGGAATATCGTCCACTCCGTAGGTTCGAGGAAGTGCGAGTGCAGCCTCAGCGGCATCTCTTACGATAATCATTCCGGCCAACCCACGGTACACATGCTCGTTGGTTTTGTGGTGCAGGTGGGGATGATACCAGAAGGTCGTGGCCCGATCGAGTACAGTGAAGCTAGGCGACCATGTTGCGGCGTCGGCAATCACAGTATGGGGTCCACCATCATTTTTTGGAGCGACGTGCATTCCATGCCAATGTACGGTGGTCGGTTCTCCTATTTGATTTGTGACATTCATTTGAACATCACTACCTTTCTCAAGAATCAGCGTTGGCCCGAGATAACTTCCATTAAACGCTAACGTCGCTGTGGTTGCATCGGGATAGAACGAGTGCAGCGATGGCGCCATGTTTAAATTGTAAATTGGACCTGAAAGCGTTTCAGGTATAAACAATTTATTTGTCTGTGCGGTCGATGAACTTGTTACCAGCGCAAGTATGACGGCGGCAAGTAAATTAAAGCGAAGTCTTGGCATGGTTTCACACGTGTATTTTTTCGTATCAACTCCTAAAACCTGTTCTGGTTACCTGAATGAAGTCATTTTTTAGCCTCTTTTGTACTGTTCTTGTTGTCTTAACTATTTCTCAACCAGCCAGTGGTCAGCTTCGCACCGAGGCAGGCTTAAGTTTTGCCGTGGGTGTACCTCAAGGTGAATTTGGAGATCAAGTTGACAATTTGGGCTTTGGAATTGACGCATTTGGCGCGATCGGCATAAAGGGACTTCCACTTATGGCCGGTATCGACTTGAACGTCCAGGTTTACGGCCATGAGCGCAGACGTGAGCCATTTTCAACGACCATTCCAGACGTCACCGTAAACGTAGCAACGGACAACAACATGTTTTCCGGTCACTTTTTTGTTCGTCTTCAGCCCGACCTACCCGTTTTCCGCCCGTATGCAGATGCCTTGGTTGGGTTTAAGCACTTATTTACTCAAACCGAGATCACGAACGAGTCGTTTGACGAGCCTATTGCAAGCTCCACGAACTTCGACGACAATGCGTTCAGCTACGGATTTGGAGGAGGAATTCAGTTTCGCGTATACGATGGAGAGCGTAACCCAGAAGGCTCGGCCTCTGTTTACATCGACTTAGGCGCGAAATATCTGATGGGATCAGAAGCCGAATATCTTAAAGAAGGGTCAATCAGAAGAGAAAATGGCAAAGTATCCTACGACATCTCACGGTCAAAAACGACCGTACTAATGCCTTACTTGGGCGTGTCATTGTCGTTTTAAGGTCAGTCGCGTGTGCGAACTGGCATTAAATGTCTAGGATCTCAGTGCTTCGATGTCTTCATCGAACTCGTCCAATTTGTCGAGTGAGACTAGATTTCGCATTTCGGAGAAGTCTCCACTAGATAGATCTCGTTCTAGTTGTTCACTCAGCCATTCTGATTCCAGAAAACCCATGACGTTTAGGCCGTATTCACGTTCAAAGTAGGAAACGAGTTGGGCAAGGTTTCCTTCATGTGAAGATGCGATGCCCGCATTACGTAGAAAGGAATGGATTTTTAAGGACATGCTGTCCATAGTTTTGGGCTGCATAATTCTCGATGCTGAAGGGAAACGACTCCACAAGGGTATCGGGTTTCCCCGCACAACTTTTAAATCCTTGCGAAAACTACTAGTCTGCACCTGAAACAACGTGATATCCTTTGACGGATACTTCACCAGAGGTGTGCGTTTTTTTCTGTTTCGATGGATCAAGCGTCATCTTCCATTGATACCAAGAGGAGAGGTAGGGCTCGACTTTCTTCATGAGCTCGGCAAACTTGCCGCTAGACTCGTACGCAGCAGCCAATTCTTGGCTCTCCCAAATGGTGACGGAAAGTCCTTCGCTTCTTTCCTTCATTCCAATTAGATAAGCGGCTTGGCAACCTTCGATTTTCAATAGAGCTGGTGTAATGACGTTTGCATACACATCACTGAGCTCCTCAAAACGATCTGGGTTGACTTGAGCGTTCAATAGACGCATGTAGGGCGACGCCATAAGCTTCGTGGCAGCCTCTTCTTCGGCAGAACCGGCCACAATAGGGAGTGCCTTTACGTCTGGTTCGTTCCTGACCGGAAGGTATTCCAGCGTGTTTTCTTCGGTAAGCTGGATCTTCCACTCATTCGAAACGGCTTCAAAAGGTGCATTTTCCTTCAGTAACGCCTTGTATTGCCCGCTTTCTTCGTATGCAGCAGCTTGATCTTCAGAATTCCAGAGCGTGAAGGAAATAAATTCGGCTTCCTGTTCCGTACTTTTGATCAGGCGGGCAAAGACGCAACCATCCACATTTAGCAAGGCTGGCCCCACCCGATGCGCATAGAAACGTTCAAAGGCGGCAGCTGCTTCTGGTTTGATACCCAGTTGTACAAATCGCATAAACATTGTGTGTCCTGCAGTCTAGTTCGGATAGCTTTGCTATTGTGGCTCTCGGGCTAATTGGTCTAACAGACGTTCAACCCTATTTCTGGCATAACGGACTTTAGGTTGTAATGAAGGATCGGCTTCAGCCCAGAGATCGATAAAATTAGAATACGCCTCTACTGCCTCATTCAATTGACCGTTTCGACTATACAACTCGCCCATGTTTAGCCAAACAACCGGTTGTATAGACCCAAATGATTCTTGAGAGTAGCCCCAGGTCCAATCCTGAAGCTTCTCGAAGAGTCGAATTGCTTGACTGGTGCTGTCAATTTTAGATAAGAGCTCGCCTTCTATTTCGAAGAAGCAAAAATCACAACCTAGTTCTTTTCGACCCGCACGAATCGTTTCTATGGCATCTTGCGAGTTGCCATTTGCTTCTTGAATGGCGGCACGAGCCGGGTATACCGCCCAGTTTCCTTTTTTAACCTCGGGGGCCAATTCTCTCTCAAATCTATCCAAGAGTTCTTGAGCCTTCGTCTGATTTCCTAATTTCGAATACAAGAATGAAAGTTCGGTATACGGTCTAGATTCAGGTGCAATTGAATCGAAGGGTGCAAGACGGAGGCCTTCTTCAAGTAATTCTTCCGTCAAAGCAGTGTCATCCATTATTACGGACGTTTCAATTGCAGCTTGGATGTAAGCGAAAAGTGCTTGCGAGGGCTCATTTCGCTCCAATTCCATTTTGGCCGATTCTCGAACATAGGATTTAGATGCGCCTATTCGTCCAGATTTTGCACTCCACACATAATTGAGTCGATTCTCATACGCCTGCCAAATAGGCGCTGAATTGGCTTCTGATAGGGTTAGGAGAGAATCTGATCCTCGGAGTTGCCCGGTCAACATCGCCAAATGAAATCGCATGGAGGACGTCATAGGGTGGTTTGGGTAAACCGCATCATATTGATTTAAAATCTCCTTCGCTTTGTCCCATTTTTTCAGGGCGGTAAGCGTTGCAAAATAATTTTGATAATAAACGCTCCGATTGCCCAATTCCAGCGCTTTGACCAATACGCGTTCGGCATCTTCGAACCGCCCCATGATTTGATACCGGAGCGAGACATTGTTCAGTGCTGCGGTATTGTTTGGATACCGATCAAGTAATGATTCGTATGCGGAGACTGTTTTTTGATACTCACCTGTAATGGAATAAAAGTAGGCTTCGGTGAGCAACCGTTCTAGTTCAGGTAGTCGGTTTCGATATTCGTACGCCTTTTTTGCAGCTGCAAGGGTCACGTCAAATCCGCCAGATGCGTTTGAGTTGACTACAGCCAATTTTCGATAGGCCATTGCAAACGTCGAATCGCGTTCAATGGCTTGGTTAAGAAATTCGATAGATCGAGCCACGTTTCCGTTTTGCTCGGCTTCCACTCCTTGGGTATACAATCTGAGAGCATCCAATGACGCGGTGGTAACTCTATCGAGGTCTTCATTTGATCGAATCGATTTAATCGATTCGCCAATTCGTTCTCTTAAATCCTTTGACAGCCTGTCTACGGCGTCAATTATATCGTCCGCTGAGTGTGCTGTTTGGCTCAGTTTGACGAGTTCTGACCCGTCGTGAACCGCAAACATAGAAGCTGTTAGTAAATAGCCGCTACCGATGGGACTTATTTTACCCCAGACCACGCCTTCAACCCCCTCTCGCTGGGCAATCTCCATCCCAGTATCGATGTCGACCCTTGTATTAGGGTCCCGTTCCATGCGAATTAAGGCTGACGATATGTCGCTAGACTCTAAAAGGCGAATAGCCGACGATTGTGAAAGAGCGATTCGAAGTAATTCAGTGACGCTCTCAGAAAGTGCTTCTTCCGACGTGCTATTGTCAAAATCCGCAACTAAGATACTTGCGTCTTCCTTTAGGGCCCCACTGGCTTGTAATGATCCCCAAGGACCGAGCCCTAGTTCACGCATTCCCATGAACGAAACGGTCATCAGAATCAAGGCAGACATCGCATATACGCCACCCCATTGCGCCTTTCTCAATGTTAGCCATTCAAAAGGACCACCTAGGTCTCTTCCTTCGGAGCGCCTACGGTCCTGATTTGCTGCCATGAGTAGCGCTGGCAGTCCCATCAACATTAGAACGACACAAAGTGGCAATACCCAATTTGGAAGCCCAATCAACGCTACTGCTGCCCAGGTTGCTGCGATAACTGCTCCAGCTATGGGTGCAAATCGAAGTACCACGTTTCGGCTGCTTGGAACAAGAGGCGTGTTTTTTTCGACTGTGATCGAAGTACGAGTGCCGGAAGGAGAATCAAATAACTCTAAATCGGAAACCAACGCTTTTGCGCTACTGTATCGTTGATCCGGTTGTTTTGCCAAGCATCGAGCCACAACATCGGAGAGCGCTTCGGGTACCTTCGGGTTAATAGAATGTACAGGCGGGGCCTCTTCATTGATAATGGCATAAACGAGCGCCGCTTCATATCCGCCCTCAAAAGGGAGACGTCCTGTAAGCATCTCAAATAACACGATTCCAAGAGACCAAACATCGGCCCGGACATCGACAGACTCACCTTTCGATTGTTCTGGACTCATATAAAAAGCCGTCCCAATCGTAGAGCCTTCCTTCGTCAGGTCAGCTCCTTCACTCAATTTGGCAACGCCGAAATCAAGTATTTTCACCTCCTTTCGGCTGGTGACCATAATATTTGCAGGCTTGATATCTCGATGAACGATACCTGCTTCATGAGCCCGTGACAGTCCTCGAGCAATTTGGATTCCGATGGTAGTGGCTTCTTCAATCGATGGCGGCTCGTTTTGAAGAAGATATTTGAGCGTCTGTCCATCGTAATAGCTCATGACAATGAATAGATGCCCACCATCGTCCTCAGCAATGTCGTGGATCGTGCAAATATTCGCGTGATCCAGGGCCGATGCTGCTTTCGCTTCCTGCATAAATCTCAGTTTAGATTTTTCATCCGAACTGAGATGGGTGGGCAGAAACTTCAGAGCTACCGTTCGACCAAGTTTCGTATCGAGCGCACGATATACCACACCCATCCCTCCAGCTCCTAGCTGTTCTTGGATCTCATACTGTCCAACGGTGCGTCCGATCATGGAGATACGCTTTGGTTTGGGTGGGTGAAAGGTTGCACCCGTAGAATAATGGTTGCCAGTCGCTTTCTCAATGCCCAAAGCAAGTTGGATGAGATATAAAAAAAGGGCGCGAGCAATTGCTCGCGCCCTTTTAAAACACATTGAGTCGAAGTTTAAGTATTCATGGAAGCTGCAGCTTCCTCAACTGAATCGTAATCTTCAAAGACAGGACCCAACAAACGGGTCAATAAAAACAGGTTTTTGATTCGATCTTTCATGCCAGCGAGCTTCATATCGCCTTCGACTTTCTTCATCGTAGTCAAAGCACCAATAAGGGCTCCAATCCCAGATGAATCCATGAAATCGGCTTTGGAAAGATCGAAAACGACTTTACGTTTCCCACTATCCCTTAGTTCTTCTAGTTTTTCTTTGAAAGCAACCCCTTCGAGGCTCCCTAAAAACTTGCCAGAAATCTGGATAACGACGGCGTGATACTTTTCACTTGTTGAAAAAGGCATAATAAATCTAGAAAAGAATTGCGTTCAGGTTGAGCAAACGGACACTACTCCGTATTAAGATAATTGTCAAGACCTGACTCGATTTTCGTTTAATTAACTCGCTTAACGACGAGCATCGTGATGTCGTCGTTTTGAGGAGCACCGGCAGCGTGCTTTTTAACAGCGTCATGAACGGTGTCAATATACGTTTGTGCCGAGACGTCTCCCATTTCTTTCAAAATCTACTCAAGGCGCTCTTCTTCGAATTGATCATGATTGTGGTTCATGGCCTCAGGAACGCCATCAGAGAAGATAAATAGGGTGTCACCTGGTCCAAGAATAATTGAGTCTTCTTGGTATTTCTGGGAGCCAATAAATCCGACTACCAGGCCTCCAATGGTGAGCATTTCAAGTTCGCCGTTTGCTCTTCGCACATAGGGCTTATTGTGGCCAGCATTTGTGAACTTAAACTGACCAGAAATTGCATCTAGTACTCCGTAAAAGAGCGTCACAAAGGAACCACGACGAATATTGTCGGACAACAGGTGATTTGACCTTTCCACCGTTTCGTGTACTGAAAGGCCAAATTGAGCTTGTCCCCTGAGTGTAGCCTGACAATTCGCCATCAAGAGAGAAGCGCCCATTCCCTTGCCGGAAACATCTCCTAACGCCATGCCCCAGTGGTAGTCGTCGATTTTTATATAGTCGAAATAATCACCACCTACACTTTGTGCAGGAACAGACATTCCCGCAACATCAAACCCGTTAATAACGGGCGCCTTAGACGGTAGAAGGTTTGTTTGAATTTCGTAAGCAAGATTGAGCTCTTGGTTAACTGTTGCCAGTTTTTTCTCTTCCTCGTACAATCTCGCCGTTTCTATGACCTGTGCAGATTGACCGGCCAAAATGGAGAGGAGTCGCTGATCTTCAATTGAAAATTCGCCACCCCGCTTCTTGTTGTAAAGCGTTAAGATTCCCACCAACTTAGAGTTAACCTGCAGCGGTACTGATACCAAACTGCGAACCGATTCGCTCCAAATAACGCCTTGGAATCGGGTGTCGTTGCGAGGATCATTGATAACCAACGGACGCCTGTTAATGTACATCCACCCCAATAAATTCTGATCGGGGGAGTATGCTTCGCGGTCGCCCGAGCTCGCCATCGTTCGGACAAGCGTCTTCGTTGGGTCGGTCACGTCGTCCCCAACAAGTGTTATCACACCTTGCTCCGCCGAAATTGCCTTGATTGAACGTTTTATGATTGTTCGAATCACTTCATCGGTTCCATGAGAAGAACTGATAGCAATTGAGAGTTCGTTCAATATTGAAAGTTCTTCAACCGCCCTTCGCAGTTGAATATTTTCTCTTTCAAGTGACGAAACTTGGGCGGGATTGAATTCAGACATAAGATTTGTTAACTAGAGCTTACAATGTAGGATTCAAAGTGGTTAAAATGAATACTTCCACGTAATTCAAGGTTAGCTTCATTCAAGTTATCAACCCATACGTTGTTAGGATCCGTCTGGATTCAGGCGCGTTTCTTCGCCACCTCAATTAAATTTCTGACTGATGCGGTCTCTCGCCCGACTCAACTTTTATTACTGGAGATATAAGCATCTGTTCATTCCAGGGCTATTGTGCGCCGTTGCATCTTCTGCATTTGCCATTATTGTGCCCATGGTAGTTCGGCAAGCCATAGACGCTATTCCGCGTTTTGTTGCCACATACAGTGGATTTCAAGGCACCGTATTTGAAGACTTTCTGTATGGTGATTTCTTCCTTTCCTTGGCTTCGTACGGCGGAATCATCATTTTGCTCAGCATGGGAAGCGGCATTTTTTCGTTTCTAATGAGGCAAACCGTTGTCGTGGCGTCCCGGCATATTGAATTTGATCTTCGAAATCGGTTGTACGAAAAACTGCAGGCGCTGTCTCAGGATTTTTACCTGAAATATCCCACCGGAGATATTATCACGCGCAGTACGAGCGATATAGAGCAGGTGAGACGTTATATCGGTCCCGCTATCATGTACACAACGCGAGCACTGGTCATTATTGTGGTCGCGATTTCAGTCATGTTTGTGATTTCGCCCAAACTGACTTGGTACACGCTCATTCCAATGCCGTTTTTAGCCGTGGCCGTTTTTTTGGTGGCCGGGATGGTCCATTCTCGCAGCGACGAACTTCAAAAGCAATATTCGATTCTCACATCCCGCGTTCAGGAAGCTGTTTCGGGCATCCGAGTTCTGAAAGCCTATGTGCGAGAAGAGGTTGAGGCTGAAGCATTTGACCAAGAAAGCTCCGCCTACCGGGCTAAAAGTCTTGATTTGGCGCTCGTGGAAGCGGCTTGGAGGCCTGTATTCTTGACTCTCGTAGGGCTGTCCACACTCATTGTTGTGTGGGTTGGTGGGACGCTAGCCATCGCAGGGGAAATTACCATTGGCAACATAGCCGAGTACATTATTTACGTCGCCATGATGACGTGGCCCGTCGCTTCAATGGGGTTTGTGATCACGATGGTGCAGCGAGCTGCGGCATCTATGGACCGGCTTAACGACATATTCGATGCAGAACCATCCATTGTTTCACCTTCTGACGGATGGGAAGGCGGACTGGAGGGCGAACTATCGTTCGAGCATGTGTCCTTTACCCACCCAACCAGCGAAACCAAGGCGATAGATAATGTTTCGTTTCATGTTGAAGCTGGTCAGACGCTGGCTATTGTTGGGCGAACGGGAAGCGGAAAAACCACCTTGGTTGAATTGATACCTCGTCTCTTAGATGCAGGAGAAGGTGTCGTTAAAATTGATGGAAAGGACATTCGATCCATTCCGCTCGAAACGATTCGCTCCGGGATAGGATACGTACCTCAAGACGTGTTTCTGTTTTCTGATACGGTAGCAGAGAACATCTCTTTTGGGAGGCTGGGAGCCGCTCAAGAAGAAATCGAAACGGCAGCTCAGGAAGCGGATATTTTAGAAAATATCGAGTCGTTTCAAGAAGGATTTCAGACGTTTGTAGGGGAGCGTGGCATTACACTTTCGGGTGGTCAGAAGCAGCGTACCTCCATTGCACGAGCCTTAATACGCAAGCCTCACATATTGATCTTGGATGATGCGCTTTCGGCGGTGGATGTCAAAACGGAGCGAACCATTTTGTCTCATCTCAGGAAGCAATTTGGTAAACGGACCATCGTAATCGTTTCTCATCGCATTTCGGCTGTTCAAGAAGCAGACCGCATCATTGTACTGGACAACGGTCAGATTATTGAGCAGGGAAATCACGATTCGCTTCTAAAAGAAGATGGGTTTTATGCTTCTATGTTCAATAAGCAGCAATTAGAGCAGGAATTGGAGGAGCTGGTTTGAGCGAAGACAAAACTCGCGAAGACAAAAATCCAGGCATCGACGCAAAGCTACTTCGTCGAATCATTCGATTTCTGTTGCCTTACAAAAAGTGGGTAATACTGGCCCTCACGACCGTCATGATTGCGGCGTTTTTAGGGCCATTGCTTCCCAAGCTAGTTCAGGTAACGATTGACCGCGACGTCGTTTCTGGAGATTTGATTGGCCTTCGGAATATGATTGCCATACTGGTGGTCATTTTACTAGCTGAAGGAGCACTATCGTTCGTCAATACGTATTTGACTCAATGGATCGGGCAGCAAGCGATATACGATCTGCGAATTCAGTTGTACCGGCATATCCAGAAGCAGTCCCTTCGGTTTTTCGATAGCACCCCCATTGGTAGGCTCATAACCCGCGTTACGAGTGATGTGGAGTCGCTCAGCCAAGTTCTTTCAGCGGGCGTTGTGACCATTTTGGGAGATCTTTTCAAGATCATCTTTATTTCGTGGTTCATGTTCAGCCTCAACTGGCGTTTGGCCCTAGTTGCTTTGGCCGTTCTTCCATTTATGATTTGGGCAACATTTTGGTTTAAAAACAGGGTTCGAGTTGCGTATCGGGATACGCGAAAACAAGTTGCCCGACTTAATTCATTCCTCCAAGAGCATGTTACCGGCATGAAGATCGTCCAGTTGTTTGGACGAGAGTCTGAGGAAATGAAGCGATTTGATGAGATCAACGATGACCATAGACAGGCTCACATAAAAACGATTTTCTATTTCGCCCTGTTCTTTCCATTGGCAGACCTGGTTTCGTCCATTGCTCTTGGCCTCGTTATTTGGGTTGGGGGGCTAAACGCAATTGGTGGTACCCTTACGCTCGGCGTATTGATAGCATTCATTCAGTACGTCCGCCAGTTTTTTGAACCCATTCGAAATTTGTCTGATCAGTTCAATACGCTTCAAAGTGCGATGGCCGGGGCGGAACGCATATTTACGTTGTTAGATAGTGACCAATCGATCCAAGAGGTAGCGGAGCCCATAGCGCTTAATGATGTCAAGGGGCGCATCGAATTCCAAAACGTATGGTTTTCGTATGATCAGTCCGTCGATATTGCCGACGACGAAGCCAAGTGGATATTGAAAGGTGTTAGTTTCGTCGTTGAGCCAGGTCAGTCTCTTGCAATCGTTGGTGCGACAGGTGCGGGTAAAACGACGATTATCAGTCTTTTACTACGTTTTTATGATGTCCAACGTGGTACGATTCTTATCGATGGAGTACCTATAAATAAAACTAGGCTATCAGATTTAAGGACTCACATCGGTCTCGTTTTACAGGACGTATTTTTATTTTCTGGTTCGATACGCGAGAATATCACGCTCAGAAATCCAGAAATAACCGACGAGACCATGAAGGCAGCGGCTCGGGCAATCGGAGCGTCCGGATTTATTGAAAAACTACCCCTAGCATATGGTCATGAGGTCCGTGAAAGGGGAGTCTCTTTGTCTCACGGTCAACGTCAACTTCTCTCGTTTGTCCGGACGCTGGTTTATGACCCTAAGATTCTTGTGTTGGACGAAGCTACGTCGAGCGTGGACACGGAGACAGAAGAAGTGATACAACATGCAATGGAGACCCTGATGGAGGCCCGCACAACCGTGGCTATTGCACATCGGCTCTCCACGGTTCAGCATGCAGATCAAATTCTGGTCATGCATAAGGGGCTTGTCCGCGAACGGGGATCTCATCAGCAACTGATTGCTTCGGATGGTCTCTACCGGAAGCTGTATGAATTGCAGTACAGGGAACAGGAAGCGGCAGTCTAAGTGATCTATTCGGCGTTGCAACGCTGTGCAACTGCTTAATCCAGCCACATATCGAAGGTTCTTCTGTGCTTTTGCGTAACTGGATGCGAGGGGCCCAGTAAGGTGAACAAAGCAACCCCCAGTTTTCTGGATCCGTCGTCGTCTAAATACCGATTGACTTTCAGAACCTCAATAAGCGCTAAAATAGCATTTTCTGAATGACCAGCGTGCATTTCCTCAATGGCCAAGCGGTATGCGTCAGCGCCTTTTTCCCCTTTCAAAGGGTTCAAGCGACCCTCGTCTCTAAATGCAGCGATTTCCTGAATAGCCGAATTCAACTGAATAAAGCGCGGCTCACCAGTTGCTGCCGTTTTTGCCAGCTCAGCAGCTCGATCCAGATTGTCAAATACGACTAGAGAGGCCAGTAGCCCCGAAGCGGTCGGGCTGGTGGGTTCGAGAAGCAAAGCCTCTTCTAAGAGTTGCCTTGCCTCGCTGTCTTCTTCTAGTTCAAGAGCGCTTTCCGCCGCCCTAATTAGCTCTTTCGCTTTGCTTGGTAGTGCTTTTTCTAGCCACTGAAGGATGGCATATTCAGGCAACACGCCAGTGAATTCATCAATTACGTGCCCTTGGTGGAATAATTTTACAGCCGGGATCCCCTTTACGTCGTAGCGGCTCGACAATTCTGGGTGTTCGTCCGAATTGATTTTGACAAGCGTCCACTTTTCCTGGTGCTCCAGCGCCAGTTTTTCAATAATTGGCCCAAGTGTTCTACACGGACCGCACCACGGCGCCCAAAAATCAACCAATACAGGTTTGAATTGGCTCGCTTTTAACACTTCTTCTTCAAAGTTTTGAAGCTCAATTCCCATAATCAGCGTAGATTTGTTCAGATTAGGTACGAAATTCTATACATTCTATACAATACGTCACTGCTTCTGGTTAGAAACCCTTCTGGTGAGAAACCTGGCGCGGACGCATGATAAACAATACTTATATGAGAACGCTTTCTCGCTTTCTTGGATTCGCATTCTTGGTTTTTTTGCCCTTGGCATGGTTAGCCGGATGCTCTTCCGAGCAAGCAGTTCCTGAATACAACGCTGCCGCAGATTCACTTCGATTCGAAGGGGAGACCCACCTGCGCAATATTAAGCAGATGACATTTGGTGGCAATAACGCCGAAGCTTATTGGAGTTTTGACGATGAAAAGATCGTTTTTCAAAGCGACTGGTCTGAAATCAATGACCAAGGCTGCGATCAAATCTATGTTATGGATTCAGCTGGCGGCGGCGACTACACACTCGTTTCAACCGGAATGGGAAGAACAACATGTAGTTATTTCTTGCCAGACGGCCGAGTTATTTTTGGATCTACCCATGCCACAGCCAAGGAATGCCCAGCTCCAGTCAACATGGGACAGGGACGATATGTATGGCCCATTTACGATTCCTATGACATCTATGTTGTAGATGCAGACGGGTCTAACCTAGAGCTTCTAATTGGTGGCGACGGCTATGACGCCGAGGCCACCGTTTCGCCAGACGGAAAA
The DNA here is from genome assembly GCA_013204185.1 of bacterium. Classification (GTDB taxonomy): domain Bacteria; phylum Bacteroidota; class Rhodothermia; order Rhodothermales; family UBA10348; genus UBA10348. The sequence goes on along the minus strand of JABMOI010000078.1, from coordinate 7,879 downwards.
TGGATCATTTTCACTTCAACCCGCTCCGGCGATCTTGAGCTTTGGCGCTATGAAATGGCCACCGGCGATGTTCTTCAGCTAACCTCTGGACTGGGATACGATGGAGGCGCCTTTTTCTCGCCTGATTCCCAGCGCATTGTTTGGAGAGCTAGCCGGCCGGAAGGAGAAGCTGCAGAAGTTTATAAATCATTGTTGTTAGAGGGCCTTGTTGAGCCTTCAGCCTTGAATCTTTTCACGGCCGATATTGACGGATCAAACGTGGTACAGGTAACTGACCTACCGGGCGCTAACTGGGCTCCATTTTTCCACCCGTCTGGCGAAAAGATCATCTTTACAACGAACCATCACGAAGATAATGGCCGTGGACGAATCTTCGATTTGTTTATGATCAACGCAGACGGAACTGGTTTGGAGCAAATCACAAAATCCGGCACATTTGACGGATTCCCGATGTTCTCTACAGATGGAAAGCGAATTGCATTTGCGAGTAACCGAAACGTTTCTCGAACGGATTCGCGCGATACCAACGTGTTCGTAGCAGACTGGGTTGAATAGATTCAATGAGCTCAACGCTCATTGAATCGAGAGAAACATAAAATATTTAGCCTAGGCTAAATAATGAAGATATGCGTATATTGGGGGTTCAGTTAAACTGAACCCCCAATTTTTTATGCCCAGACTGCATTTTCGTCAAACACAATTCTTCCCCTTCTTTGCTGCAGTTGCATTCGGCCTCGTTCTGCTTGGTGGCTGTTCATCCAAATCAGAAGCGACGAAGCACGAGGTTAGCGAGTTAAGTCCAATCCGAGTGGTTGCCACAACAAGTATGATCGCCGATCTGGTGAGCGTTGTTGGCGGGCCCTACGTCCAAGTAGAGGGCTTGATGGGCCCGAATGTGGACCCGCACCTCTATAAAGCTTCAGAAGGAGACGTTTCGCTCATGTCCAAGGCTCACTTAGTGGTGTATAGCGGGCTGCACCTGGAAGGCAAGATGGTGGACATATTTGAGCAAATGACCGCTAGGGGACTCAATGTCCACGCGCTTACCGATGTTTTTCAGCCAGAACAGTTACTGGAATCGGAGTATTTCGCTGGCAATCATGATCCACATTTTTGGTTCGATGTAACTATGTGGAAGGCTGCGACGAAACGTGTCGCTGAGCTCCTGTCCAACTACGATCCCGATCATGCACCGTTGTACCTAGAAAATGCTTCTAACTATGAAGTGGAATTGGACTCGCTTCATCAATCTATTTTGGATGGTATAGCGCTCATTCCACCCGATTTACGTGTTCTTGTGACCTCTCACGACGCGTTTGGGTATTTTGGAAGAGCGTACGGGGTTGAAGTAAAAGGTCTTCAGGGTTTGAGCACGGCTACAGAGGCCGGTACCGCAGACGTGCAAGCGTTGGCCGCTTTTGTATCGCAGCGAAGGATACCAGCCTTGTTTCTCGAGTCGAGTATTTCCCCGCGAGGAATAGAAGCAGTGGTTGCTGCTGTTCGAGATAAAGGATTCGAAGTTCGGATTGGTGGCACGCTTTATGGCGATGCACTTGGGTCTGTAGGAAGTGGTGCGGAAACGTATGTGGGCATGGTCCGTGCAAATGTAGAAACCCTCGTTTCGGGATTGTCTAATTGAGGAAAGGTCACATATGGACTACGCAATAGATATCAGGGACATGACCGTGGCATACCGGGAAAAACCGGTTTTGTGGGATGTGGACCTGCAAGTTCCGCCAGGTGTGTTGCTTGCCATCGTTGGGCCGAACGGGGCCGGAAAAACAACCTTGATCAAAGCCTCGCTAGGTTTAGTCAAAGCAGCAGCTGGATCCGTGTTAATCCATGGTCGACCCTATGCTGAGCAGCGAAGCACCGTGGCCTACGTTCCGCAACGCGGAAGTGTGGATTGGGACTTTCCAACTAACGTGTTGGATGTGGTCACGATGGGCCTTTATGGTCAGCTAGGTTGGTTTAAGCGACCGGGAAAGGCCGAGCGTGTTGCAGCGCTTAAGTCTCTGGCTCAAGTCGGAATGGAAGAATTCGCCGCCAGACAGATTTCGCAGCTTTCTGGAGGGCAGCAGCAGCGGGTTTTCCTCGCGCGTGCGCTCGTGCAGGATGCTAGAGTCTACTTCATGGATGAACCCTTTCAAGGGGTTGACGCAACCACCGAACGAGCCATCGTGGACCTGCTCCAGGGCCTTAGAAAGCAGGGGAAAACCGTTGCCGTAGTGCATCATGATCTGCAGACGGTTCCGGAATATTTTGATCACGTTATGCTCCTAAATGTACGAAGGATTGCTTCAGGACCCGTGGAAGAGGAGTTCACAGAAGAAAACCTGAGGACCACCTATGGTGGCCGGGTTGCATTCGTTTCGGCCCTCTCAGCTGCCAAAAAGTAATTATGGAGTGGATCACCGATCTTTTTACTGATTATACGCTGCGTACGGTGGCCTTAGGTTCTGCCCTTCTTGGAATAACCGCTGGTTCACTGGGTGGGTTTGCGCTACTGCGCCGTCAGAGTTTATTGGGAGACGCCATTTCACATGCCGCCCTCCCCGGGATTGCCATTGCCTTTTTATTGACGGGCAGCAAGGCTCCGTTAGTACTTATTATTGGAGCCGCGGTAGCTGGTTGGTCAGGAGCCGCACTTATAACAACGGTAACCACTCGGACCCGTATCAAATACGACAGTGCCCTTGGCGTCATGCTCTCCGTTTTTTTCGGCTTTGGATTAGTCCTTTTAACGTTTATTCAGCGTCAACCAAATTCGAATCAGGCAGGTCTTGATTCCTTTTTGTTTGGCCAAGCGGCAGCCCTCGTAGAGCGGGACGTGCTGGTCATTTTCGCTATTGGAGCAGCCGTCCTGTTGTTAATGACTTTGTTTTGGAAGGAATTCAAAATCCTTTCATTCGATTCTGATTTTCTAGGGACCTTGGGCTTTCCGGTGCGAAGGCTTGATCACCTGCTTACTACGCTTTTCGTCATTGCGATTGTGATCGGGCTTCAAACGGTTGGTGTCGTTTTGATGAGCGCCATGATTATTGCCCCAGGCGCGGCGGCGCGGCAATGGACAGATCGGCTAGGCAGAATGATTGTGCTTTCAGGGTTTATTGGGGCGGTTGCTGGAGTAGGAGGGGCTGTTGCTAGCAGTATGATACCCTCGTTGCCTACCGGCCCGACCATCGTGTTAATCGTGAGCTGTATTGTGTTCTTTTCATTGCTTTTCGCCCCCAACCGGGGCTTGGTGTTTCGCCGAATCAGAGAGTGGAAGGCAGGGAAGATGCTCCGTGTAGATGCGGTCTTAGTTGATTTGTATACGCTCGCATCTCAACACTCTTCTGCAGAACATCCCCATTCAGAGCGCGTGCTGGACGTCATGTCGACTATTTCCGGTCCGGCCCGGCGTACGCTTGTACTGTTGAAAGACCTAGAATTGGCTCGGCAGATCGATTCTACGCATTGGTCTTTAACTCCTAGTGGTGTTTCGAGGGCAGAATCAGTTATTGAACGACAGTTCGGGGTAGCGTCATGAGCGCCTCATTTGAGATCCAATTAATTGCCGTCGTGGTTGCCGTAACGTGCGCGATTCCTGGCGTGTTTTTAGTGCTACAGCGCATGTCCATGATGAGCGATGCCATAAGTCACGCCATCCTGCCGGGCATTGTCGTCGCTTTTTTACTCACAGGGGACTTAGGATCGCCGTGGATGATTCTGGGTGCTGCTATGGCCGGTGTGTTGACAGTTGCTTTAGTCGAATTACTCCGTAAAACAGGGCTACTTAAGGAAGACGCGGCTATCGGGATCGTATTTCCTGCTTTGTTTAGTGTTGGAGTCGTTCTCATCGCCCAGTATGCGGGGGATGTTCATTTGGACATTGATGCTGTGCTGTTGGGGGAGTTAGCCTTTGCTCCCTTCGATCGAATGACCATTAATGGAGTGGACTTTGGACCACGGGCTCTGTTCGTGATGAGTGCCATATTTTGTGTCGATGTGGCCTTTATCGTGTTGTTTTTTAAAGAGTTAAAGTTGACATCCTTTGACAAAGCTCTGGCTGGCGCCTTGGGCTTCGCTCCAGCCTTTCTGCATTACGTTCTGATGGGACTCGTTTCAATTACTGCAGTCGGCGCTTTTGATGCAGTAGGGTCAATTTTGGTTGTCGCGCTTATGGTTGCCCCTCCAGCAACGGCCTATTTACTGACAGATAGCCTTAAACCAATGATATTTATTTCTGTGGGGATTGGGGCACTATCAGCCATTTCTGGATACTGGATGGCTCACTTTTTGGATGCTTCCATCGCGGGGTCAATGGCAACTATGACAGGAGTCATTTTTTTAACGGCCGTAGTTTTTGCGCCCCACCGGGGGTTGTGGTCTGTCAGGAAGCGAAGATCAAGCCAGCAAATTGTGTTTGGCAGAAAGATGTTGGTCATTCATTTGTACAATCACGAAGGACTTCCTGAAGCAAACCAAGAATGCAGAGTGGATCACTTAGAAGACCACCTCAGATGGGACCATTTGTTTGCTACGCGCGCCATAAAATCCTCTCTTCAACTTAGCCTCATTAAGCAACACGGAGCCCTTCTTAGCTTGACCGAAACCGGCCGAGAAGTAGCGAGAAAATCACTGGTTGAATTGTGAACCTTTGGCGTGGGAATTTGGTTAGGAGCATTGTGTTTGCAGAAGTCACCAAAAGTCCCTTTACTGTAGGCTCGACACAGAAATCTTGAAAAAAAGATTTATTTTTCGAACAGCAGCGCAAAAAAACTATTTTCTTTCGTTCCACGTAGTACCCGAATAGTATCGCTCTGTCTTTGCGTCTAAATGACGCTTCTAAGGCCCATTTTGATCTGTTTCCGTACAAACAAACTGCCCAGATATCGAAGTATTCCGTGAGGAATCGCTACCAATGATGAAAATAAAAGCTACTGTTTTTGCACTTTTCCTGACCGCTATTACGGTCTCAAGTGCATTCGCCGCTACCAGACACGTCGCTCCTGGCGGGAGCGATCTCGGAGCAAATACCTGTCTAGTGATAGGCTCTCCGTGTGCTACCATCGCATACGCGCACAGCGTTGCAGACCAAGGAGATACCATTCTTCTTGCAGTTGGTACATACGCGGGTGTTGCGGCAACGGACATAACCAAAGACTTTATAACGGTTAGTGGTCCTGTTGCTCTTACAGGTGTTAAGCCAGGTGTTGGTCCAAGGACAGCTGCTATGGGTGCTGCTTGTCTTCCGGGTGTTGAAGCGTGTATCACGGGAACAGGTCTGTATGTTTTTGGAATCTCTGCCAACAATGTCACCATTGAAAACCTCAGCATATCCGGTACCCTGGGTACGACGTGGACTGTGATTTACATCAAGCCACATCTTGCAGATACTGATAAACGAGATAGATGGACGATCCGGAATAACTACATTTACAATGCAGGTCAGAAGAATCCAGGTTCTGTTCGCAACCATTCGTTCGGCGTTTACGGAGATTCTAGGCTTACCACGGGCACTGCCACGTTTACTGGGAATGAGATATTCAATAACCTTATTGGGCGCTTGGGCGCTTGGGCGGGCAGGTTTTAGCTGGCGCAAACAAAACAGCCGGAATGGGCGTGATGGTCCAAGGAATCTCCGGTGAGAGTGCAAAATGTACTACGGCCTTAAAATTCTCCTGTGGGCTTTGGGTCCATGGCAATGCGTTTTCTGACTTGGCAGTTGGTCAAAACTCATTGAACTTTGTCTTTGATGTCAACGGAAAAGAACCGTCAACTGGCGTAACGTTGATTCAGGACGGTGAGAATAGCGCCCCCAATAGTGGTGGTCTTATTGGAGGTCCTGTTGCTCCTGCAGATCAAAACACATTCGCTGAAGACTCATTCTTCAACGCAGGCGACAATCTCGATTTTGGTGTAGTGGTCAGCACCGGAGACACTCGCGTCGATGAACTGAACGCTTCTTTTTTAGCGGCTGGAGTTGATGCTTATGTATCAAATATCGGCCGGGCGGGAAGGGTCAACGAACTCATTCTAGCTTCGTTTTTCAAATCGCTAAATCCTAATCTTTCAGGCCCTGGTTCTGATGCCTATTTCAGAACGAAAGTGTTAGCCGAGAACAATTCTGCTGCAACAGCTACAATTGTGACCCTGGATGGCAGTGCACCCCCCAAATTAACCATGACGGTCGATGCGCGTGGCACTGCGATTAGTTACAAAGTCAATAAAGATGCTGCAGGTAACCTAGAGGTTCGCGCAGGTGCACAGTTGCTATATGACGGTCCATATTGGACAGCTTTACCAACTACTGGTATAGACAACCTCATACTGGGTGGTACGACTGGAAATGATCTTCTAACCGTTGATTTCAACAATGGCAACCCGATTCCTTGGGACACCGACGGAATTAGTTTTGATGGGCTAGCTGGGTTTGATGCTATCACAATACGTGGCGATGCTCAGTCTGCATACGAAACGATTCAGATGCACGACTCAGATGGTGGTTTGATCATGTTTGAGCCAACCGCAGGTACATTGGCATTTGATACATTTACGCCTGGTACCACTCGTTCCATTCTTTTCAACAATCTTGAGCCAATCGATGACGTGGTCATTGTTAATACGGCATTCGCAGTAATTGCTCCAGATGATGTTGATACAGAAATCAACGTAGTAAACGGCCCGTTTAAGTACGGTTTCAAAACCATGCAGATCAATTCTGGAGCTGTTAAGACCTTTGAAGAGGTGAACTATGCCAATAAAAAGCACGTTCACGTATACGGCTCGGACGATACAGTAGCGGCAGGTGATGGAAACGATGTTATTTCTGTGTTTACCATTGACGGCGAAACTCCACCATTGATGCTTGACCTGTTCTTGTATGGTGGAAATCTTGCGGGCAACTTGGACGTTTCCAATGATATCTTTGTGATTCGTCCATCTGCAAACTTCCCTATTACCGCGAATGGCGGAGCAGCAGAAACAGATCTAGTCTTTTTAGACTGTGCCAACACGCACGCAACTTGTACCCCGGCACTAGTAACCACCTTCCCGGCCCAGACAATTGCAGCTGGAACTATAACCGGATTCAACTCGGTTGCGTGGTTAAATATGGAGGCGACGGCGCTTACACTTGGAGTTGTTCCAGGTACCTCAAATGCTAGTATTAACAAAACTCAGGTAGGTTGGGCGGCAAACGGCGCGCATCCTGGGGATGAGCTAACCTTTTCTGTTGTGGTTTCCAGTACAGGAACCGCAATTAACACAACTACCACGCCGATTTATGTAACCGATGTAATTGATCACCGGTTAACGTTGATAGAACAGTCTGTGGTTGTGACAGGGGGTACGGTGGATATAACGGGAAATCGTTCCATGTTGTGGAGAATTGATAATGATGCAAGTTTTATAGCTCCTGAAACGGTTACCCTAACGTACAAAGCGATTGTAAATACGGTAATTACCACAGCGAACATTGACAATTGGGCTTCCATTCTAAACCCCGATCTTTCGATGACGCAATGGTTAACTGGTGACGTTCCACTTGAGCATTATGCAAAGACCAGCTTGGATGTGTTACCGGTTTTTGGATATCCGCTTAAAGCAGCCATCAATGCATCGCTCTTTATTGAAACGGAAGCTGGTCCACGCTATATCGTAGGCCTCCAAGGTGGTGCGAAAGATCCTGCTCAGTTTGGGTTAGGTGCTGTTTTGTGCCGCGTACCTAACACCAACAAGTTAGTTGGCTGGGATGGTGGTTTAGGAAACCTCTGGTACTCATGTGGTAAAGGACTTCCTAATATTGATAACATTCCACTTCCGCTGTATGTGACAGACCTCTATCAGGATTCTTCGGGCCGTATTTGGCTGACATCATGGGGTAATGATGGCT
>JABMOI010000077.1 GCA_013204185.1 bacterium | reverse complement strand
GGGGCTATCAACTGAAATCAATGAGACCGGTGCGCCTGCTGCTGCAATTTCGTCAGCCACTTTCCAGGCATCCGAAACGTGGTGCAGCACCACTCTGAATCCAAACTCATTTGCTAAGCGCAATACTGTCAGAATGTCGTCATTCCGATGGGTGTGATGGTGGACCACTTTCTTGCCAGACATGGCGTCGAGCAGAGCTTCGTAGCCAAGATTAATGGGTGGAGCATCTACGCTGTCTGCGGCCGCTTTCACCTTTTTCTCTCCGTACTCCCGCGCCTTAATGTATTCAGCCCGTACGAGGGCAGCAGCCTTGGCGCGTGTACCTGGGAAAGGCGCACCTCCACGTGGGTTGGTTCCGTTGGCCATCTTGATGCCGCCCAACCAGTTACCGTCGTCATCCAGTATTAGGAGATCGTCGATGATGTCCGCATCGCGGTATTTGACGTACAGTGTCTGACCTGACAGCAAGTGGCCTGAGCCGGGCATGATATTAGCCGTTGTAATACCGCCTGACTGTGCTTTTTGAAAGCCTGCATCTCGTGGGTTGATGGAATCGAGTACCCTAGTTTCAGGCTGAATGGGCGCACTTCGGTCGCCTCCAGACGGTTCGCCTACATGGCTGTGGGTATCCACAAGACCCGGCATAATGAACATGCCCTTAGCGTCGTGCCGCTCGGCTCCACGCGGGATGTTGACCTTATTGGCAGGTCCGACGGCTACGATTCGGCCGTTTTCGATGACCAGCGTCCCGTTTTCGATTTCGGGTCCGTCAATAGGGATGATGTGTGCACCCGTGAAGGCGCGGGTCTGGGCTTGGGCTGGTGCTGCTAAAAGAAGTAAAGCCGCTAATCCCAAAAGTAATAGTTGTCGCATGAGTCTTGATAGTGGGTGGAGCGCTCCAAGTATACGGACACTTCCCACGAGAGTACAATTGCTCCAGTAGGAAATGAATGGTATGATGTCCTCTTACTATTTTGGATGGGCCGCTTAATTGGGGCTATTTTCAGGAAGGCAATTTTTGTCCTGCCAATCGCCCCTTATCCGATAACCTGAATTTTCCTATGACGAAACCGCAATCCGGTGTCGACCTACGCGGTCGTAAACTCCTCCAATTCGGATCCCTCCTCGTCTTGATCGGCCTCCTTGTAGGATTAGCAATTCCTTACTTGGCAAATCCTAGGATGGGTCTTTCCAGTCACCTTGAGGGCGTAATGAATGGCATGCTTCTTCTCATTCTTGGCCTCATTTGGGATAAACTTGCGCTTGGAAATAGAGGTCTCACATGGGTGTATTGGCTCTCGCTGTTCAGTACATATGCCAATTTGACGGCAACTTTCTTGGCGGCCGTCTGGGGAGCAGGTAAGATGATGCCAATTGCAGCTGGTAACAGCACCGGAACCGGGATTCAAGAAGCACTAATTTCAACCCTTCTGGTTTCACTTTCTCTTGCGGTGATCGCTGTTTTTGCGTTGGTTTTTTTAGGCCTTTCAAAAGCGCAGAAAGCCAACTAATCAGCATTTCAAAAACCAAGTGAAGCTATGATCCACATCGTCCTGCACTTTATTGTCCCTGTGCTTGTTGCCGTCGCGCTTTTTCGTGATCGTTGGCGAAATGCAGCGTTCATCTTGATTGCAACCATGATTGTGGATGCGGACCATCTGCTCGCAAATCCGATTTATGATCCAACTCGGTGCTCTATTGGCTTCCACCCCCTTCACACGCTCCCAGCGATTGCAGTGTACTTAGTGCTATTTGTGCTGCCGCTAATTATCAGGCGGAATAAAGATGGCGAGTTCTTGCATTCAGCAGAGCGGGTAGTGCACCTAATAGGCCTTGGACTACTCATCCATATGGCGCTGGATTGGATCGACTGCGTGGCGTAGCAGGGCCACATCCGCTACCTACCCAACTCGAATTATTCCGAAAAAGGCAACTATTCACCGGTAGCCGGTCCTTATAAAACAATCTTCCTACACCGACTCACACCGTATTACTGTCTATGTCCAAACTCAAATCCCTCGCCCTTGTCCTCGTCTTGTTGATTGGCTGGACCGCTTTCGTATTGTATGGTGCTTTTAACGGATTCCTCCTTCGCACTATAATCGGTGGGGATACAGCGCAAGACTTCATACAGGAAGTCAAAGAGGCAACTTCTGAGGAGTTCGTGGGCAGTATCGCCCTTATGATCATGGAGGACGGTGAAGCAGCCGGCACCTATTTCTACGCGGTGGACAAACCTGTGAACGAAAACACCGTCTTCGCGATGGCATCGATTAGCAAGTGGGTCACGGCTTGGGGCGTGTTCAAACTTATACAAGACGGCACGCTAGACCTAGACGAACCGGTCGACACGTATCTAACTCGCTGGCACCTGCCAGAGAGTGAATTCGACAACAATGGAGTGACCATTCGCAGACTCCTGAGCCACACCGCAGGTCTCGTTGACGACCTAGGCTATGCAGGATTCGAGCCGGGTGAACCCATTCAGACCATCGAAGAATCACTGACGCAAGCTTCCGACGCGCCGTGGTCGGAGGGTCGCGCCGTGGTGGGCCTTGAGCCCGGAAGTCAATACAAGTACTCTGGCGCTGCCTATACCATTCTCCAATTGGTTATTGAAGAAGTCTCTGGTGAATCCTTTCAGGACTTCATGACGGAGGAGATATTTCTGCCTCTCAACATGAACCATTCAACCTTTGTATGGCCGGACAGCACATTGTGGGATCGAGCCACAAGTTTTGATACGGATGGCGGTGTAGCGACGTATTCAGCCTTTACGGCGCTCGCTGCGGCCTCTCTCAATACAACGATTGCAGATATGACCCTGTTTTTAAAGGCCAATATCGAGCCCAACAGCATTTTGACGCCTTCCACACTAGACGTCATGTATACCCCGACTGCTTTCGTCAATACTGATGTAGGAATCCACGCATTAGGTCCCACTATTTTCGCTCGAGACGGAAAGGGTGTCGTTATTAATGGCCATGATGGATATGGAGATCCCGCTATAAACACAGCAGCTCGCATCAACCGATCAACTGGGGACGGGATACTTGTATTTGAAACAGGCCATCGAGAACTCGCTTCGGTACTCTCAGACCATTGGATTTTTTGGAAGACGGGTATCGCCGATTATGTCGTTATAACGGCCAATAAAAGATGGCTTCTTTCGCTACTATTCGGAGGATATATTCTGATTCTTGTCCTGGCATTCATCAGAATCCGACAGCGCAGAAATAGGCAGAAACGTTAAAACCTCAAAAGACTGAATGAGTCACCCTGAAATTCACCGATCCCATCGAGTTGAATGGCTGCGTGCAGCCGTATTAGGCGCCAACGACGGTATTGTATCGACAGCCAGTCTCACCATTGGGGCACTACGTGTGACATTTGGGGGTGCGCTAGCCATGGCATTGACCGCCGGCGTTGGTTTGTTGTTTGGCGTTGTTGCCTGATGGGGCGAAACGCCCGCAAAAAAGCGATTCAAAAGAATTCAGGAACGACCTATCATCCAATAAACCTAGCTCTCCGATTTTTATTAGAGTTGACCGCCCTCGTCGGTTTTTGGCTATTCGGCTGGTCACTTTCAGATACCTTTTGGTTCAGCCTAATTGGCGCTGCAATACTCCCCGTTCTTGCCATGACATTTTGGGGTGTTTTTGCCGTGCCGAACGACAAGAGTAGATCTGGAAAGGCGCCGATCCCCGTTTCAGGATTGGTCCGATTTATTCTCGAACTCGTCTTCTTTGGGTTAGCGGTTTGGTGCTATATGCTCACCCAACATCTCGTTTTTGGCGCTCTTTTTAGTGGATTCTTGGTCTTGCACTACGCACTATCCATGGAGCGAATCAAGTGGCTTTTCGTGCAAAAGGGTAAGGAAAGGACATAGGTTTGATTGTCAATTAGACGTACTGCCAGTTTAACGCCGTCTCCTCACACCCAAAAACCCGATCAAGGCAACCAACAAGGCCGAGCTCACAATAGACCAGACAATAGGAAAGCCTCGCCCTCCGATGCGTAGCGTGAAAAGATCTGGGAGCCCAAGCTCGCCGGCGAGCCACATGCCGAGATAAGCGCAGATCAAGCCCAAAAGATCGAACTACCAGATTTTGACTCGTTGGTCTGGAGCTAAGTACAACGAATCGCTGGGGCTCACCCCGAATGCATCGTAAAACTCTGGTACGTTCCTGACCACCCCATTCACCCTAAAACGAGCCGGTGAATGCGGATCGGTCGCCACCTGAGTGCGGAGCGCTTCGTCTCTGGCAATTCCACGCCATGCTTGTGCCCATGAAATGAAAAAGCGCTGATACCCCGTAAATCCGTCAATTACGGGTGGTTCTTCCCCATTGAGCGACAGCTTGTAGGCCAGCAGTGCAATGCTAACACCGCCAAGGTCTCCAATATTCTCTCCCAGAGTAAACTCTCCGTTGACGTTCAAATCGTCAAACACCTTGAATTCTGAATATTGCTCTACTAGCCGCGATGTGCGTTTCTTGAATTCAGTGTGGTCTTCATCGGTCCACCAGTTTCTTAGCGTCCCGTCGCCGTCAAATGTACTTCCTTGATCGTCAAACCCGTGACCAATTTCATGCCCGATCACGGCTCCTATCGCGCCATAATTGACCGCATCCTCTACCGAAATATCAAAAAACGGGGGCTGCAAGATGGCTGCTGGAAAAACGATTTCGTTTAGTGGAGGATTATAGTAGGCATTTACTGTTTGCGGCGTCATTGCCCACTCCGCCCGATCCACAGCTTCTTTTTGCCTTTCAAGCTTCTTGCCGTACCCATCCAGTTGTGATCTATGGACATTTCCAACTAAATCGCCCGCGGCAATATCGATTCCAGAATAATCTTCCCATTCATCCGGATAGCCAATTTTAGGCGTGAACTTAGAAAGTTTATCGAGTGCTTGGACTTTCGTCTCATCACTCATCCAATCCAGGTCTTTGATGCTTATTTCGTATGCTTTGACCAGATTCCCGATGAGCTCGAGCATACGTTCTTTCGCGTATTCTGGAAAATGCTTCGAAACATACACCTCCCCGATGGCCTCACCTAAGTGGTTATTAACCATGGATACACCGCGCCGCCACATGGGTAACTGCTCTTCTGTACCCGAAAGGACTTTGCCAAAAAACTCAAAGTTTTGATTGTCTAAATCCTCTGTTAAAATGCCTGCATGACTGTTAATAACAGCCCATCTGAGATACGTTTTCCAGTCTTCTAAGCTGGTTGCTTTAAAAATCGATCCCATTTCATCGATATAGGATGGCATGAGGACGACGATTTCCTCCAAATCAGCTACACCAGCTTCGCTCAAATAAGCATCCCATGGAAATTCAGGGCTAAGTTTTTTAAGCTCCGGAACGGACATCGGATTGTAAATTTTAACCATATCCCGACCTTCTTCTTTCGTCCAATGTGAGCCCGCCATGCGAGTTTCAAGACTCATAATGGTGGAAGCCGAGGCACTTGCATTGGCCAGACCTGACAACTCGAGCATCTTCTGGATGTGACTCTTGTATTTGGCTCGAATTTCGACAGATTTAGCGTCCTTGTTGAAGTAGTATTCGCGATCTGGAAGGCCGATTCCGCCCTGAGCAATGTAAATCATGTACTTGCTTGGGTCTTGAAAATCAACGTATTGATCAAGCTGAAACGGCCCCACAACCCCAATTTTGTTAGCGCTGGCTAGATAGGTTGCTAGGTTTTCGTAGGACGACACGGCATTGATTTTTGCAAACTCAGCCTCGAGTGGGGTTAGGCCCAAGACATTTCGTGTGCTCATGTCGAGATAGGACGCATTCAGGTCTCCAATCTTTTGCTGGTTGCTACCCACGATGTAATCGCCGTTGGATGCCTCGTCTACAATCTTCTTTACGTCTTCCTCAGACTGCTCAAGCAACTCCAACCAATTCCCAGTTGAAGGGCGCTCGGCTGGGATCACAGCGGTATCCATCCACTTTCCGTTTACATACCGATTGAAATCATCTCCTGGTTTTACGGACGTGTCCATGTTCTCAGCGACGACTCCAGACGTCTTTTCAACCGGAAAATCCGAGGAGTCTTTTTGTCCAGCGCAACCCGCAAAAGAAAACACGACAACTAAAGGCAAAAAGTACTTTTTCATAACCCAAATCGGAAGCGGGTCAAACGGCCGTCGACCCCAGAAACACTCAGGCAGCTGTCTTGCATCGCCTGATTCAATGAATCACAATATCAAATAAACTTGGTTCTGGCAATAGGACGCTCGAAAACGGGGCTGCATAGGGCGCATGTAAAGCTCCTTAACGACTAGTTGAATTGGTGGGTAGCACCTAATTTCGACTGAGTCGAGATATTCTCCTCAGAAATCATAATCCTTTATGCTCCGAACCCGCCCTTCCGTTTTGACTGATCTAAACGTGGTCACTTCCTGGGTTACAAACCAAGAAGAATGCGATATCTGGAGCGGCGGCAGCGTCCACTTCCCCATTGAAATGGAGCAGGTTGTAGCAGCTATTCTTTGGCAGGCTTCGCACAACGTTGCCATCGATCAATCAGGAAAGGTGGCAGCTTTTGGACAACTGCTGGTAAAACCCCACCAACGACTCCATTTGGCGAGGCTCATTGTCTGCCCTGAGCAGAGGGGGCAAGGACTGGGCCGGATGTTGGTGGAAGGCCTTGTGAACGAGGCCCAAAGCCAAGGAGCTCACAAAATATCGCTGAATGTCCATCCAACGAATCAGAGAGCGATTCATCTGTATACCGAGCTTGGTTTCCTCCCAGTGGAAAACCTAACCGAAAATCGAAACGGACTTTTCACTTATATGGAGCACTCTGGGAAACGACCGTGAGTCCGGTTTACCGCTCCACAGGCCTTTTATAGGGCCCGCCGTACTGTTTTTGAAGTTCGTCCGTTCGTTTCCTCAGCAGATCTAACGTCCGAGCATGGGCTGGATCTCCAGCTAGATTCTTGGTTTCCATTGGGTCCTCCTGAAGGTCGTACAGCTCCTCATAAACGGGAGACTGTTCGAAATACCTAGCATACTTATAGCGTTCGCCCCGCACCCCTTCATGCTTTGGAATTTCAGGATGGTTGAAAAGGTGCTCCACAAAAAAGTCCGTCCTCCACTCAGAGGGAGTTTGTCCCTGGAAAAACGGCACTAAGCTTTTTCCCTGCATTTGGGCAGGCACTTCAACTCCTGCAAGATCCAAGAGCGTCGGGGCGATATCGATATTTAAAACAGGCTCGGCGGGTGTCAACCCGCTAAACTCGTTGCTGGCGCGTGGATCGAAAACAAGGAGTGGAACGCGAATAGAAAGGTCGTAGGGAAGCCATTTACCCGCGTATCCTCTCTCGCCAAGGAAGTATCCATTGTCGCCCATCAAAATCACGACGGTGTTGTCTGCCAAATCCAACTCGTCCAGTTCCTTCATGACCCGTCCCACGCCAGCGTCCACACCAGAAATCATCCGGAAGTACCCCTTCGTCATATTGACTCTTTTTTCAGGCGTGTCAAATCTCCAAAACCAACGGATTCGATTTAGCGAGCCATCTTTCAAAAATTCAGGTTGGTTGTCGTAAAACGAAGGTTCTGAAAGCGGCGGCTCAGGAATGACTACATCCTCGTACAACTCGTCCATTTCGGCTGGCCAAATAAACTGCCGTTCGTCGGAATCGTCTGCGTGGGGCGCGTTGTAACTCAGCGTTAACGCGAATGGGGTCGAAGAATCCCTCGAATGCAAATATTCAATGGCCCTATCCGTAGTAATGTCGGTGAGATGGCGAATTGTACCGTCCGACGCTTCTCGGAAATAAGGGGCTGCCGAAAAGGGTTCGAAGACGTCAAACAGCATTTCATGCGCCCCGGGCTCTGTATTTACGCCAAACTTCCCGATGAATCCGGTATGATAGCCTTCGTTTTTAAGCAAGGTGGGATAGCTTTGCTGTACGAATTCAGTAGCTAAGGGTGGCGTGCCAAACGTATATCCATGCGTCCGTTCTACCAGTCCTGTTAGGAGGCTCGCCCGGCTGGCGGCGCAAATCGGGGTTGTTACGAACGCTTTTTCAAATCGGACGCCTTCCATCGCCAGATTGTCCATATTCGGTGTCTGGAGCATTGGATTCACCACGCCCAGCATGTCGAATCGTTGATCGTCGGTGATGATGAAGAGTAGATTGGGCCTTTCCGCCTCTTGGGAGCTACCACCAGGCACTGAAAAAACGGAAAGAGCTGTGGAAGCCGTTCTGCCCGCCATAACCAAGGGCAATATCAGGAGAAAGATTCTATAGAAGGCCATTCTGTACCCGAGGAACGTGTCGATTGGATTTAGTTGTTCGAAGCACAGGTTCGAAAAAAGAATGCCAGATTGCAATATCTATTTCGCCAATAAAGGGACTGGTTTCGATTTATTACTACCTTTGAGAACGTGACATCGGTTCAGACAAACTGAACCACCGCAATACGATTCAACACTGATTAGATATGCGTAGAAGAGATTTCCTTAAAGGATCGATGCTTGCCGGGACCGGTTTTGCCGCCGTTTCCGGCCAGATAGGTTCTAACGTGTTGAATAGGGCTGTGCCCAATCAAGTCGCTGCTTTTTCACCCATCGACCTCCGCTGCGAAAACCGAACCACGCCGATGGGCATTGATAGCCTTGCCCCAAGGCTCAGTTGGAAGCTCAAAACGATCGGAGACGCCAGAAATCAGAGTCAGGCGGCCTATCAGATCCGCGTCTCTTCGTCCTCAGAGCTACTTGAATCCAACGTCGGCAACCTCTGGGACAGCGGGAAGGTGCCCTCGGATGCCCAATTGCATGTTGAGTACCAAGGAATTCCACTTCAGTCGGGATCGCGTTGCTATTGGAAAGTCGACGTCTGGGACTCAGAGGATCGGAAGTCGACTTCGAGTGACATTTCTTGGTGGGAAATGGGATTGTTATCGCCATCCGACTGGCAGGGGCAATGGATTGATGATGGTCAGGCCCTGCCTGAATCCGACGAAGCGTTGTACGAAAATGACCCTTCTCCCCTATTTCGACGGAGTTTTGAGCTGTCTAAGCCTGTGAAGAGAGCGCGTCTCTACGCTACCGCGCTCGGGTATTACGACCTTAAAGTAAATGGAAAGTCCCCTAGCGACATTGTCCTCGATCCACCCTGGACTAGCACCGACAAACGAGTGTACTACACCACCTACGACGTTACCGACGGACTTCGAGTCGGCGAAAACGTGCTCGGAGTAATGCTTGGAAACGGATGGCACAACCCGCTTCCGCTTCGCATGTGGAGCCGGATTAACCTGCGTGAGCATCTTCCGGTGGGCAGGCCCAGATTTCTTTCAGAACTGGTTGTAGAATTTGAAGACGGAACGTCGCAACGCATTTCAACTGACGATTCGTGGCGCGTTGCGAGCGGTCCTCTCCTAAAAAATAGCGTGTATTTGGGCGAAGTGTACGACGCGCGCCTTGAGCGCACCGGCTGGGCAAGTTCTGGTTTTGATGATTCGGATTGGTCTGCTGCTTCGGTTTTAGAATTGGATGATTCCTCTGGGCGGCTCATCCAAGCTTCCCCCATGCCGCCCATTCGCGTAACCAGGACGGTTTCAGCCGTTTCGGTTGAAGAGGTTAAACCGGGCGTTTTCGTTTTCGACTTGGGGCAAAACTTTGCTGGTTGGGCCCGCCTCAACGTGTCGGGGCCGAGAGGCACAGAGGTCACCATGCGCATGGGAGAACTTGTATACGAAGATGGAACGCTTAATCCGATGACGGCAGTGGCCGGGCAAATTAAAGGGCTCAAACAGGACGGAACGCCGCGCGGAGGCCCAGGCGCCCCCGAAGTAGCGTGGCAAGTAAATACGTATACCTTGCGCGGAGATAGAACGGAAGAAGTGTACACCCCGCGGTTCACCTTTCATGGCTTCCGGTACGTTGAAGTAACCGGTTTCCCTGGAAAACCAGCCATCAGGGCCATTGAAGGCCTCCGTCTCAACACGGATGTTGAATCTGTCGGGACTTTTAGGTGCTCGAATGCCCGATTCAACCAGATTCAGGAGCTGGTGAAGTGGACTTTCCTCAGTAATATTTTCAGCGTCCAGTCCGACTGCCCTGCGCGGGAAAAGTATCAGTACGGCGGAGATATCGTGGCCTCCAGTGAGATGGCCATCTTCAATTATGACATGTCTGCGTTCTACTCCAAGTCCGTCGAAGATTTCAAAGATGCAGCGCGCGACGGCTGGTTTACTGAAACCGCTCCATATGTCGGAATTTCGGCAGAAAACTACGCTGAGGGTGCCGGTCCCATTGGTTGGGGGCTCGCGCATCCCCTCTTAATCGTTCAACTTGTCCAATACTACGGCGACACCCGTCTAGCTGAAAACCACTTCGAAGCGGCAAAAACATGGGTCGATCTGCTCGAGGCGAACTCAGACAACTTCATCATTGACAGGTGCATAGGCGACCACGAAAGCCTCGATCCAAAGCCCATTGAACTGATTGCGACCGCGCAGTTTTATCAAGCAGCCACAATGGTCGCGGATCTTGCAACTCTGCTTGGTAAAACTTCGGAAGCACGACATTACAGGCAGTTGGGTAACTCCATTCGAGCAGCCTTTTCGGGTCGTTTTGTCGAAACAGGAACGGGCCGAATTGGAATTGCAACACAGGCGGCTCAATCTGCCGCCTTGTACTCGGGCCTCGTGCCCGATTCAGAACGCGAACTGGCTGTGAGGCGCATGGTGGACGCTGTAATGCAAGATCACAAAGGCCACATTGCGGCGGGAATCTTTGGGACCAAGTACCTGCTCAATATGCTCTCGAAAACCGGTCACGCGGACGTTGCGCACAAAATGGTTAGCCAACAAGAGTATCCCGGCTGGATTCACATGATCGAGAACGGCGCCACAACACTATGGGAGACATGGGCTCAGAGCGACAACGTGTATTCCCAAAACCATCCCATGTTCGGCTCCGTGAGCGAGTGGTTCTTTAAAGTATTGGGCGGCATCGAGCCCGATCCTGAAGCCATTGGGTTTGATCGATTTGTGATTGCGCCATACCCTCCCGAGGATTTGGACTGGGTCGATGCGAGTTATGCCTCAGTCCGAGGCCCAATTTCTTGCAGTTGGCGCAAGGCTGAAGGCAATCTCAATGTTCACATCTCTATTCCGGTTAACACGACAGCATTGGTAAAAATACCTACTTCTAACCCCGATTCCGTAGTTGAGGCGGGGCGTCCGCTGGCTCAGTTGGCTGCGTTACGCGGCCCTGTAACCGTCAATGAAATGGGCGTAGAGCTAGAATTGGGCTCTGGGCGATACGAATTTACTGCTGCATTATCCTGACCAAGCCCTAGCCGGGGCCGGACGGTCTAACCCCGTGGTATTTCTCGAATGAGAACGTTGCGCCACCGGATTTCGCCGCCGTGTGTCTGAAGCTGAATCGGCCCCTCTTCAAAGATGGGGATCGAACGGTCGAAATAGTTCTCCATCACGGCCTCGTCTACCACTTTCTCGCCGTTAAAATGAACGGTGACTTTGTCCCCTGTCATTAAAATCCGAAAGCTATTCCACTCGCCGAACGGCTTATCCATCAATTTCGATGGATCCTTACCCGGAGCTCCAGCGCTGTTATTCCAAAGACCCCCAGAGCCTTTGTCGGCGCCCAGATCCCACTTCCCTCCTTCTTCTGTCGTGTCCCAAATTTGCACCTGAGGCACGCCTCTTAGGTAAATCCCGCTATCTGCGCCCGGAACGGTTTTGTATTCGAGCGTGAGCTCAAAATCCCCGTAGTTCTTGTTGGTCGTTAAGTAGAGCCCTTCGCCGTCGTTGACCAATTCGCCATTTTTAACGCTCCAATGCGCCCGGACGTCTTCTCGGGTCTGTTCCATGTGCGCTTCAAGCTCGCTGGCCGTCATATTCCACAACATGCGTGGATCTTCGGTGCCGTGTCCAAACCATCCTTCGAGGTTCTCACCGTTGAACAACGGCGTGAATCCTTCCGGCGCCAATGGCTGAGAGCAAGCCGAGAGGCACAGAGCCAGGAATATCAGTGTGATGGAAGACTTGGTGCGCATAGTTTTGGGATGATGGTGGTCGTACGGAATACCTATCAATTCAAGATACTCCGCGCGCAACAACAATTAAATCGAAGGGCTTCTTACTGCATCTTGATGTGTTATTGTACCGTAGGTCGACAAATGGAATGAGCCAGAGGTTGGCGCGTCCAATAGGTGACTAAAGCAACGACTCTCCGGCATGAAAAAACTCTTATTTATCCTCCTCTTTTTTGCGCCATGCTTGGCCCAAGCTCAGCAAGGCATGATCGTCTACGAACGAGTGGTGACATACAATTTTGAAGTCCCAGAATTTGCTCGGGGAATGGATATGCCCAAAGAAGGCAAAAAAGAAATCATGCTGCTTTTCAACGAGTCTGAATCCGTGATGCAGGATGCGCCGAAAGAGGAAAGTGAAACCTCAGGGCAAGACTCTAGAAACAATCGAATGTTGGCTTTCATGAAAATGGGTAGCAACTCGCGTTCAGATAATGAAACCGTGTTGGTCTCATATATCAACCGGGACGAAGGCATCATGACCGAAGTTCGGGACTTTATGACCAAAGAATTTCGGATTGAATCCGAATTGCCAACCATTGCTTGGAAGCTGGACGGAGAAGAAGGCGAATTCCTTGGTTTTACGGTTCACAAAGCGACGGCCAAGATAGATACCTCGTCAGTGGAGGCATGGTTTGCGCTAGATATTCCCTACGAAGTGGGCCCCGAAATGTATGGGGGGTTGCCCGGAGCAATACTAGTTCTCACGGTAGATAATGGAAGACTCAGCTTCACAGCTACTGGAGTATCGCTAGATGGCCTTGATATGTTTGCCGTTGCCCGCCCTGAACGTGGCGAAAAGATTACACGGGAAAAATATGAACGGGCCGTTGCCGATAAGATGGAAGAAGTCAAACGACTAGGAGCTGGCCGAGATCGCTCGATGCGCCGCCGAAATTAAATCAGAATTAGATGTTTAAGATTATTAAAATTGCTCTTTTATTGACTCTGTTTTTAGGGTCATTTCAGGTTGCTCATGCGCAAACTGGAAGGTTTGATATTACGGGTTCTGTAGTAGACTCAACCAAAATTGGTATCCCGTCTGCCACTGTCGTCGCGCTCACCCGGGCCGATTCTGTGCTAACCAAATTCGCTACCAGTGACAACAACGGCGCTTTTAGACTCCGCCGGTTGGCTGCTGGGGAGTATATCCTTCAAATTTCGTACGTCGGGTACCAAACCATCCGGCAGAATATCGAGGTGAAGGAAGCCGACTTGGATGTAGGCCAACTCATTATGCATGAGTTAGTGTCCGAACTTGACGAACTCGTTGTAAGCGCCGAACATATCCCCTTTAGAGTCACAAAGGACACGCTTAGTTTTAACGCCGCAGCCTTTGCGACTCGGCCAAACGCAGTGGTTGAAGACCTATTACGCAGGCTGCCTGGCGTGGAGGTTGGTGAAGACGGAAGTATTACAGTTCAGGGAGAGACCGTCCAAAAGGTACTTGTTGACGGAAAAGAGTTTTTTGGATCTGACCCCACCATTGCTACCAAAAACCTGCCTGCGGATGCTGTAGAACGGGTTGAAGTGTATGACAAGCAGTCAGACAAGGC
>JABMOI010000076.1 GCA_013204185.1 bacterium | reverse complement strand
CCGTGCACGTTCAATGGGTGCAGCGGCGCGACGGACAGCCACTTCATCGACAGGATTGGGAAGTAAGGAAATATTTGCAGGCAGAATGGTAAAATCCCGACCCATTTCTTCCGCCATCTGCTCAGATGTACAAATCACGATATCTGCCCGGGGATAGAGAAACCGATGCGCCGTCTTGAACGATGCGGGATGCGATGTGTTTGGTAGGCTGAGTGAGGGCATATTGGCCTCCCTCACTACAATCCGGGTGCATTGGGGAAGAAAAGGTTGCGCTGCCAGAAGGGCCAAATTGACGTAACCCAAGGTCGAAAACACAATATCAGGTTTGGCCTTTCGGATAGCTAAAACCAAAGGAACAAGAGCACGGCGAAGACGTGGTGTTTCCAGGTCCGTTACAGGAGTTCCTTCAGGAACCATATCTGCCAGCGGTCCTCGGTTGTCCAGAACGGCCAAGGCAGGAGAAAAACTGGTCGGGTCCAAGCTAGCCAACAATGTTAACGCCACCCGCTCGGCTCCGCCACCAGCAAATGAGGGTAGAACAAAGAGTATACGGGTAGGCGCGTGGGTCACGAAGAAAGATATGAACGGATGGAATTGCAGATCCGCTCTACCTCATCATCAGCGAGATAGGGGTGCATGGGCAGGCTTAACACGTCACAAGACAATTGTTCAGCAGTGGGAAGCGAGCCCTTGCCCTCGCCAAAATCTTTATAGGCGGGCTGCATATGCATGGGTCGGGGGTAGTAGACGGCGGTTGGAATACCATCTTCTTTTAATGCCGAAGCTAGAGCATCGCGTCTTTCAAATTGTATGGTGTACTGAGCCCATGCAGAAGTGCTCCCAGCCCGACGGCCTGGCAGTCGGACAATATTGCCGAGGCATGAATCATAGGCACAGGCAAGTCTTTCACGGCTATCTATCTCTTCCTCAAAAATCATCAATTTACTTAGAAGTACGGCAGCCTGTATTGTATCGAGTCGTGCATTCAGCCCAATACGAACGATGTCATACTTGGAATCCCCCTTACCATGGGCACGAATAGATTTGAGCGTTTCTGCCAATTTGTAATCGTTGGTAAAGATTGCGCCACCGTCGCCATAGCAACCTAATGGCTTTGCGGGAAAAAAGCTGCCGATTGTAGCATCTGCTAGAGTACCTACCATTCTCCCGTTTTGGGTGCCGCCAATACTCTGCGCCGCATCGGCTACTAGTAACAGCCCTTCGCGTTGGGAAATTTGTCTAATAGCGGCGTAGTCGGCTGGTAGTCCGTAAAGGTCGACAGCAATAATTACACAAGGTTGAAATGAGGTGGAGGCCTTGACCTTTGCGATTTGTGTCACAAGAGATGATGGTTTCATCGCGCAAGTATCACCCTCTACATCAACAAATACAGGCGTAGCCCCGATCAGAGCAACGGCCTCAGCTGTCGCCGGGAAAGTGAAGGATGGCAGGAAAACGGCATCGCCACGCCCCACGTTCCATGCCATGAGAACAGCCAGCAAGGCATCCGTACCGCTGGACGTAGTGATGGTGTGCTCGCACCCTACGTAGGCACATAGGGCTTCTTCGAGCTGCGACACCTCCGGGCCCATGATGAACTGGCTATGATCCATAACCACCTGAATTCGATGATTTATATCATCCTTCAGCTGCGCACGTTGGGCATTCAAATCAATGAAGGGAATGGACATATATCTAGGTTACCGATTGCAATTCCAATGTTAGGCCATCCGTAGATTTTCGATAAATTTCACCTGTTCTGGGACACACAAGGTCCTGACGCAGAACCTCTCCCTCTCGTGAGACCCACCCATTTTGGCGGGCTGGATTACCAATAACCAATGCATGGCTGGGAACGTTTCGTGTCACCACAGCGCCCGCTCCAATCATGGCATAAGAGCCAATAGTAACCCCACAGATAATTGTTGAATTCGCGCCAATAGTTGCCCCGGCACAGACCCTTGTTTCAAGAATTTCGTCTTTTCGGTTAACAAAAGCCCGCGGAGTGAGAACGTTCGTGAAGACACAACTGGGTCCACAAAAAACATTCTCTTCTAGGGTGACCCCTTTGTAGATGGAAACATTGTTTTGAATTTTGCATCCATCGCCAATTCGAATATCGGGGCCAGCCATGACATTCTGTCCAAGAACGCAATCTCGCCCAACTTCAGCATGTCCTAGGATATGACAAAAGTGCCAAATTATAGAGCCATCCCCGATGATGACATCGTCATCAACAATAGCTGTGGGATGAATAAAGGGCGCGGTCAAATTCTCAATCGGCCTTTGGTTAAGGATTTTATGGCGGGATGGTACTCGCCACTCAAGGGGGCTATTTCAGCGGTTCTGATGGCGTGTACAATTTCGATGGAGGGGCGCGCCTGATCTATGCCAAAGCCCTGACCTTTCAGGATGCCTTCATAGCTCTGGGTATGTAAATCGGTAAATCCAGATGAGAACTCGACTTCCTCTCCATCCACCTTGATTGAGCGATAGGTCTTTATCTTGTCGGAATAACCTTCGGGCAAATCATTCTGGTCAATAGACAAAAACCAACGCACTCGTGCATTCGCAAATTCTAGATAACCCGCAGCGCGCTGACCATCGTGCATGTGAACGACATTCAACTGTAGTGGGCCGAAAATAAAATGCAGCATGTCAAAAAAATGTACACCTATATTGGTAGCAATACCACCTGACTTGTTGATATCCCCTTTCCACGAAGTCTGATACCAAAAGCCGCGTGACGTGATGTAGGTCAAGTCGACATCATGAATTTGCTGCATGGCGCTCTTTTCGACTGAGGCTTTGAGCGCGATAATGGAAGGGTGTAGGCGCAATTGCAAAATCGAAGATACATCACAACCGGTTTCTTCCGAAATAGATTGAATCCCGTCGATATTCCAGGGATTCAAAACCAGAGGCTTTTCACAGATGGCATGAGAATGATTGCGCAGAGCGAACCGAATATGGGCATCATGAAGATAGTTAGGTGAACATATGGACACATAGTCGACCTTACTGCCTAACCGATTCAATTTATCGACATGGCGGTCAAATCGCTCAAACTCAGTGAAAAATGCAGCATTTGGATAATATTGGTCTATGATTCCCACGCTATCACTAGGATCAAGGGCAGCAATGAGTTCGTTGTCAGTTTCCTTGATCGCCTTCATATGACGGGGCGCTACGTAGCCCGCCACTCCAATCAGGGCAAATT
>JABMOI010000075.1 GCA_013204185.1 bacterium | reverse complement strand
TGGCTCAATTGACGGTCAAAAGCTGCTAATTGGTTCCTCAATTCAATTTCCTGAAGCTTTAGCGAGTCAGGTACGTGAGCTATGATTTTTGCTTGTGCATCTGTTAGATCGTCAAAAAAATGCCCGCTTTTTTGAAACTCAACTACTCTGAAAATCCGATCCAACATGCGCTCATCATTCGTCAACTCAAACAGTTCTAAGGCACTCGAAATTGCACCGCTGGCAAGATTGTCGATATCCCTATTCAAGTCGTTTTTCGATTCTGGCGCCACTTTCAGACGTCTAGAATAGACTGCAATTTCTAACGCACGTTCATATGTCTCCAAAACCTCTTTTTTGTTACGTACACTAATTAAATTGCCAGGCCTAGCTTTTAATGCATCAGCCTTAATCACAAGTGATCGAATTGCCTCAAAGATGTTGTAAAATGATCCTATTGGCGGGTTAAACTCTGCATTTATGTCGAACCCCTGATTCATGTTGATCGAAATAGCCTTGTGACAGTATTCGATCGCCTGTTCCAACTGGTTGGATTCCAAAAGGGCGATTGCAAAGTCATTCAAGATTGAAACTGCTTTCCTAGGATTGGTTTTCAAAGCAAGATCTATAGCGACTTTGAATGTGTCAAACGAAGCCTTCTGGTCTCCTGACTTGTAAAGAATTTGGGAGTAAAGGCCTAGAGTTTCAAAGTATTTTGGATGATGGGATTGGTGACTTTCCTCATAGATGCGAATTGCTTCGCCCACTGACTCTTGCGCGAGTTGAACTTGGCCCATTCCCATTAGGGCCATGCCTCTTCCATATAAACTTGTCGCAATTGAAGGATGGTTTTCATTGAGAACCTTTCTTTTAATTTCTATTGCATTTGAGTACATGGCGTTGGCTTTCCTGTACTCCGAGAGTTTATTGAAATCCTGTCCTAAGTTGTCATATGAAAAGCCGAGATCAGGATGCCATTCCCCGAAATTGGCCTTCCAAATAGTCGCAGCTTGTTCGTGATGCTGTATGGCAGCCAGTGTATTCCCAAGTGCATCATACACATTCCCCAAATTCCCAAATGAGCCACCAATTTTAGGGTGGTCAGCAGGAAGGTTTTTCTGCCTAATTTGAAGTGTCAAATTGTGATAGTTTAAGGCTTGATTAAAGTCTCCAAGTCGAGTGTAGACGTTTCCGATGTTGTTTAATGTGTTAGAGTAGTCCGTACTCTCACCTCCAACTGTACGATACTTTAGCTTCAGTGAGCTTTGATAGTGATCTAAAGCTTGCATGTAGTATCCTTGCACGTGGTATAAAAAACCCCGAAGATGCTCTGCGTATGCCTCCAATTCTAGAGTCCCAACGGAAATATGAGTATAGATATCTTGGCACGCATTGATGGATTCATCCGCCTGAACATAGTCGCCATATCGAATTTCAGCTTCGCCTTTTGTGCAGAGGATTTTGGCGAGCAATAACTGATGCCCCTCGATTTCTCCTATAGAAAGGAGCTCTTGGACCTGCTTTAGTGCATCTTGGTATGTGCCTCGTTCAATTGAGATTTCAACAAGGCCAATTCTTGCTTGAATTCCTTCTTGAAATTCAGTCTCCGGGACAATAGTGGCTAATACATTGTCATAGATACCCTCCGCTTCCTCTAGTTGAGAATCAATTTGACGTTGATGCGCGAGCTTGAGAAGGCTGTCTGATCTGGTCAGCGAACTAGTCGCATTGACATTAGGAGAGGATCGAGACAAGAATGACCACAAGCCACCTCCAAGGAAGAGTGTGGCGAGTAGAAGAGCGGGGCGGGAATAGAGTTTCATACCAATAAGGGGTTGGATTATCTATACCATTAGAAACATGCAGCTGTAAATCATAACCTGCGAATGATAGAAATAATGGCGAGAGGCTCAAAAACGCTTGGAAACGCCCCCTTGGGGACGTTATAGTGGTGCTCTTTTTATTATAGAACGTGATAGGGGGGGCGAATCACGTCACTAGCCGATGTTTATTGGAGTCTTCCAAGCGAGGTAAGTAGTAATAAGTCAGGCAAAAAAGCGGCCGCAGGCCGGGCTGGAAACTCACGTAATCGCATTATCTTTCTGGCCACAACCAGAACTAAATGGATGCCCAACGAACCAAACAAAAAACTCCAGCTCATTCTTGCGTTCGGAATGATCTACATCGTCTGGGGGTCCACCTATTTAGCAATCGCTTTCGCAATTGAAACGATTCCCCCATTTATTGCGATTGGTTCGCGGTTTGCTTTAGCGGGCTCTGCTCTTTACGCTTTTTTGCGACTAAGAGGTGTGGAAGCGCCGACCATGCAGCGGCGCGTAAATGCATCGATCATCGGGTTCTTGACGCTTGGGTTGGGGACAGGCTTGGTGGCTTGGGCTGAGCAATTTATCACGTCAGGTTTGGCTGCGCTTATCATTACAGCTGTTCCTATTTGGCTGGTCCTTCTGGATTGGCTCATGCTGAAAGGCGGCGCCCCGAATCGATTCGTAATAGCCGGACTCGTTTTAGGTCTAGCGGGAATTATCGTTTTGGTGGGTCCAGAAGTGGCAAAAGGTGTTAATTCTCCGAACAGCTTAGCCGTACTGGCTGTGATCGGTGCGTCATTTACCTGGTCGCTCGGCTCTCTCCGTAGCAAAATGATTGAAATGCCTACCAATGTGTTTATGTCGTCGGCGGTTCAAATGGCAGCCGGGGGAGTCGTGATTTTTCTGCTGGGCCTCGCATTTGGAGAGGGAGCCCAATTTTCCTTCGAAGCGATCAGTATGCACTCCTTTAATGGGTGGATATACCTAGTGATCTTTGGGTCTTTCGGAGGGTTTTCGGCCTACGTTTGGCTGCTCGGTAACGCGCCGCCAAAGCAGATTGCTTCGTATGCGTTTGTAAACCCTGTAGTGGCCGTGTTTTTGGGTTGGTGGCTTGCCGGAGAAGTTGTTACAGACAGGATGTTGATCGCCATCGTGATTCTCGTGGCTGCGGTGTCGCTCATTGTGATTTATGGCGGTAACAGGAAGGTGGTGCCCCTAAGAGTGCGACCTGGTCAACGTTAAGAATCTGAACTCACTACTCGGTAGGTATTCTGAGTTAATCCGCTCGGCCACGACGCCTGAGATACGAGTTCGAGTCTAATATCTTCGGAAACAGGTCCGAAAAGGGGAATACCTGTGCCAATCAGAACGGGGATCACCGTCACAATGATCTGATCGACCAGCCCAAAGTTTAGAAAGGTCTGAATTGTGGCGGCTCCATCCACATAGACGTGCTCATATCCTCGCTGGATCATCCCCTGAACGACTTCGGGCATTGATCCGCCCATTGGCACCACTTTTCCATTCAATTCATCCGGGATATCAATTGGACGCGAGCTAAGAACGACGACGGGCTTTGTGTAGGGCCAATTCACACCGAAGGAAAGAATCTTGTCATACGTCTTTCTACCCATGACCAGGGCATCGACCGATTCCATGAAGGAGTGATATCCATAGTCTTCACCGGAGGCGCCGAATTGGGGCATCCAGTCGAGCGACCCGTCTGTTCGAGCAATGAAGCCATCGACGCTTGTGGCGATATAGATACTAGCCTTCATGAAGCGAGTGCGATTAGTTTATACTGTTCATTATCATCCGAACTCCGATTCTCAAGTATATTGCAGAAAACACCGAACAAAAAATGAATCATCCCCGTGTTCTTGCCCGCAATCTAAGTTGCCTTCTGCTGCTCCTAACTATTGGTTGCTCCACGCCCAAAGAACCCAACGTGGTATTCATTTTAGTGGATGATTTGGGGTACATGGATATTGGTGCCAACAACCCCAGCACGTTTTATGAGACCCCTTCTATTGACCGACTTGCTTCGGAAGGAATGCGCCTAACCCAAGCCTACGCGGCGGCGCCCGTATGTAGCCCAACTAGGGCGAGCATTATGACGGGCAACTATCCAAGCCGGCTGAAGACGACGGACTATTTCGGCGCTCCACAACCAGATACAGTCGGTCCTAATTACGCGGATAACCGGGCCATGTACCCAGCGGCGTACGTCGATCAACTCCCTGCTTCGGAAGAAACCATCGCAGAGATCCTCCAAACAGCGGGATATTCAACATTCTTTGCTGGCAAATGGCACCTGGGCAACG